>JAQTXE010000189.1 GCA_028688935.1 Syntrophales bacterium
ATCTACATGAGCGACCCCATAGAAACCATTGCCCAAAAAGTGCGGCAGATGACTACGGATACCCAGCGGCCCTTTAAAAAAGACCCGGGGGAGCCGGACCGCTGCCTGGCTTTTCCTTTTCACCGCCTTAACTTACCCCGGGAGCGCCTGGAAGAAATTACCCAAGAGTGCCGGGCCGCCCAATTGGGATGCGTGGATTGCAAAAAGCTCCTGGCCGAGGCCCTGCTGGCCAACCTGGCTCCCATCCAGGAGCGGCGGCGCTACTACGAGGCCCATCCGGATGAAGTGCTGGATATCCTGGAGGAAGGTAACAAAAAAGCCAGAGAAGAAGCCCGGCGCACCATGGCGGAAGTGCGGGAAATTATCGGATTTAATCAAGCGGTTCAGTTATGGAGATAGGTGAGGTGGGAGTTAGAGTAATAAGTAATAAGTAATCATTAATCAGTGACTAGTGATGGCAGGCTCATCGAATCACTTTTTTCACTTATAACTTATAACTTATAACTTATAACTTATAACTTATAATTTATTACTTACTCTCCCCCCCACTTACCGCCCCATGCCTCTAGAACGTCTGCAAAAGTTTCTATCAAGGACAGGCGTGGCCTCCCGGCGGGCCGCGGAGGAATGGATCCAGGCCGGGCGGGTGTGGGTGAACGGCAAAGTGGTCCGGGAGTTGGGCCTGAAGATCGACCCGGAGAAAGACGTGGTCAAGGTGGACGGCCGGAAGGTGCGGCCGGAATCCCTGGTCACCGTGATGCTGCACAAACCGTACGGTTATCTGTCCACCACCAAGGACCCCCAGGCCCGGCGGGTGGTCACCGATCTTTTGGGAGAAAAGGGGCCCCGACTCTATCCGGTGGGCCGTCTGGACTATGACGCCACCGGCTTGCTGCTTCTTACTAATGACGGGGAGTTGGCCCAGCACCTGACTCACCCCCGGTACCAGGTGCCCCGCACCTACCGGGTGACCGTGGCCGGGGAGGTGAGCCGGGATACCTTGCGGGCCCTGGCCGACGGGGTGCTGGTGGACCACCGGGAGGTGCCCGCGGCCGTGGCGGTACGTAAGCAAGCCGCGGAAAAGACCGTGCTGGAGATCACGGTCTGGGAAGGCCGCTACCATCTGCTCAAGCGCCTCCTGGCCCAGGTGGGGCACCCGGTGCTCAAGCTGAAGCGCATTGCCTTCGGTCCCTTAAGGCTGGGGCGCCTGCCCCGGGGAGCCCACCGGGTCCTCACGCCGGAGGAGATCGGCGCGTTAAAGGCTGGAGTTAAGCGGAAATGAGGCCGGAGGAAAGACAACCTTTCTATGAACCCAGCGACGCGGATCGGGTCTGGGGGTATGAGCGGCAGCCCCTGCCCGTCAAAGAGCCGCCTCCCACCCGGATCTTTTTACACCTCATTCTCTTTCTGGCCACCGTGGCCACCACCATCACCGCCGGCGCCTTGCAGCAGGGGGTGAACCCCTTCACCCATCCCTATGACCTCTATAAGGGGATTCCCTTCTCCTTTACTTTGCTCCTGATCCTGGGCACTCATGAAATGGGCCACTATCTCATGTCCCGGCGGCATCATCTGAATGTCACCCTGCCGTACTTCATTCCGGCCCCGCCTTTTCCCTTCATCGTCGGCACTTTCGGGGCCTTTATCCGCATCCGCTCTCCCATCCAGGACAAGAGGGCCTTGCTGGACGTGGGTTGCGCCGGTCCTTTGACCGGCGTGTTGGTGTCCATTCCCGTTATCCTGGTGGGGCTGAGCCTGTCCACGCTCAAGGTGATGCCCGGAGGAGTGGGCGAGGGTCTCGTTCTGGGCGAGCCCCTCTTGTTCCAATTCCTGAGTTACCTGGTGTTCGGCCATCTCTCCCCGGACCAGCAAATTTTACTGCACCCGGTGGCCTTTGCCGGCTGGATCGGCCTGCTGGTCACCGCGCTCAACCTCATCCCGGTGGGGCAGTTGGATGGCGGCCATGTCGCCTATGCCCTCTTTCCGGCTTACCATCAGATGATTTCCTGGGGCTCTCTGCTGTTGTTGGTGGCCAACGGCTTTTTTTTCTGGCAAGGATGGCTGGTCTGGGCGGTGCTCCTTTATTTCTTGGGCCTGCGGCATCCCCCGCCGGCTTATGACTGGGTGCCCTTGGACCGGCGGCGGAAAATTTTGGGGGTAATCACCATCCTGGTCTTCCTGGTGACCTTTACTCCGGCCCCTTTTAAGCTGGATTAAAAAAAACGCGGATACCCGCAACATCTATTGACACTGTTATGCTTATCCTTATTATTATCTTATTAGTATTATCTCTATTTCTCAGCAGTTATGTTTTTTTTATCATGCTCCTTATCTTAGGGGTCTGCGGATTATTAGCATACATAAATCCAGAACTTTACAAAAATAAGCTAAAATCTTACCTGACAAATATATTAGTGGTGCTATCATCGATAATTATTCTAATTGTTATTGTGGAAGTCTATTTACATTTAGTGAAACCGTCGTTTTTGGATATAAGATATAGCTTTGTGGGGGAGCTTAGTGATTATCAGGACCAGGGAAATCTGGACCAAAGCAGCTTTATTAAGCCGCCTGGAGCCTTCCGCATCCTGGGGTTGGGCGATTCCTTTGCGGTCTCCGACTATCGGCTAAATAAGAATTACCATAATTATTTATCCCGGGCCTTAAAAGCCGCGGGTTATGAGAACACTGAAGTAGTCGACGCCGGCGTGCCAGGGATAGGTCCTGGTTATTATTGGTATATATTAAAAAAATTCGGCGATAGATGGAAACCGGATGTGGTAGTGGTGGGTTTCTTTGTGGGTAATGACTTTGAGGAATCTGAATTTATCATGCATCTAGGACCTTACATCCACGAGCCCCGGGACCCGGTGCGGCGCTGGTGGGGTTATCGGAAACTCAGCAATTTTTGGGTATATAAATTAGTCAAAGGCAAATTGATCGTCGCCACGGAAGCACGGAGGAGAACCGCCGAGGAAAAAACAGCCAAGGGGGCCCCGGAGGGGAGCTTTTCTCACCAGGGTTACTTGGAGATAGAAAAAAACAGGATATGGGTCTTTGAAAAAGATAAACAAGCCAGGTTGGCGGAGATGTGGCCGAAAGACGCCGCCATCTTGTTGAAAATGCAAAAATGGTGTGCCCACAGGAAGGTGCCCCTGGTGATTGCCATCTTTCCGGACCAGTTTCAGGTAGACCGGAAGTTGCGGCAGGATATCTATCAAGCTTATCAACTGCGGGCGGATGACTTCGATCTGAGCTATCCCCATAAGCTCATCGCGGATTTCTGCCGGCAGCACCGGCTCCATTGCCTGGATCTGCTGGCGCCGTTCCAGAAGCTGGGCGCGTCCCAGACCTTGTACAAACTCCAGGACAGCCATTGGAATGAAGCCGGCAACCGGCTGGCCGCGGACTTGATCTTTACCTACTTGACCGCCCACGGACTGGCGGGACCCCGGCAAAGAGACGCAGCCATGAAGCCCGGGGGCCGGAGCTATCACTGATATGCACCTGCCCGGCGCCGAAACCTATAGATATTGCCCTCAATGTGGCGGGGAACTGGAGGAGCGCCTCCTTAAGCCAGGCGAGCCCCCCCGGTTGGTCTGCCAGGCCTGCGGCTTTGTCTTTTATATTGACCCCAAGCTGGCGGTTATCGGTTTGGTGCCCCTTAACGGCGGCCTGGTTCTGGTGCGGCGGGCCATCGACCCGGGATACGGCCTCTGGGTGGTCCCCGGGGGGTTCGTGGATGTGGGCGAGACCCTGGAGCAGGCGGTGGTCCGGGAGACCCTGGAAGAGACGCGGCTGCAGGTGGAAGTAGTGCGGCTCCTCAATATCTATTCCTACGAGCAGAGCCGGACCGTGGTGGCGGCCTATATCACCCGGCATCTGGCCGGGGAGTTGACCGCGGGGGATGAGACTCTGGAAGCCCGGGTCTTTGGCCCGGCGGAAATTCCCTGGATGGAGATCCCGTTCAACTCCACCAAGGACGCGATCACCGACTACTTGAATCTGGTCAAAACCCGCGGGTTGCCCTAGTTTCCGGAGAAAAAGGATGGCGGAGGAAAAGCCGAAGTTTTCTGATCTGGTCAGGGAAAGACTGCTCTCCGGAGGGGAGGAGCCGTCCCCGGAGACCCCCAAGAAATACTGTGTCTATTGTGAATCGGAGACGGCCACCTGGGGTTTTTGCGACCAGTGCGGCAAGCTCTTCTGGGGCAGGATCGGCTGGGACCTGGCTTGCGGCGGGGTGTGCGCCGGGCTGGGGGCCAGTATGCTGTTCAAGGCCGGAACGCCGTTTTACGAAAAGGTCCTGGCGGTCCTGATCGGGGGCGCGGGCCTGTGGGTCCTGGTCCGGATTATCCGGCAACTGCACCTGGCCCATAAATTTTGGCATGGCCCCTGAAACCTGGAAAAGAGACCCGACCATGGATGAAAAAAGACGTGAGCTTCTCAAACTTCTAAAAGAAAAGTCCTATCGTTACAGCCCCGACAAGCTGTTCAAACTGGCTTCGGGACGGGAAAGTCCCTATTATGTGGACTGCCGGCCCGTGACCCACAATGCCCAGGGTTTGGCGTTAATCGGCGAGATAGTCTTTGACCTGGTGCAAGACCTCAATATCCAGGCCATCGGCGGCTTGACCATGGGCGCGGATCCCATCGCCCACGCGGTGGCTCTTACCAGTTACTTAAAAGGGAAACCCCTCAACGCCTTTTCCGTACGCAAAGAGGCCAAGGGGCACGGCACCGGCGGCTTGGTGGTGGGGGACGTCAAGCCGGGAGAACGGGTGGTAATCGTAGAGGATGTGATTACCACCGGCGGCTCCACTTTGAAGGCCATTAACGCGGCCCGGGAATTCGGGCTGCAAGTTGTTAAGGTCCTGATCTTGGTGGACCGGGGCGAAGGGGGCCGGGAGGCGGTGGCCGCAGTGGCCCCCCAGGTGGAGGCGGTTTTCAATCTGGTGGATTTGCAAAAGGATTGAACCTCTCAGCCCTTACCTTTCCGGGCGTTGGAGAAAGGAAATAAATTTGCGGCATTTTCTAGTAAATTGGTATAGATAATAAGATTGGGGATCAATCCCAGGGGGCCAAGCCCCTGGGAGAAAGAAATCTGTAGTAGTTGCAGTATCTAACCAAGAGCTGGCGCCCGTGAACTCGGTTAATAACAAACCTCAAAGCCGCATTTTCTTTGGCAGCCTGAGGGTGCGGGCCATTGCCTTGGTGCTCCTGGCTATTTTCCCCTTGCTGGGATTGACCTTTTATTCTTACCTGGAACAACGGAAAGAGGCGATCAGAGAAGTGCAGCGGGACGCCATTATGGTGGCCCGGAACGTGGCCAAGATCCAAGAGACCCTGTTTCAGAGCGCAAGTCAGCTTTTTCAAACCCTAGCCCAATTACCCCAGGTCTTGCAGAAGAACCCGGCAGCCTGTAATCTGCTGTTTAACCGGGTGATTGAAAATCATGAGCACTTTCTGTCCTTGCTGGCGGCATATCCCTACGGCGATATTTTTGCCAGCGCTCCTCGGAGTTCGAAGGCGATAAATGTGGGGGACCAGCCCTGGTTTAAGGAGGTGATGAGGAATCGGGATATGGTCATCGGCGCGCCTTTGTCGGGGAGAATCACCGGCAGGTATAGCCTGCCCCTGGCCTTCCCCGTCCATGATCAAACCGGTAAGGTTATGGCCGTCTTGGCCAGCGGGCTCGATCTGGAGTGGCTGGGACGATTCATCATGCAAGCCAATCTGCCGAAATACTCCATCTTATTAATGGTTGACCGCCGGGGTAAGGTTATGTTCCGTTATCCCGATCCTCAGAAATATATCGGCCGGCAGTTGCCAGAGATTGACCTGATCAAGACCATGATCTCCAAGGGGGAAGGCGTTGCGGAGGGCGTCATAAGCGGAGTTCCCCGGCTCTTCGGGTTCGCCCGGCTCTCTGCGCCTTTCCAGGACCTCCAGGTGGCGGTGGGTATCCCCCAGGCCGCGGCTTTTGCCAGCGTTGCCCATAACTTAAAACGCAACCTGATCATTCTGGGTCTGGTGTCCCTGTTGGTCATAGCCGCAGCCTGGTTCGGCTCCGGCTTCATCATAGTCCGCCCCCTTAAAGGATTGGAGCGGGTCACCCAGCAACTGGCTGCGGGCGACTTGACCGTGAGGGCCGGTCCCCCTTACCGCTCCGGGGAATTGGGGCTGCTGGCCCAGGATTTCGACCGCATGGCCGATGCCATTCAGGAGCGGGACAACAGGCTCAAACAGGCGGCGGCGGAACTGAACAAGCGAGTCCAGGAACTCAACGCTGCTTACCAGGAGTTGGAGTCTTTCAGCTATACCGTGGCCCACGACCTGCGGGCCCCTTTGCGGGCCATCGGCGGTTTTTCCCGGATATTGCTGGAGGAAAGCAGCAAGAACCTGGATGCGGAAGGGATCAGGTATCTCCATATCATTCAAAAAGATATCAAGAAGATGGGGAACCTGATTGACGATCTGCTGACTCTGTCCCGGTTGGGCCGCCGGGAATTGCGGGTCAGGGACGTGGATATGGAGGACCTGGCCCGGTCCGTGTTCGCCGAACTCCGGAAAAAGGAGCCCGAAAGGGACCTGAAAGTCATTTTTAATTCCTTGCCTGTGGGACGGGGAGACTGGGACATGCTCCGCCAGGTCCTGGAAAATCTCCTGGACAACGCCCTCAAGTTCACCAGGCCCCGAGTAGACGCGGTTATTGAGATCGGCGGTGAAGTCAGTGACCGGGAAAACATTTATTGGGTTAAAGACAACGGCGTCGGGTTTGAAATGGAGTACGTACCCAAATTATTTGAGGTCTTTCAAAGGCTGCATCCCGAAGGCGAGTTCGAAGGCACCGGCATGGGGCTGGCCATAGTGCAGCGCATCATCCAGCGCCACGGCGGCCGGGTCTGGGCGGCAGGAAAGGTGGGGGAAGGGGCCAAATTCTGCTTCACCCTGCCCCAAGAAGAGGCGCAGGGAGAAACCGACACTCCGGTGGGGGGCCAGACATGAGTCATAGAAGGGTAAACATCCTGCTGGTGGAAGATAACCACCAGGATGTGGAATTGATCCTCAGGGCTTTGCAGAAACAAAATCTGGGGGGCAAAGTAAAAGTAGCCCGAGACGGCGCCGAAGCCCTGGCAATACTTTTCCCACCCGGACAGAATGGGACCGACCTGCGGGAAAGTCTGAAGGTAATCTTCCTGGACTTGAAACTTCCCAAAGTCAGCGGTCTAGAAGTATTGCGGGCCATTAAAACCGACGTTCGCACCCAGGCCATTCCCGTGGTGGTTCTGACCTCTTCCCCCCAAGAAACCGACATCGATGAGTGCTACCATTTGGGAGCCAACAGTTACATTGTCAAGCCCCTGGAATTGGACGATTTCACCCAGGCCATAGCCCAACTGGGGTCCTACTGGGTGCTGTTGAACCAGACCATACCCCAATAGTATTGATCAGTAAGCAGTAAGCAGTGAGCAGTATGGCGGGCTGCGTTCGCTATTTCACCTAGCTCATAATTCCTTCCCACTAATATTTCTTGGACAAAAATATCCCCAATTTATTGCGTAGGAGCGAACCTGGTGTTCGCCCTGGTATGGTGGCAAATACAGTTTCCCTTTATTTGTATGGTTTATTATAGCATTTGCCAAAAGTTCTTTCCTCTTATTCCCTCTCCCCCCGGCGGGGGGAGAGGGTTAGGGTGAGGGGGGGGCGGAAAAAACTTTCGGCAACCGGTATAATTGCTTAATTATTATCAGCAGCCGCAAACCGCCGGGAATACCACCCGTACAGAAAATAGATGAACAAACCGCTGGCCAGCCACAGGCCCAGACGCCACCAGGAGCTGGCGGGCATGGAAAGCATCAATCCCAGGGAGATCAGGGACCCGAGCAGGGCCACGGTTTTGCCTGCGGGGCAGCGGAAGGGCCGGGTCAAATCCGGGCGGGTGAAGCGGAGCACCAGCACCCCGGTACAAACCAGGAAAAAGGCGAAAAGGGTACCGATATTGCACATATAAGCCAGTTTTTCAATGGGGGTCAGGGAGGCCACCAGGGCCACCGCCCCGCCG
>JAQTXE010000190.1 GCA_028688935.1 Syntrophales bacterium
GTGGACCGCCACCCGGAGGATGATGCCCCGGCGGGCGATATCACAGCAACAGGCCACCAGGAAACCCACGGTTTCACCGGTGGCCGCGGACACGGCCAGGAGAAAGACGTCATCCAGGGAGGCCTTAAACTGGAAATAATCCCACTGCCCGCCGAAGGCCAGACGCTCGATCTCCAGGATCCGGGGGAGATCCCGGAGCAAAGCGGGCCGGATGCCGACACCCATGTCTCGGGGGGCTTCCACGAGAATTTGGGGCATGACGCACCTCCTTGAGAAAATGTGGGGAAACAATATCCCCGTCAGCCCAGGTTTAGAGGCTGACCATGTGGAGGTTGGCAAAAGCTTCTGCCGCCGGAGGTTAGGGTTTGGCTAAGGCGAACAATCGGGGTTCGAATCGAGGGATGGGTACAGCTACTTTAAAAGATGGTTAATTTCAGGACTGGGTGGACAACCTCAGGCGGAAGGTTGGGTGGTTTACCAAGGTTCCACCTCCCTTGCCGAATATTTTCAGGGGTCGGCCGCCGGGCCGCCCGCCAGAATTAAGTATAATTATGAAGGAGAAAGAATAAAAAATCAAGCAGATTCTTACGAACCTAAGTGCATAATAATAGTCTTCCAGGCCTAAAACGCCGGGGGCCCTTTTTCGCATCCCCCATCCCTTGAGAATATGAGAATAGCTGAAGGAGGAGACAAGGGGCTTGTAGCCCCAAACCCCCTCCCCCAGACCCTTAAGGGTAGTTTAGGATGGAGGTTGGAGGAGAGGGCAAAGGATTTGGGTTAAAACACGCCATCGTCCCTGCCTAACCCGCAGCAATAATTTTATCGAACTCCGCCATCGGGATGGCCGGGCAGGTGGTGAAGGCGATCCCGGTCATTTTACCCAAGGCCACGGAAGCCTGGACCGCGGCTTCAATGCTGGGCAGCTCGACCACCGCCAGCAGGTCGGTTTCCCCGAGCAAGGCATATGCCGCCTTGATTTCTCCACCCAGTTTCTTGATCAAAGCCTCTGCGGCTTGGGTGCGCTCCGGGCTGGCCTCTTTAATGGCCTGGGCCGAATACTTTCCGAACATCAGGAATGTGGGCATGTGCGAACCTCCTTTTATGAGGTTAGGGGTTGGAATCAGGGGTTAAGAGTTAGAAAAAAACTGATCAGTGGTCCCTGACCCCTGGCCCCTGATCCTTGCCTTACTTCACCCGCCAGATGGTGCCTTGCGGGGTATCCTCCAGCAAGATGCCTTTATCCACCAGCTCTTTGCGGATGCTGTCGGCTTTGGCGAAGTCTTTGTCTTTCCGGGCCTGGGCCCGGGCAGCGATGAGTTGTTCGATTTCTTCCGGGCTGAGGGTCAGGTCCAGGGGTTTCTGGCGCAGGGATTTGACCATCTCCGCGGGATTGGCCTGGAGCAGGTTGAGGACCGCGCCCAGGTCCTTGATGCCCCGGTAGAGGTTGAACAGGATGGAGAGATACCCCGGGTCGGAGCACTGCTCTTCCAGGAGACGGTTGAGGAGGCGCACGGTATCAAAGAGGTAGCCCAGGGCCTGGGCGGTGTTCAAGTCGTCATCCAGGGCGCTGACCAGACGGCTGTGGAGGGAGCCGAGGCGGGCGCATTCCTCCAAGGTGAGGTTTTCAGGGTAGTAATCGATGGTGGGGGGCAGGACCAGGTCCGGATAGCGGCCCAAAACTTCTTCTAAATGGGCCAGGGTGGTGTAGAGGCGCAGGAGCGCGGTCTCCGACTCCGCCAGGGCCGCGTCGGAGAAGTCCAGGGGGCTGCGGTAATGGGCGTTGGTCAAGAAGAAGCGCACCACTTCCGCGGGGAATTTCGACAGAACCTCTTTCACTGTAAAAAAATTTCCCAGGGACTTGGACATCTTCTCCTGGTCGATGGTGAGCAGCCCGTGATGGAGCCAGAAGCGGGCGAAGGGTTTGCCGGTGGCGGCTTCGGATTGGGCCAGTTCGTTTTCGTGGTGGGGGAAGACCAGGTCCTGGCCGCCGCCGTGGAGGTCCAGGGTCTCTCCCAGGTAGCGCATGGACATGGCCGAACACTCGATGTGCCAGCCCGGACGGCCCGGCCCCCAGGGGCTGTCCCAGGCCGGTTCCCCGGGCTTGGACCCCTTCCAGAGGACGAAATCCAGGGGGTCTTCCTTATGGGGGTCCACTTCCACCCGGGCCCCGGACTCCAGGGCCTCGGGACTCTGGCCGGAGAGTTTGCCGTAACCGGGAAAGCGCCGCACCCGGAAATAGACGTCGTCCTGGCCTTGATAGGCAAAGTCTTTGTTCTCCAAGACCCGGATCAGATCGATGATCTCCGGGATATGCTCGGTGGCCCGGGGCTCGATATCCGCAGGGGGGATCCCCAAGGCGGCCATATCCTCCTGGAAGGAGGCGATATAGCGCTCCGCTACCTCCAGCCAATTTTTTCCGGTCTCTTGGGCCCGGCGGATGATTTTGTCATCGATGTCAGTGAAGTTGCGCACCCAGGTGACTTCCAGGCCCAGGCGGCGCAAGTAGCGCACCAGGACCTCGAAGACCACGGTGGAGCGGGCGTGCCCCAGGTGGCAGTCGTCGTAGACCGTTACCCCGCAGGCATAGAGGCCGACTTTGCCGGGGTGGAGGGGCTGGAAAGTTTCTTTGCGCCGGCTTAGAGTATTATAGAGCTGCATATGAAAAAGGTGTTGACAAGTCGGGGAAGATAAGAGAAGTCATTTTTCTAGTCCCGCTCCGGCAACGGAGGAGCAATCTCAGGAGGAACAATGTCCGAAGTTATCAGCCGGGTGCCGAAAAACGCCCGCGAAGTTTTGTTTCTGTCTCTGTCCGAATTCAAGGGTCACCGTCTCATCGATTTCCGGGTCCATGTCCCCGGGGATAAAGAAGAGGAATGGGTGCCCACCAAGAAGGGAGTCTCCCTGGCGGTGGGGCTCTATCCAGCTTTCAAGCAGGCCCTGGCCCAACTGGAAGCGGCCTTGCTGGAGCAGGGGCTCCTGGACCCGGAGGATCTGGAGTCCCCGCAATAAGGAGTGAGCCGGGAGCAGGAAAAGATACCCTGCTCCTTACGTTTTTTACTGCTCGCGGCTCACAGCTTACTGCTCACTGGCCTCTAAATATTACCCCAGTACCTCCCGGTAGGCAAACGGAAAAGGGCGAGGCGATTTGCAGGGGGAAGAATGGCCATGAACCCGGGGTAGGGATTTTCTTGGGGGAACCGGGATGGGGATAATTCCGGAGAATTAATTTCAAAGGCAAGGCCAAAGGCTGCGGCCGGGGAAAAACCCCGTCTCCATCCTCGGCAGTCTCCTACAGGAGGCTTTTTTTCTTGTTTTTGATCCGGGTTTTTTGCACCCCGGCCCGGTGCTTGTTTTTTTCTTCATAAAGAACCCGGTCGGCCTGGGCCATGAGGGTTGAAGGAGTCACCTTGCGGTGCGGCTGGAACCGGGCGTAGCCCAGGCTGAGTCCCACCGGAAAGGGAAAAGCCGCAGCCAGTTTTTTTTCCACCCAATTACGCAAGGCCAGCAGGCTGCCGAGGGAGCGGTAGTAGAGACAGGCGAACTCATCTCCTCCATGCCGGACCACGATTTCCGGTTCTTCCAGCCGGCTCTTCCAGGACCTCCCCAGTTCCTGGAGGAAGACATCACCCACCCGATGCCCCCAATGATCGTTGATCTCCTTGAAGTGGTCCACGTCCGCCATGACCGCCAGGAAAGGGCGTTCGCCCCGGCAGGCTTCCGCCAGGGCATTATCCCAGTGGCGCCGGTTATAAAGACCGGTGAGTTCATCCCGCCGGGCCAGGTCCTGGAGGTCTTTCTGGGCCTGGTTCAGGCGCAGCCCCGCCTTCACCTTGGCTCCCACCTCCAGGGGGTCAATGGGCTTGGTGATGAAGTCGTCCGCGCCTTGAGCGATGCCTTCGCCGATGTAACTCTTCTCCAGGGCCGTGAGGAAAATAAAAAAGGTATTTTTTAGGGCCGGGTCTCCCTTGATGGCCTGGCAGACCTGGGGGCCGTCCAGCCCGGGCATCATCCAATCGCAGATGATCAGGTCCGGTTTCTCCTGCTGGGCCTGGGCCAGGCCCGAAGCGCCATCGGCCGCCACCATCACCTGGTAACCTTCTTTCTCCAAAAATTTCCGGAGGATCCTCAGACACGCGAGATCGTCATCCACCACCAAGACCCTGGGGGTTATAGGCATTGCCACCTCTGCTACCGCTACCGGTTATCAATCAAAATATTCTGTAATGGCAATAAGTTACCGCTTTAACAGATTGCCTCTGACCGGGAACCCGGCGCCACCCTGTTAAGATTCAGCCGCGGCCTTCGGCCTGGAGAGAGTCTTTTTCAGCCTGCCGGCCACCTTTTCCAGGAGTTCCTTAGCCCGGAAGGGCTTGTTCAAGGTAGGCGGCAATTCCTGGAGACCCTCCTGGTCCAGGCTTAAGGCCACTTCATGGCCGGTGACCAGGAGCACCGGAATCAGGCTGGTATCCTGGTTTTTCCGGAGGGCTTGATAAAGGTCCAGACCACTGTGCAATTTGGCCCGGGGCCGCACCGGCAGGCCCATGTCAATGGTAACCAGCGCCGGGCGCAAGCGCCGGGCTCCTTCCAGGCCGTCATCCGCGGTTACCGCGTACGCGGCCCGATAACCGCCTTTGTTGAGGATCTGGACCATGACCTCAATGATTTTCGGCTCATCCTCCACCACCAGGACCAGGGGGCCGTGATCCGGGCCGGTGGCCCGGAACCCCTTTTCCCGATCTTCGGCCCGCCGCCAATACAGGGGTTGGGACACCAGGGGGAGAGTGAAGTAAACTCTGGTGCCCCGGCCCAGGCCGGGGCTGGTGAGCCAGATCTGGCCGCCCATGAATTCCACCAGGGTTTTGCAGATGGCCAATCCCAGACCGGTGCCCCCATATTTCCTGGTGGTGGAGCCGTCCCCCTGGACAAATTTTTTGAACAGGTCTTTCTGGACCTCCGGGGCAATACCGATGCCCGTGTCTTGGACCTCAAAGCGTACGTGGCCTTTGGCGGGGAAAGCCCGGGCCTTGATCCGCACCTCTCCTTGGGGGGTGAATTTGATGGCATTAGCCACCAGGTTGACCAGGACTTGCTGGAACTTCCCGGGGTCGGCCCGCACCATCATCTCCCCCCGGGGAGGGGTAAAGCGCAGCCGCAAGGCTTTTTGCTCCGCCTGGATTTCCGTAAGTTTCCGCACCGCCTCAAAGATATGGACAATGTTTACTTCCCCCAATTGCACTTCCATCTGTCCCGCTTCAATCCGGGCGCTGTCCAACAGGTCGTTGATCAGGTTCAACAGGCTGCGGGCGCTGTCCAGGGCGTTCTGGAGAAACTCCCGCTCTTCTTCGGGAGTGTCGCAGAGGCCGTTGAGGACCAGGCGCAGATAACCCATGATGGCGTTTAAGGGTGTGCGCAGTTCATGGGAGGTATTAGCCAGAAACTCGCTCTTCAAGCGATTGGCCCGGTCCAGTTCCAGGTTGGCCTGCTCCAGGCTGCGGTTGAGGCGCATCAGCGTCAGTTCCTGGCGCTGCAGCCGGCGTACTATTTCTTCCGGCGGCCGCTTATCCTGAATGACGGCCAAGCTGCCCAGGACTTTCTTTTCCGGGCTGAAAACGCGCACCAGGGTGACTTCCACCGGCACCGCCTGGCCCTGCCGATCCAGGGTCATCATGGGCCAGTCTTCCACCCGGCCCTTGTCCCGGCACGCGGCCAGCATCCTGTCCAGGGCCGGGGAATCGGCGTAGAACTCGCGAAAATGCCGGCCCACAATCTCCCGGGGTTCCAGGCCACAGATGAGAGTGCAACCGGGATTGGCATAACGGATAATCCCGGTGTGGTCGGTGACGATCACCCCCCGCAAGGAGAGGTTCCCCAGGGTCTCCAGGAAAGCCCCGGCCAGATCCTCTCTAAAACAGAAGCATGCTAGCGGCGATTCCACCTTCTGCGGTTGCCCGGCGGCTTCATCGGCACTGGTGCGCCCCATACTTCTCTCCTTCCTAATAACTTTCGGAAATCCCCGGGGTAACTTGAACGAAACTGCCCCCTTTTTTCTCTTCTGCCTTTTTCCTTGATTTGTCAGTAATCGTGCCTATATTAAGCAAAAAAATCGCCGCGGTTCTGACGGCCCGAAGGAGTAAATATGAGCTACACGGCCAAAGACTATTCTTTTCTCTTGGGAATGCAGGGATTCAGCGACACTTTGCTCAAAAACCATTTTACCCTTTATCAAGGCTATGTCACCAACACCAATAAGGTCCTGGATCTTCTGGCGGCCAAATTGAAGGACGGCCAGGAGGGTACTCCGGAGTTCGCCGAACTCAAAAGGCGTCTGGGCTGGGAGTTCAACGGCATGCGCCTCCATGAACTCTACTTCGAGAACCTGGGCGGCGACGGCGACCCCTCCAAGGCCCCCAACCTCACTAAAAGGGTGGTGGACCAGTTCGGTTCCGTGGAAGCCTGCGCCAAGGATTTTATGGCCACCGCGGCCATGCGGGGCATCGGCTGGGTCGTCTGTTACGAGGATATTGAAAACGGCCTGCTTATCAATCAGTGGATCAATGAGCACGACGTGGGACACCTCGCGGGCTGCAATCCCATTTTAGTCCTGGACGTCTTCGAACATGCCTTTATGATCGATTACGGCTTGAAAAAGGCCGACTATCTCAACAGCTTCTTCAATAATGTCAAGTGGGAAGTGGTGGAGAAGCGCCTGGAAACGGCCTAAAACGCGTTTCCCATTTCAACGTTAGGTCTGGGGCGGGCCTTTGGGCCCGCCTTTACCTGCCAAACCTCCCTGGAAAATTCCTTTACTTCATTCAGTTCTTCGGGTTACGCTGAATTAGCCTGTTTAAGGCGAACTTTGTGACCTGGAGAGTTTATGCGCCGCACCGGTTATGTCTATGATGAACGCTATCTTAAGCATGATCCCGGGACCTGGCACCCGGAACGTCCCGACCGCTTAAAGGCCATTCAGAAAAACTTTAAAGAAGAGGGTCTCTTGGAGTTAATGGTGCCCATCCAGCCTTATGAGGCCCCTTTGGAGTGGGTGGAGCGTCTCCACGACCCCGATTATATCCGGCGTTTCCGGGAGGCCTGCGCCCAGGGCAAGAATATCTTTGAGGTGCCTGATTGCGGTATTTGCCGGAAATCTTATGATATCGCCCTGCTGGCGGCCGGGGGCGTTCTGGCCGCGGCGGATGCGGTGATGGCCGGGGAGGTGGAAAACGCCTTCTGCGCGGTGCGGCCGCCGGGACACCATGCCGAACGGGACCGGGCTTTGGGCTTCTGCTTTTTTAATAACGTGGCCCTGGGCGCGGTGTATCTCCTGGAAAAGTTCGGTCTGGAACGGGTGGCCATTGTCGATTGGGACGTGCATCACGGTAACGGCACCCAGCATCTCTTTGAAACCGAGCCCCGGGTCTTTTATTTATCCCTGCACGAAGACCCCCAGTATTGTTATCCCGGCACCGGCTACCAGCGGGAAACGGGTAAGGGCCAGGGCCGGGGCTTCACTTTGAACCTGTCTTTTGCGCCCCGGAGCGGAGACGAGGACTATCTGGAAGCCTTAAAGAGAGAGGGCCTGCCCCGGCTCCAGAAATTTGCCCCCCAATTTTTACTCATCTCCGCGGGCTTCGATGCCCACCAGTCCGATCCCCTGGCCCACATGAACCTCAGCCGGGATGCCTACCGGCAGATGACGCAACTGCTCCTGGACCTGGCCCAGGAGACCGCGGGCGGCCGCCTCATCGCCGTCTTGGAAGGAGGCTACAACCTGGAGGTTCTGGAGGAGTGCACCGAGGACCTGGTCCGCTTGCTCCTGGGTATACCCCTGGACCACTTTTAGGGGGAAAGTGCAATGACAATTTCCGGTAAAGGGATGGGGAGGTACTTGCCTGGTAAACTTGATACCAGTCAAACCTTCTTACCATTAGGTTGTACAAATAAAACAGACTCACGATGGTTTGCTAATCTTTAGATTTTTTAATTAAAAAGCAAAAATTAAAATAAAAATTCTATACCCTATTTAAATTTCTTGACAGCCCCCGACAAACTGTGCTACACGGCT
>JAQTXE010000191.1 GCA_028688935.1 Syntrophales bacterium
AAAAATTTATTGACAAGATTTTAGATATGAATTAACCTGAAAATCTGGATGGCATGTGAAATTTTTCACATTTCTCCATTAAAATGAAAGACTTTTGATAAAACACAAATCCCGAGGAGGAAGATAGATGGCTTTAGTAAATCCGCTTGGAAAAGAAAAGAAATTAAAACCCTTGCTGCTTTCTGAGGCTGAGGTAGCCGAAGAGAAAAAGCGGGCCAAGGAACTCACCGTAGTCACTCTAACCTCCCGGGAAACGGCCGACCTCATCATGATGGGCATCGGCGGTTTTACCCCCCTGGACGGCTTCATGGGCCAAGCCGACTGGAAAGGCTCCGTCGGCGACATGAAACTCACTGACGGCACCTTCTGGCCCATTCCCGTCACTATGTCCGTCAACAAAGGCAAGGCCGATTCCATCAAGATCGGCCAGGAAGTGCTCCTGGTGGATGAAGAGACGGAAGAGATGATGGGGACCATGAAGGTCACCGAAAAGTACCAGATCGACAAATCCTGGGAGTGCAAAGAGGTCTTCACCACCACCGACAAAGAGCACCCGGGCGTGGTGATGGTCATGAACCAGGAGGAAGTCAACCTGGGCGGCGTGTGCAAGGTCTGGAGTGAAGGCCCCTTCCCGAAACAGTATCCCGGCCTCTACATGCGGCCCTGGGAAACCCGGAAAATGTTTGAGCACAAGGGCTGGAACACCATCGCCGCCCTGCAGCTCCGGAACCCCATGCACCGCTCCCACGAGTACCTGGCCAAGATCGCCATCGAAGTCTGCGACGGCGTCTTGATCCACCAGCTCCTGGGCAAACTGAAACCCGGCGACATCCCCGCGGAAGTCCGCACCGAAGCCATCAATGTCCTCACCCAGCATTATTTCGTCAAGGACACCGTCATCCAGTCCGGTTATCCCCTGGATATGCGTTACGCCGGTCCCCGGGAAGCCCTGTTCCACGCGGTCTTCCGCCAGAACTTCGGCTGCTCCCACCTCATCGTGGGCCGGGACCACGCGGGCGTGGGTGAATACTACGGCCCCTTCGACGCCCAGAAGATCTTCCATCAGATTCCCAAGGACGCCCTGGAGCTCAAACCCCTGCCCATCGACTGGACCTTCTATTGCCACAAGTGCGACGGCATGGCGAGCATGCGCACCTGCTGCCACGGCAAGGAAGACCGTCTGATGCTCTCCGGCACCATGCTCCGCAAGATGCTCTCCGACGACATGGAAGTGCCGGATCACTTCAGCCGCCCCGAAGTCCTGGAAGTCCTCCGGAAGTATTACCGGGGCCTCACCGAGAAAGTGGAAGTCAAAGTTCACGGGTTCGCCACCGGCGACATCCCCGCCAAGAAGTAAGGCGTCAAGCTGGAAGGGAGCGGACTTGGTTTGCCGCTCCCTTCCATGATGTATAAAGAAAACTGTTTAACCCTAATGAGGAGGTTTTAAGTTATGCCGAGTTTTGTAATCGTGGAAAAATGTGACGGCTGCAAAGCCCTGGACAAGACTGCTTGCCAGTACATTTGCCCCAATGATCTGATGGTCCTGGAGCCCGAACAGAAGAAGGCCTACAACCAGGAACCGGATCAGTGCTGGGAATGCTACAACTGCGTGAAGATCTGCCCCCAGCAGGCCATCGAAGTCCGGCACTACGCCGACATCATGCCCCTGGGCTCCAGCACCTTCCCCCTGCGCGGCACCGACTCCATCATGTGGACCATTAAGTTCCGGGATCAGAAGACCATGAAACGGTTTAAGTTCCCCATCCGCACCACCCCTGAGGGTTCCATCGACTGTTTTAAGGGCAAAACCATGCCCACCGCGGATGATCTGAAGAAACCCGGTCTCTATACTGGCCCGGCCCGGACCGAGTAACCCTACGCAGCAGCGAAAATTCAAGGAGGTTAATGAGATATGGCTCTGGAAAGAGAATTCTGTAAATGGTCTTTTTGTGCTAAACCGCCGGTAGAAACCATCGAGACCGATCTGCTGCTGGTAGGCGGCGGTATGGCCTGCACCGGCGCCGCGGTTGAGGCTATGGCTTATGCCAAAGGCCTCGGGTTAAAAGTAACCTTGGTGGACAAAGCTGCTTTGGATCGCTCCGGCGCCGTGGCCATGGGTCTGTCGGCCATCAACACCTACGTCGGCCCGGAAAACAAGGTGGCCGATTACGTGGGCATGGTGCGCACCGACCTCATGGGCATCATCCGGGAAGACCTGGTCTACTCCCTGGGTTGCCACGTCGACCAGACCGTGCATGACTTCCAGGATTGGGGTCTCCCCATCTGGCAGAAAGACGCCGAAAACCACACCGTGGACGGCCAGGTGGCCAGAGACGAGGGTCTGCCCCTGCTGAAAGACGGCGGCAAATGCGTCCGTTCCGGCCGTTGGCAGTGCATGATCAACGGTGAATCCTACAAGGTGATCGTGGCCGAAGCCGCCAAGAACGCCCTGGGGATGGAAAACATCTACGAGCGCGTCTTCATCGTCAAACTGTTGACCGACAAGAACAACAGCAACCGGGTATGCGGCGCCGTGGGTTTCAGCGTCCGTGAGCACAAGAGCTACGTCTTCAAATGCAAAGCCATGATCGTGGCCTGCGGCGGCGTGGTCAACGTCTTCCGGCCCCGGTCCGTGGGTGAAGGTCAGGGTCGTGCCTGGTACCCCGTATGGAATGCCGGCTCCACCTATGCCATGCCCGCCGAAATCGGCGCCAAGATGGTTCTCATGGAAAACCGTTTCGTCCCCGCCCGCTTTAAGGACGGTTACGGTCCGGTCGGCGCCTGGTTCCTGTTCTTCAAAGCCCAGGCCACCAACGCCTACGGCGAAGATTACATGGCCAAAAACTGGGAACAGGTCAAGAAAGAATACCCCGGCTACGCCGATGCTCCCGGCACCTGCTTGCGGAACCACGCGGCCATGATGGAAATGCGCGCTGGCCGCGGTCCCATCATGATGCACACCGACAAGGCCATGCAGGAACTGGCCAAGGTCCTCTCCAAGAAAGAACTCAAGCACCTCGAAGCCGAAGCTTGGGAAGACTTCCTGGATATGTCCATCTCCGCCGCCTCCCTGTGGGCTTCCTTTAACATGGAGCCCGACAAGGTGCCGTCCGAGATCATTCCCTCCGAGCCCTATCTGCTCGGTTCCCATGCCGGCTGCGCCGGTCTGTGGGTCTCCGGTCCCTCCAAGGGCTACATGGGCGCCCCCGACAGCTGGTTCTGGGGCTATGACCGCATGACCACCGTGGAAGGTCTGTTCACCGCCGGTGACGGCGTAGGCGCTTCCGGGCACAAGTTCTCTTCCGGCTCCCACGTTGAAGGCCGCATGGCCGCCAAGGGCGCCATCGCCTTTATCCTGGACCACAAGGACGACAAGCTGGAAGCCGCGCAGAACATCGACGAGGTCATCGCCGAGATCTACCTGCCCTTCGAGATTTACGAGAAGTACAAAGACTACACCACCGCTCCGGAGATCAACCCCAACTATCTGCTGCCCAAGCAGGTCCAGACCCGCTTGCAGAAGCTGATGGACGAGTACGTGGCCGGTGTCACCCCCATGTACCAGACCAACAAAATCATGCTGGAAGAAGGCCTGAAGCGCCTTACCCTGCTGAAAGAAGACGCCACCCGGTTGGCCGCCCGCGACCTGCACGAACTGATGCGGGCCTGGGAACAGTATCACCGCATCCTGGCCGGTGAGGCCCACCTGCGGCACATCCACTTCCGGGAAGAGAGCCGTTATCCCGGTTACTACTACCGGGCCGACTTCCTGTCCATCGACGACAGCAAATGGAAGGTGTTCACCATTTCTCAGTACAACAAGGACACCAACGACTGGAAGTTCGAGACCGAGCCTTACAAGCAACTTTGTTAACCTTTGAGCGTTTCCGGGGCTCCCGGTTTTCCGGGGCCCCGGGCCGCTTTTGTCTCGGCCGTGGCTTTAAGCCAGCCACGGCCTTATTTTTGAGGGGCAACATCCTTCCCACCCTCTGCCCAGGCGATGTGGAATTTTCCTTGCGCATCTATTCACAATGTTATAGGTTAGCTGGTGAGCTTGAAAATAGGGTTGGGGCTGGAATTACTTAATTTTGGCCGGCAACCCGGGCTCGCGAAATGTCCTGAAGGAGGACTGGTGTGAACGCCGAAAAACGTAAGGTTCTGGTCATCGGGGGAGGCATCAGCGGCCTCACCGCCGCCCTGGAAGCGGCGGAAGCCGGGGCCCAGGTTGTTATTACCGAAAAGGCTCCCTACCTGGGCGGCCGGGTGGCTCAACTCCACCGGTATTTCCCCAAACTCTGCCCGCCTACCTGCGGTCTGGAAATCAACTTTCGCCGTATTAAAGAAAACCCCAATGTCACTTTTTACACCATGGCGGAAGTTACCCAGATCAGCGGCAGCGCCGGTGATTTCGAGGTCACCGTCAAGGTCAACCCGCGCTACGTCAATGACCGTTGCGTGGGCTGCGATGCTTGTGCGGAGGCCTGCACCGAGTGGCGGGTCAACGACTTCAACTACGGTCTGGATAAGACCAAAGCGGCCTATCTCCCCTTCGATATGGCCTTTCCCCAAAAGTACGTCATAGACGCCTCGGTCTGCACCGGCGACTGCGGCCAAAAGTGTCTCGAGGCCTGTAAGTATGAGGCCATCGACCTGAACATGAAGCCGGAAACCTTGAAGATTAAGGTGGATTCCATCATTATGGCCGGTGGTTGGGAACCCTATGACATAGCCAAGGCGGACAATCTGGGTTTTGGCAAGGTAGCCAACGTCATCACCAACATGCAGATGGAACGCCTGGCCGCGGCCAATGGCCCCACCGGCGGCCAGATTCTCCGGCCCTCGGATCAGGCCCCGCCCAAAAAAGTGGCCTTTGTGCAGTGTGCCGGCTCCCGGGACGAAAACCATCTTCCCTATTGCTCCTACATCTGCTGCATGGCTTCCCTGAAACAGGCCACTTATCTCCGGGAGAAAGACCCGGAGGCCGAAGCTTACATTTTTTATATCGACATCCGCTCCCCGGGCCGTTATGAGCAGTTTTTCTGGAAAGTGCGGGACGATGAGGGTGTGCATCTCATCCGGGGCAAGGTGGCCAAGGTCGAGCAAGAGCCGGGAACCGGCAATGTGACGATCGTGGCGGAAGACACCGCCACCGGTGACAAGGTCCGCATGACCTTTGACATGGTGGTCCTGGCCGCAGGCATGGTGCCTTCCACCAAAGCCTCTCCCTTCCCGCTGCCCCTGTCCTACACCCCGGACGGCTTCATCGTTCAGGAGCTTTTGCCCCCTGGAATCTTCGCCGTGGGCACGATGAAGGGCCCCCTGGATGTGATGAAATCCAATGAGGACGCCACCGGGGCCGCGCTCAAGAGCCTCATCAGCGTGGGCGGGAGGTCATGATGGAAGAGAGAAAATTCGGAGTCTATCTATGCAAGGGCTGTGGCATCGCCGATGCCATAGATTTTGAGAGTCTTACCAAGGTAATCAAAAAAGAAGGTAAGATTCAACATATCAAAGAACATGACATCATGTGCAGCCCCGAAGGCCGGGCCATGATCCTGGAGGATCTGAAGCCGGAAGGGGAGGGCATCAATTGCGTGGTCATCGCCGCCTGTTCCCCCCGGGTGAAGTACGAAGAGCTGGACTTCCCCAACTGCCTGGTGGAACGCTGCAATATCCGGGAACTGGTGGCCTGGACCCAGGAGCCCAAGGCCGAGGAAACCCAGGCCCTGGCGGAAGACTATCTGCGCATGTATTGCGCCCGGGTGAAGAAATCCGATCTGCCCGAGCCCTATGAGACCGAATGCGACAAGACCATCATGGTCATCGGCGGCGGCGCCGCGGGCTTAAGCGCGGCCCTGGAAGCGGCCAATGACGGCTACCAGGTGTTGTTGGTGGAAAAAGAAGCGGAATTGGGCGGCTACGGGGCCAAGATGTACCGGCAGACCCCTTCCAGCTATCCCTTCACCACTCTCCAGGAGCCCACGGTCTTTAAAAAGATCAAAGAGGTCGAGAGCCATCCCAACATCCGGGTGATGACCTCTGCGACCATCGACAAGATCGAGGGCCAACCCGGCCAGCTGGACGCCCATATCAGCACCAACGGCAGCCCGGAAATCATCCGGGTGGGTTCCATCGTCCTGGCTGCCGGCGCCCGGCCCTATGACGCCACGAAACTCAGCCATCTGGGCTACGGCGCTTCTCCGGACGTGATCACCAACCTGGAGATGGAAGCCCTGGCCAAAAACGGCCGGATCGTCCGGCCCTCCGACGGGAAAGAGCCCCAACGGGTGGCCTTTATCCAGTGCGCCGGCTCCCGGGATCCGGACCACCTGCCTTATTGTTCGGATTTTTGCTGTCTAACCTCCCTGAAGCAGGCCCTCTACGTGCGGCAGCAGAACCCGGAAGCCCTGGCTTACATCCTTTATAAAGACATCCGCACCCCGGGCCAGACGGAGTTGTTTTACAAAGAAGCCCAAAGCGATCCCGGAGTGATGCTCACCAAGGCGGAAGTCACCGGCGTCACCGTGGCCGCAGACGGCAAGCTGTTGGTCAACGCCCAGGAAAGCCTCCTGGGGAACGATGTAGCCTTTGAAGCCGATTTGGTGGTCTTGGCCACCGGTTTGGTCCCCGCCACCGCGGATGCCCCGGTCATTAACCTGGAATACCGCCAGGGGCCCGGCCTGCCGGAAACCGAAAACTACAACGGTTTTGCCGACTCGAACTTTATCTGCTTTCCTTATGAAACCCGCCGCA
The DNA here is from genome assembly GCA_028688935.1 of Syntrophales bacterium. Classification (GTDB taxonomy): domain Bacteria; phylum Desulfobacterota; class Desulfobaccia; order Desulfobaccales; family 0-14-0-80-60-11; genus SURF-52. Next base: position 6,754 of record JAQTXE010000191.1, read on the forward strand.
CTGCAGTCTATGCCGCCGGCGGCGTGCGTCAATCCATGACCACGCCCATGGCCATGGAAGACGGTGTGGGCGCAGCCTGTAAAGCCATCCAGGCGGTGGAGCATGTGGCCGCCGGTATGGCCGTGCATCCCCGGGCCTGGGACGAGACCTTCCCGGACCCCTTCATGCAGCGCTGCACCTCTTGTAAACGCTGTACTGAGGAATGTCCCTTCGGGGCCATCGAAGAAGATGAGAAAGGCACGCCTTTCTTTAAAATCAACCGTTGCCGCCGTTGCGCCACCTGCATGGGCGCCTGCCCGGAACGTATCGTTTCCTTCAAGGACTACAGCGTGGACATCGTCGGCTCCATGCTCAAGTCCCTGGATATCCCGGAACTGGAAGACGAAGACGACCCGAATGCCCCTTTCCGCATTATCGGTCTGGTGTGCGAAAACGATGCCGGTCCGGCCCTGGATGCCGTGGCCCAGCATCGGCTGCGCTTCGACCCCCGGGTGCGTTTTATCCCCCTGCGTTGTATGGGGTCTTTCAACATGGTCTGGGTATCCGACGCCCTGTCCCGGGGAGTTGACGGCTTGCTGCTCATGGGCTGCAAATACGGCGACGACTATCAGTGCCACTTCGCTAAAGGTAGCGAACTCTGTTCCTACCGGCTGACCAAGCTCTCGGAAACTCTGGACAAACTGGGCCTGGAAGCCGACCGGGTGCAGCAGATTCAGGTGGCCATCTCCGAGTTCGATAAGCTTCCGGACATCATCAACGATTTTGTGGCCCGGGTGGTGGAGATCGGCCCCAACCCCTTTAAGGAATTCTAGGAGGTAACGTTCCATGGCTGGCGAAACCACCATAATCAAACCGGACCTGCAATTCGTCAATCAGGTTATTGCCTCCGGGGGGGAAAGCCTCAAGAAATGCTATCAATGCGACACCTGTTCGGTGGTCTGCAATCTCTCTCCGGATAGCAAGCCCTTTCCCCGGAAGGAGATGCTGCAAGCCCAATGGGGCATGAAAGAGGTTCTCAAGTCCCCGGATATCTGGCTGTGCCATCAGTGCAGCGATTGTACGGAGTATTGCCCCCGGGGCGCTAAACCCGGGGAAGTGTTAGGCGCTTTGCGGAAGATGTGTATCGAGAACTATGCCACCCCGCCCATGCTGGCCAAGATGGTGGGGGACTCCAAGTTCCTCCTGCCGCTCATCGCCTTCCCGGTGTTGCTGCTGCTGGCGGCCTTAAAGATCACCGGCCACCTGGCCATTCCCGAAGGCACCATCGCTTACTCCAA
>JAQTXE010000192.1 GCA_028688935.1 Syntrophales bacterium
GGGTGAGGACGACGCAATCCTTGGGCACCTTTTCCACGAACTCGGTGTAGTAGTTACGGGTGGGCTTGGCGCCGTCGCAGCCGCCCACCAGGAAAAAATGGCGGATGTTTTTGTTTTTCACGGCCTCGATGACCGCACCGGCCACGGACATCACCGCATTGCGGCCAAAACCGGCGTTAACGAAGCGGCCGTTCACGTCTTCGCTAAATCCCGGCAGGGACAGGGCCTTGTCGATCACCGGCTGGAAGTTGCGGTCGGCGATATGTTTGATGCCCGGCCAGCCCACCAGGCCGGTGGTGAAGAGGTTGTCGGCATAGACCTCCTGGGGCCGCTGCAGGCAGTTGGTGGTCATGAGGATGGCCCCGGGGAATTGGGCGAATTCCTTGGTCTGGTTCTGCCAGGCCGAACCGAAATGGCCGTAGAAATGGGGGTATTTTTTCAGCTCGGGATACCCGTGGCAGGGCAACATTTCTCCGTGGGTATAGACGTAGATGCCTTTACCTTCGCTGAGCTTGAGGATTTCTTCCAGGTCCAGGAGATCGTGGCCGGAGACCAGGATGGCCTTGCCCTTTTTGTGGCCCAGAGGGACCTTGGTGGGCACGGGGTGGCCGTATCTGCCGGTATTGCCCGCATCCAGGAGTTCCATGGCCCGGAGGTTGATTTCCCCGCATTTCAGCACCATGGGCACCAGGTCGGCGACGCTTAGGCCCTCCGCCGCGGTGGCCGCCAGACCCTCATGGAGGAAGGCATAGACCTTCTCGTCTTCCTGCCCCAGGATTTGGGCATGATCGGCGTAGGCGCCGACCCCCTTGATCCCGAAGAGCAGCGTATGTTTCAGGGAAAGAACATCTTGGTCCGCGGCGGGATAGGACTTGAGTCCCACGGATTCGGCCTGCTGCACCATGGCCTCTTTATCGGCCCCGGGCTGAAAAGTGGCCGGGCCTGCGGGAAAATCCCCCGGGCCACCGGCAGCCTTGACTTTGGCTTTCAGGCCTTCCCGGAGTTCCACGGCGCGGTTGATCAACTTAACAAAGCGAGCCGGATCGAAGTCCACGTTGGTGAGGGTGGAAAAAGCAGCCTTGACGGTAAAGACGTTGACTTCATGGTCACTGACGCCCACCTGGCGGGCGGCCACCGCCACCTGGGATAATCCCTGGAGACTGTAAATCAGGAGGTCTTGTAAAGCGGCCACCTCGGGGTTCTTGCCGCAAACTCCCTGAACGGTACAAGCCACACCCTTTGCCGCTTGCTCACATTGATAACAGAACATAATTTTTTCCTCCGCTTAAAGTAATAAACTCTTGCTGCCGGCCAGGCTCACCGGTGATTGCTGATGCTTTAAGGATAAGTTAAGCCGGGGTGGGGAGTGGTCCCTTGACTTAAGACAAAAACGGAAAAATATTTTTCTGCCGCTCAAGTCTGCCCATACGGGCTCACGCCTAATTAATGCTGTTAATTCAAAGTGATAATCAGTCTATTAACCAGATTTTCGGTTTCCTAAAAAAATAACCATTTTTCCCCTCTTGGCCAGACATCCGCAAATTTTTCTGCGGGAAACCTGAATTTATTTTAATTTTCTTCAACTCGGCCTTAAGTTTTTTCTCCTAAAATCCGACATGCATGGTAAGCGGAGGGGACATAATGAGGCGCGTGCGCGGGGAATTTTTCATTTTGCTATCTGTCCTGACCCTTATCCTGGTGGGGCCGGTTTGGGGGGGCGGCATGCCGGATTCGGGGCAGGGGATATATACTGATTACGGGAGTTTTCTAGGAGAGTATCAGACTGCCGGAGCCCTGAAATTTTATGACAATACCGAGGAAATGCTGCGTCTGGCCCAATTCGAGACGGCCCTGATGCGCTACCGGTTTCTCAAAGGCAAGATCCAGAGGAGAGTAGACTACCGCGGTCTATTGGAGATGGTGGATTACCGCCTGCGGTTTTTAAAGAAGCAGTTGCACTTGACCAATAGGGATATTGCCGCCATCCCGCCGCGCCGGGCCTGGATACCCCGGCAGAAACCACCGGCGCCTAAACCCGCGGCGAAAAAGGACGCGGCGGCCAAACCTAAACCTCCGGCGGCTCCCGCGGCAGATAAGAATAAGCAAAAAGGAGCGCTCACCATTCCCGGCCAGATACCTCCGGTCTACCTGACTCCCAGGCCGTCCGCCACAGTCGGGACCCCCCCGGGAATGGCGGTCCCGCCGAAAACTGCAGTTCCAGGGGCAACTACGGCTCCCGGGGTGACCGCGGCCCCGCCGGCCGCTACGGCCCCGCCCGCGACCGCGGCCCCGCCGGTGACCGCGACCCAGCAACTCCCGCCCGTGGTGACCACCACTCCCGAATCCAAGGAACAAAAAGTGGAGGACGCGGAAGAGAAAAAGGAGGCCAAGAAGGCGCTGAGTGTCTGGGATAAACTGAAAATCCGCCTTAATTTATTTTGATAGAGGCGGCCAGGGTAAAATTCAGGAAAGAAAAGGTTAAAGGGGGAAGGAAGTTTAGCTGCTTTTTTCCCCCTTTTTTCTGTCGATTTTCAGGTAATCGAACCTAAAGGTTCCCCCGGGAAACCGTGTGTCTGCTGCTGGTCTTATTCCAGCAGCTCTTTGATGGCCCGCAGTTCGTCGCGGATGGCGCGGAGCAGAGCCAGGCCTTCAGGTTCCGGGGGGTTGAGGGGCAGAGGCGCCTGGTAGCGGGGCCCGGGGCCCCGGTCGTGGGCCTGAATCTGGCGGCGCATGGCCGTCAGGCTCAATTTTTCTTCGTCCCGGAGGCGCTTGATCTCGAAAATCAGTTGAATATCGGCGACCCGGTAGAGGCGGTGCCGGGAGGTTTTACGGAACGGCTTGAGAATCTTCCCCCGGGTTTCCCAGTAACGCAGCACATGGGGCCGCACTCCGGTGATCCGGCTCACCTCGCCGATGGTGTAGAATCTTTTGGGGGATAATTCTGCCTCAAAATTCACATTAACGCAGTTCCGCTCCTAGTTCTTCCTGCAAGGCCTTAACCAGGGCTTCATGATGCCGGTTCACCGCCTCATCCGTCAAGGTCTTTTCCGGGTCCCGGTAGGAGAGGCGGAAGGCCAGGCTGCGCTTCCCCGGAGGAATGGGCGCGCCCGTGTAGACGTCGAAGAGGCGGGCCTCCACCAGCCAGGGGGCGCCGTGGTAATAAAGTTCCTGGGCCACCCGGGCCGCGGGCACTTCCTCGGGGACGGTGAGGGCGATATCCCGGTAGGCCGCGGGGTAGCGGGGCAGGGGAGTGAAGAGGGGGAAGGGCTGGGCTGCGGCCGCGAGAGCTTGGAAGTTGAGTTCAAAGGCCCACAAAGGTTCCGCCAAATCGAGTTTCTCCCCGATCTGGGGGGCGATTTTCCCCAGGACCCCGATTTCCAGGTCCCGGGAATAGATGCGGGTTCCCTGCTGCAGATAGCCGGGCAGCCCATTGCCCCGGAAGCTCACCTCGGGGATGAGCAGATTTTGCAACAGGGTTTCCACCACCCCTTTGAGGTCAAAAAAATCCACCGGCGCCTTGGCGGCCAGCCAGGAATTTTCCTCCCGGGCGCCGCAGACCACCCCGGAGAGCCACTGTTCTTCCCGGGGCAGGTCGGCGCCGGTCTGGGGAATAAAGATTTTGGAGAGTTCAAAAAGGCGCACGTCCTGCATCTGTTTCAGATGATTGCGCCTTAAGGCCTCCAACAGCCCGGGCAGCAGGGAGGTGCGCAGCAGCGCGGTTTCCTCGCTCAAGGGGTTGGCCAGGCGCAGGGCCTCCCCCCCATCCCCCAGCAGGGTTTGCAGCCTCTCCGGCTGGAAGGAGTAGTTGACGGCCTCAAAAAACCCCTGGCCCAAAAGGAGGCGCCGGGCCTCGTCCCTAAGGCGGGCCTCCGCCTGGGGACGGCGGGTGGCCAAGACGCCCCGGGGCAGGGTCACCGGAATCTGCTCAAAACCCGCCAGGCGGGCGACCTCCTCGATGAGATCGATTTCCCGCTCCAGATCGCCCCGAAAAGGGGGCACCTGCACCTCCAGGGTGTCCGTATCCCGTTTGACCGCAGGCAGATGCAAGCGGCGCAAAAGCCGGTGCATCTCTTCCTGATTAATAGCCGTACCCAAAACCGCGTTGGCCCGGGAGGCCCTCAGCGTCAAACGGGGCCGGTATAAGGGGGTGGGGTGGACGTCCAGGCGTCCGGCCAGCACCCGGCCGCTTCCCACTTGGGCCATGAGCTGCGCGGCCCGCTCCAGGGCATGGATAGTCCCTTCCGGGTCCACCCCCCTTTCGAAGCGGTAGGAGGCCTCGGTGCTCAGCCCCAAGCGCTTGGAAGTGCGGCGGATGGTGGAAGGATCAAAATAAGCGCTCTCAATCAATACCTGGGTGGTGGCTTCGGTCACTTCGGATTCCAGGCCGCCCATGACCCCGGCCAGGGCCACGGCTTGGTCCCGGTCGCAGATGAGAAGGGTTTCGGGAGTCAGGGGCCGTTCCTGGTCGTCCAAAGTGACGAAATGACTTTCTCCCGTCTGGGGCCGCCGCACCACGATCTCACCCCCCCGGAGCTTTTGAAAATCAAAGGCGTGCAAAGGCTGCCCGAATTCCAGGAGCACGTAGTTGGTGACGTCCACCAGGTTGTTGATGGCCCTTAAACCCGCCAATTGCAGGCGCCGCCTGAGCCAGAAAGGGGAGGGCCCCACGGTCAGGTCCAGCAGGAGGCGGGCGGCGTAACGGGGGCAGCCCACCGTATCCAGGATGGTTACCTTAGCCAGGGGGTGAGCCGGTTCGGCCACCTCGGCGACAATCACTTCGGGGTGGCGCAGGGGTTGGTCCAGCAGGGCGGCCACTTCCCGGGCCAGGCCCAGGACGCTTAGACAATCGGGGCGGTTGGGGGTGACGGCCACTTCCAGGACCACGTCCGCCAGATTCAGGGCGACGGCAAAATCTTGACCCAAAGGGAGGTCCTGGGGAATGTCCATTAAGCCCACGTGGTCCGCAGACAGTCCTAGTTCGTCTTCCGCCAGGAGCATGCCTTCGGAAGCCACTCCCCGGAGTTTGGCGGCCTTGATTTTATGACCCCCGGAGACGACTGCCCCCAGAGGCGCAAAGGGATAGAGCCGGCCGGCGGTCAGGTTGGGAGCCCCGCAGACCACCCGGTGGGTGGCGTGGCCGTCTTCCACTTCCGCCAATTGCAGGCGGTCCGCCTGGGGATGGGGTTCCACCCGGGTCACCCGGCCCACCACCACCCCGGAGAAATCCGGGGCCACTTCTTCCAGGGCCTCCACTTCCAGGCCCGCTAAAGTAAGCCGGTCCGCCAACTCGGCCGGCGTGACGGTAAGATCCACAAAATCATTGAGCCAATTGATGGAGAGGCGCATAATGGAGTAATGTAACCCTCTTTGCGAAAGAACTCAAGAACCTACCGGCAAGGGAAGGAGAAAAACCCGGAGGAAGAGACGAAAGAAATGTGGTCGAAAGGGTGAAGAGGGACAAAGGTAAAAAGGCGAACAGGATTTCCCTCTTCGCCTTTTTCTTAATTTGCTTGGGTCTCTAAATCAGGTGGTTTTGGCTTTGCGACGGAAACCCCGCTCCCCTAAACCCTTCTCCTTGGCCAGTTTGCGGCGCTGTTCGGAGTATTCTTTGCAAACCAGGGGAAACTTTTTGGGGTCCAGGCCGTATTGCCGGTAATATTCGGCCGGCACCAACTTGTGGGCCTTGCGCAGATGGGCCTTCAAGGTCCGCATCTTTTTGCCGCATTCCAGGCAGACAACGTATTTTTCTTTAACAATTTCATCCAGCGGGATTGACGGTTTTTTAACAACTGCGCCCTCTTTGCCTTTTCCCGGAACTGCGCCTGCGATTTCTGTCAGAATCTCACCTTCCAGGGTGGATAACAGATTATATATATCTTTAATCTCCTCCACCAACTCCTTGGGGGTGAGTTCGCTCATTGAGGCATGGGAAATTACAATTTGAGCCGTTAATTTTAGAACTTCGCTTGCCATATGAACTTACCTCTCTTATGATTTTTTAAAATACTGTGATGAATAGAACGTCCAGTATGCTGTAAGCTAGTTTATATTTAACTATTACTTGGCTTGTCAAGACATTTTTATGTTTTTTTCTACATACCCTATCATTTTATTCCGCATTATATAAACGAATGGCATCAATAACCAATGATCTCATGATTTAGTGCCCTTTGCCATATTCTGTAAAAGCGCCGGCTCAGTGATAGTAATCGTTCCCTTTTCCATCTCTATCGCCCCTATACTCTTGAACCGGGCCAAAGTGCGGGATAAGGTTTCACTGATGGTGCCCAGATAAGCTGCCAGGTGCGTTTTGGTGGTAGGTAATGCAAAGGTCAATCCGGCCTCAATGCGTCCATGTGTTTCCTCACATCTTTCCAAAAGATAACGGGCCAGTCGGGCTGATACTTCCTTGAGGGAGACATCTTCCAATTGCTTGGTTAGATGAACGAGCAAGCGGCTCATGGTGGCTAGCATATTCCGGGCCAGGGCCGGAGAAGCCGCCAGGTGTTGGAGAAATGCCTTCTTGGGAAAGAAGATGGTCTGGCAATCTTCCAGGGCTATGGCGGTGGCCGGATAAGGACTGTCGGCGAAAACCACGGCCTCCCCGAAAGTCTCTCCCGGCTGCACCAGCCGGATGATGTATTCTTTGCCGTCCGGGGAGCTTTTTACCAGTTTAACCAGACCGGTCACCAGCAAGTAAAAGCCCTGAGGCTCTTTCCCTTCCCAAAAAATATTGGCCTGGCGGGGAAAGTTGCGGCTGGGGGCCAGGTCGGCCAAAACCTCCAGGTCGGCATCCTCAATCCCGGAAAAGAGATAGGTGTCCCGCAGGATCTTCTTTTTCTGAATAACCCCCTCCTTATTTCCCGGTGTCCGGGACTTTAGTTGTGATTAATTTTGCAGTAACCGCAACATTTGACAAGAGAAATCTCATGATAGATAGAAGCGGCTTTGAGGAAGGTGCCGGCCCCCGCCTTTGCAGTTGACGGGACCGGAGCCGGTTTGATAGATTGCAGAGGCTATGGGGAACCGGAATGTAAAGGTCTATCCTCCAGCGAATTTGCCAATCTAATCTATAAGTTATTGATGCTGGTTTTATTAATTAAAACCTGCATACGGTTTTTCCCGAAGCTGCCGCTTTTAAAGGGGCAATCCGAAACACTGCAAGGAGGAATGAGATGATGTGGCTTAGGTGGGCTGTGGCCTTATCGTTGGCGCTTTGCTGGCTAATCGCCGGTTGTGCTTCCAAAGAGGAAAACGCCATCAGTATCGGCGTCAACGCCGAACTCACCGGTAGCAAACCCACGGTGGGCGACTCCTGCAAAAAGGCGGCGGAACTCCTGGCCGACCAAGTAAATAAGGCCGGGGGCCTTAAGGTGGGGGACAAAAATTACCCCATCAAACTCTATATCGAAGATAACGAAGATAAGGCCGAATCCGCCGCGGCCGTGGCCCAGAAGCTCATCAGCCAGAACAACGTCCTGGCCATCATCGGCCCCAGCGCTTCCGGCAACGCCATCCCCGCGGCCCGCATCTGTGAAGACGCGGGAGTGATCATGGTCACCCCCTGGTCCACCAACCCCAAGACCACCGAGGGCAAGAAATTCGTCTTCCGGGCCTGTTTCATCGACGATTTTCAGGGCCAGGTGATGGCCAAGTTCGCCCGGCAGAATCTCAAGGCTCAGAAGGCGGCCGTCCTCTATGACGTGGCCTCGGAATATAATAAGGGTATTGCCGAATTCTTCAAAAAATTCTTCGAGGCCGCCGGAGGCAAGGTGGTTGCTTTCCAATCCTATACCAAGGACGATAAGGACTTTTCTTCCCAACTCACCATTATCAAGGGGGCCAACCCCGACGTCCTCTTTCTGCCCAATTATTATAACGAAGTGCCCCTCCAGGCCCAGCAGGCCCGGCGCTTAGGGATTACCTGTCCCTTTATCGGCTCCGATTCCTGGGGCAGCGAGGAACTTCTACGCCTGGGGGCCAAGGACCTGGAAGGCGCCTATTTCAGCACCCATTACGCCCCGGA
>JAQTXE010000193.1 GCA_028688935.1 Syntrophales bacterium
ATGGCCGAGGGGCTGGAGACCTCACCGGAGAGCACCACGGAGATACCCGTGGTCTCCACCCCGATTTTTTCTTTGGGCAGAATCTTGTGGAGCATTTCTTTCAGGAGAGTAACATCCAGTTCCACGTGCACCGAAGTGGAAGTGATGCGCTTGTGGCCCCAGATGGTGATATTGGTGACTCCGGGAGAGAGGGCGTTGACGTAGAGCTCCCGATCGGAGATCACCACAATATCGGCGATTTCCGGATTGCCCACCGAAATTCGGGTGACGGGGAAGGGGGTCTTGATGACCTTGGAACTCCCCACGTGTATTCGCAATACTTGCTTAATCTCCTGGTCCCGCACCCGATCCAGCAGGTTGGCAGACTGGGCCGGACCCCCTCCCGCCCAGAGGGATAAAGTAATGCCCAGGAGAACCCCCCCCAATAACCTGGCAGTGGCGACTTTCCACTCCAGGCTGGCCCCTTTAATCATCTTTAGTGTTCCTTAAATGTGTTTATAGTGTTAAGGTTTTTCCCCCAAAATAACTTTAAGAAAATCCTACATCATTTTAATTTTAATAAATACTTAATGTCAATTAATTTATTTCTCTTAAAATATATTAAACTTATATAAAAGATTCATAATGCCCTGTTTTGCATCCAGGTGACAGCAGCAGGTAATCTGCAACTTGATGCAGTGATTCGCAACCGCTAATTTCCCTCACAAAATGCGCCATCCTCGCGGTAGAATAAACTGGAAATCGGGCGTCCTGTTTGCGCGAGTCTCTATAAACATGACCATCAGATTGGCTTTCCAGGTTCCTTTGAGAAGGTGGAGTCATAATTTTAGAGATGCGGTAATCCGGCGGCAACGCTCTGTTGATACTACGGCTTGATAATTCAAGAATGGAAAAATTGTTAAACTCCCGGAAATAAACCTTCCGGCCGCGGAGGGTGCGGCCAGCCTCTGCCCTTGACAGGTTCTTAGTTTGCAGGATCATAATAGCGGCTAACAATACGGTCCATGATAAACTGCTTTACTATCATTCCCTCGCCGGCCGCGTCCTTCCGGCTGTTTTGTTATAAAATTTCCCTCAATCCCTTTAGTTTTTAAGAAAATTAAGAATTGTCGACGCTCCTTCTATGGCATTGGCATGAGATTCAAGATTCGAGCCAAAGGAGGAAAAGGGGAGGGGAAGCCTTGCCGGGGCCTGGCGGATAGAGGATTTCACCGTTTCCCGGCCGGGATCGGAGGCCGGATGAGCAGCGGTGGTTCTATTACTTCGGGTTCTGCCAGGCTGAGGAAATCACGTCAAGATTATTGACCCTAGTCAGATTTCCGACACTCGCGTCAATATTTGAGGTTGTGCAAATAAAGGATCAGCATACCCAGGGCCAGAGCCGAGGCGTAAGGGAGCTTCAGTGGGGGAGGCGGGGACTCCGCCGGGTTCAGGCCGGCAAATTGGGGAAGACAGAGGTTTCTCAAGAACCTCCAGCCTCGCCGGATATAAGACCTCAGAAGTCCTTTCCAGATCAGGACCAGCAGTATCAGGACACCGCCGGAAATTCCCATGTAAAGGAAGAGAAAGAAAGTATCCCGGGGGCCCAGCCAGGCTCCCAAGGCCGCCAGGGCCTTAACGTCCCCCGCGCCCATCCCCCTGATGAAGTAGGGGATGATAAGGAGACCGAAACCCAGGGCCAGACCCAAAAATCCGGACCAGAGTCCTCCCCAGCCGTGGCAGCCCAGTTGGAAGCCCAGGCCGGCCACCGCGGTACCCAGGGTCAGGTAATTGGGGATACGGCGGGTTTTGAGGTCTCCCCAGGCCATCCACAGGGAGAGTAGCAGGGGCAACAGCAAAGGAGCATTATCTCGCAGCCGGAGGCCCAGTTCAGCCCAGGTCACTAGTATCCTCCATCCGGCGCCGGGCCGCGCCCGGTTCCGGACCATTATTTTCAGGGATCAGGCTTTAAAGGTCGCCTGGACAATTTATCGGCATTTCCGGATTCTACTTAAGCGGGTGCAAGGGTGGGGCTTCGGCGGTTTTTTGACACTAGAGAGCCAAAGCCCCAGGCCAGCAGATTTAAGGCAGGGACGAGAAGCGGCAGTTTTTTTTAGGCTTCCGGAGCGTTGCGGTCCCGGCCCTGGACATCGCAGACCATGACCACCAGATCACTGCTGCGGCCGGTGAGGTCTTTGACCAGGTCTTCAAAAACCGCCTTGGTGGAAAAGCCGGCGCGCTTGAAGGCCGCCAGCGCGCTGTGGGCCTGGAGGTGAATCTCCGCCACCAGTTTTTCCAGACCGAATTCCCCTGCCAACTCCACGAGTTCGTTAATCAGCAGGGTACCCAGGCCCTTGCCCTGGTAGTCTTTGGCCACCACCACCCGGATGTTTCCCACGTGGCGCTTCCAACCCAAGAGGCGCATGTGCAGAGTGCCGTCGCCCACGATCCGGCCACCGGCTTCGGCCAGCAGAGGAAAGGCCCGGCGATAGTCGATGTTGTTGACCCAGCGATCGATGACCGCCGGGTCCCGCACATCGCTGCGCAGGAAGAGCAGGTCTTTTTCATCGAGGTTTTGGAAGAATGCCAGCAGCTTCTCCCGGTCCTCCCGCACCATGGGCCGTAGCATCACCCGGCTACCGTCTTTGAGCACTCCCTCTTTCTGGTAAGGCTGCATCATACCCCCTTTGCTAATAAGTAGCGGCGCCTCTCCGCCTCAACTATTACTGTCTTCGCTTCCTAAAATACCGTTAGAGCTGTCGTCAGACCTCTTTTATAAACTGCAAAATGATTGGTTAACCTGGCCATTATCTTCGTCTTTTAACAGCAAAACAATTAACCGCAAACAAAAAAACAGAAACCCGTATCACTTGCCCTGGGCCAGCCTTTCCGCCAGAAAAGGCGACAGGCCGGCTTCGAGAATCCGGCGCTGGGCCCCGGCGACATCATAGGGCACGGATTTGAAATGAATGGAAAACTCCTCCAGATCGAAAATTGCGTACGCGGCCTCGGGATTTCCATCCCGGGGCTGGCCGACGCTGCCGGGATTTATCAGATAATGCCCCTCCCGGGAGAGGTCGACCTTGGGCCGGGTGATCTCCCGGGAGCCCACCGTCCCCCGGATATCCCGGTACCACAAGGCCCGGCGGTGGGTATGTCCGAAGAAACAGACCTTCAAGTTAGTCTGTTTCGCCATGTGCTTGAAGACCCGTTTTCCCTGGAAGTGGTAGGCAATATAGGTATCGGCGCTGGTGGGAGTGCCGTGGCAGGCCAAGAAACGGTCGCCAAACTCCTGGGTCAGGGGGAGGGCCTCCAGGAATTTACGGAACCCCGGGCGGATCTGCTCCCGGGACCATGCCAAGGCCTGGTGGGCAATGATATTGAAGCTCTCGGCCCGTTCGGGCTCCAGTAGGGCCAGGTCGTGGTTGCCGGCCAGGTTAAAAAAATTCTGACCCAGGAGCAGCTCCAGGCACTCATTGGGGCTGGCGTTATAGCCCACCAGGTCTCCCAGGTTGAGCACCGCGTCCACGCTCTCCTGGCGGATTTGGGCCAGAACGCTCTCCAGCGCCTCGAGATTGCTGTGGATATCGGAGATGATGGCTAGCCGCATGATAAAGATGGTTTTCAGTTTCCGGTTTTCAGTTTTCGGTTAAAAGAACAAAAACCGCTAAGATACTTCCTATGGGTTTTTGTACCATTTATTACTGAAAATGGGAGATGCTATTAAGAGCAGATTTCTTATTTCGGAAAAACCTTTTCGAATTAATTTCTTAGCACAATCCAGGTAAGTTGGCCAGATTGCTTCCGGAGATTTAACCGAAAACCGAAAACCGAAAACTGAAAACCGAAAACTGTCTTTACCCCGCCTTCCTTGACTTTTCCGGGGATTCTGGTACCTTTGCCGCACCTTATCATGGAAGCCGGCTATTTAGTAGAATTCTTCGACCAGAGACGCATCCTCTGCGGGATCGTTCTGGAATTGAAGGGGGAGCGCTTACATGTCCTGGCCCAAACCAACCGGGAGTTGACCCTGGCCAGGAAACGGGTGCTCCATGCCTGCCCCAGTCCTCTTTCCCCTCAATTGCCCCGGCAACAGCTCCTGGCCCACCTGGAAGAGACCGCCCGCAAACGGGAAGCCCTGAAGGATTCCATTCAGTTGGAGGAATTGTGGGAACTGTTGGCCCAGGAAAATCAGGCCTTGTCCGCCCGGGAGATGGCCGACCTCTGGTTCGGAGAAGTCACCGCCGATCAAGAGGCGGCCCTGGAGAGGGCCTTGTTGGCGGATCGCTTTCTTTTTAAATATAAAGAAAATCTTTGGGTCCCCAACCCTCCGGAGATGGTGGCCCAGTTGCGGGAGAATTTCCAGCGGGAGGAGGAGCGCCTCCAGGAAATGGAGGCCGCGGCCCTCTGGCTGAAGGCGGTGTGGGACAGGGAAAAGGCCCCGGAGCCCCAAAGCGCCCCGTATCTGGTGGAGCTGATGCGCCACATGGCAGTATTCGGGCCTGAGGGCCAGGAATATGCCCAGGGCAAGGCCTACCTGGAGAAGGCGCGTCTGCCCGCGGACGCTTCCTTTCAACTGCTGGTGCGCTTGGGCGTCTTCCAGGAAGACGAAAACCTGGACCTGCACCGCCTGGAAGTGCCCCAGGAATTTTCCCCCGAAAACCGGGACCAGGCCGTGCACCTCTGCCGCCACCCCCCCGCGGACCCTTATGCCGCCCGGCGGCTGGACCTCACTTCCCGGCGCTGTTTCACCATTGACGGCGAGCGGACCCGGGATTTTGACGACGCCCTCAGTCTGGAAGAGACGCCCACGGGGTGGCTCCTGGGGGTGCATATCGCCGCGGTTTCCTCCCTGGTGCAACCCCACACTCCTTTGGACCAGGAGGCCCAGGAACGGGCCACCTCCATTTACCTGCCGGAGATGCGCCTGCCCATGCTGCCGGAGGAAATCTCCGAAAATATCCTCAGTCTCCTAGCCGGGGAGGAACGTCCGGCTCTGAGTTTTCTGGTCTCCCTCAGTCCGGACGCAGAGATCCTCGATTGGGAGATCCGGCCCAGCCAGATCCGGGTAAGCCAGCGGCTGACCTACCAGGAGGTGGACGGGCTTCTCGGCCAGGACCCTCTTCTCGCCAATCTGTCCCGGTTAACCGAACTCCTGAAAGAACGGCGCCTGGCCCAGGGGGGCTATGAGCTTAAGCTGCCGGAAGTTTGGGTAAACTTTACCCCCCAGGGGGAGATCCAGGTGACCGTGGAGGATCAGGAGACCCCGGCTCGCTCGCTGGTGGCGGAGGCCATGGTCCTGGCCAACTGGCTGAGCGCCCGGTTTCTGGTGGAGCAGAAGATCCCCGCCATCTACCGCAGCCAGCCCGAACCCCGGGAACCCATCAACCGAGAGGAGCCCAAGAGGCTCCTGGAACTCTACCGGGACCGCCGCCGCCTGAGCCGGGTGGTCATGGACCTGGAGCCCCAGCCCCATTGGGGCCTGGGGTTGGACCAATACAACCTGGCCACCTCCCCTATCCGCCGCTATCTGGACCTGGTGACCCACCGGCAGCTTCTCGCTTTTTTGCATGAAGCCCCCCTGCCTTATACCCCGGAGGACCTGGGGCGGATTCTGGCCATTATCGAGCCGGCCATGCGCCGGGCCGGTTTCCTCAAAACCCGGCGCCTGCGTTACTGGCTCCTCAAATACCTGGCTGCCCGGGTGGGGCAGAAAAAAGAGGCCCTGGTCCTGGAAGCCCTGCCCCACCGCTACCGGCTGCTCTTCCCCGACATCCACCTGGAAGTCTTCCTGCCCGCAGCCGCGACGACGAAGCTCACCCCCGGAGACCTGGTCCTGGTGCGTCTGGAGAAGGTCAACCCCCGGGAGGACCAAATCAAGATTTCCCTGGCGTGAAAAAGTGAGTAATGAGCAGTAAGCTGAGGGCACGGGCCAAGCGTCAGGGGGTGCGGGATGTTTGGCCTAAAGATTGAGAAAGATTACCACCGCAGGCTTTAGCCTGGGCCAACAGAGAGATTAAGGACATGGGCAGCCGGGTTCCACTGGTGAAGACGCTGATCTTTACCCTGTTAGTGCCAGGAACAGTAACGGTTTTGGTACCTTACTGGCTGCTGAGACATCCGCATTTTGCCTTGGCTTGCGCCAGCCCCATCAATCTTTTCAGCTACTTAGGCATTGGGGGCATGGCCCTGGGAGCGGCGGTCTCCCTCTGGTGTGCCTGGGACTTTGCGGTAAAAGGGAGTGGCACTCCGGCACCCATCGATCCTCCGAAGGAGTTGTTGGTGAAGGGCCTTTACCGTTATGTGCGGAATCCCATGTATGTTGGAGTATTAATAGTCCTTTTAGGGGAGGCTTTTCTGTTTTGTTCTGTCGACCTCCTCTTTTATAGCGTCATCATGCTTGTGGTCTTCCACCTATTCGTGGTCCTTTATGAGGAGCCGACGCTGGCAAAGAAGTTCGGCGAGTCATACCGTCGCTATTGCCTTGAGGTACCGCGTTGGTGGCCGAGATTTGGACTGCGAGGTCTAGTAATGTAGGGCAGGCACGGTCCGCCTTTTTTAGTGGGCCATGGCCTTCCCACAATTTCTCCCCAAAAATAGAAGGGACGGTTTGCAAACCGCCCCTGAGTCTTTGCGCCTGCCCAAACTGCTCACTGCTTACCGCTCACTGCTCACTCCCCAAAGACCCTGGCGAAGATGGCGGGAATATGACGGAAGTAACGCTTTAAGTCGAAGATGGAGGCGAGTTCGTCAGAGGACAGGTGCTTGACGATCTCCGGGTCGGCGTGGACCCTTTGCGCGAATTCCCCGCCTTCTTCCCAGACCTGCATGGCCGGGCGCTGCACCAGGCGGTAGGCCGCGTCCCGGGAAAGTCCCTTTTTTATCAAGGCCAGGAGCAGGCCCTGGGAAAAGATGAGCCCATGGGTGAGATGGAGGTTTTTGGTCATATTTTCCGGATAGACCTGGAGATTTTTCAGCATCCGGGTGAGGCGGCCCAGCATGAAATCCAGGAGGATTGTTGAGTCCGGGGCGATGAGGCGCTCCACCGAGGAGTGGCTGATGTCCCGCTCATGCCAAAGGGCCACGTTTTCCTGGGCGGCCAGGGCGTTGCTCCGAAGCAGGCGGGCCAGGCCGCAGAGGTTTTCGGAGAGTATGGGGTTGCGCTTGTGGGGCATGGCCGACGAGCCTTTCTGCCCCGCGGCGAACCTTTCTTCCGCTTCCCGGACCTCGGTGCGCTGCAGATGGCGGATCTCCAGGGCGATCTTTTCCACCCCGGTCCCCACCAGGGCCAGGCTTACAAAAAATTCCGCGTGCCGGTCACGTTGCAGTACCTGGGTGGAGATGCTGGCGGGTTCCAACCCCAAAATCGCGCAGGCCGTGGCCTCCACTTCCGGGGGCAGGTGTGCGAAAGTGCCCACCGCGCCGGAGAGCTTGCCCACGGCCACCACCTTCCGGGCCTGCTCCAGGCGGGTGCGGTGGCGCTGAAATTCCGCGTACCAGAGCGCGAATTTCAACCCCAAAGTGATGGGTTCGGCGTGCACCCCGTGGGTGCGGCCCACCATTACCTGGTCCCGATAGGCATAAGCCTGGTGTTTAAGCACGGTGAGGAGTTCGTCCACCGCGGCCAGGAGCAGGTCCGCCGAATCTCTCAAGCGCAGGCCGAAGGCGGTGTCCAGGACGTCCGAAGAGGTGAGGCCGAAGTGAAAGTAGCGGCCGTCCTCCCCCAGGCACCCGGCTATCTGGTCCAC
Source organism: Syntrophales bacterium (assembly GCA_028688935.1). Taxonomy (GTDB): domain Bacteria; phylum Desulfobacterota; class Desulfobaccia; order Desulfobaccales; family 0-14-0-80-60-11; genus SURF-52. The sequence continues at coordinate 7,728 of JAQTXE010000193.1, forward strand.
GAACGCGGCCACGTCGTGGTGGGTCTTCTTTTCGATCTCCAGGATGGCTTCCACGTCGCAGACGGCCCCGGCCCGGGCCCGGGCCGGCACCTCCTCAGGGATGATGCCGTGCTGGGCCATGGCTTCCATGGCGGCCAACTCCACCTTCAGCCAGGTGGCGAATTTGTGTTCTTCAGTCCAGATACGGGCCATGGGCTCACGGCTGTAACGGGGGCTCATTTATTTTTTCTCCTTCCGAGTTTTGGCGCTTTTGCTATACACCTTTTTATCCTTAACGGACAGACTTTTTCCAG
>JAQTXE010000194.1 GCA_028688935.1 Syntrophales bacterium
AAGGCCGTGGCCCGGCTCCAGGCCGCGGCTTCGCTATCCTCCAGCCCCTGGGGGAAGCCCAGGAGCCGCCAAGCCTTTTGCAGTCTGGCCACCCAGTCCCGGGCGGGAGCCGGGCCCGGAGCCAGCAGTTGCCAGACCCGGTCCAGGAGGGTGAGTGCTTCCGGGGGACCCCCGGTTTGGGCCGCCACCCGGCTTAAAGCCTGCCAACCCCGTTCCACCCGCCGTTCCCGGAAAAGCCGGTCCCATAAGGGGAGTTGCTCCTGGTGCGCCTGGAAAGCCCCATAATAAGGGGAGAGCAGGAGGGAAACCAGGTCCTCCCCGAGTTCCCCGGCGCCGGCAAATTTCAAGGGCAGCAGGGCCGCTTGCCACAGGGGGGTATCCGCCAGGACCGGGCCCTGGGAAAAATTGTAGGCCCAACCCTCCGGGGAGGCGGGGGTTCCTAAGAGTTCGGCCCAAGCCCGGCGCAATTCCGGCAGGTAGCTATTCAGGTCCGGGGAGGTGAGGGCCAGGCGGTGCAGGGGGGTACCCCCGGCGGCCAGTTCCAGAAGCCGGGCCGCGGCCCACTCCACCTCCTGGCGCCGGTCGGGCAGGACCACGGCCTGGCGTACCGCGTCCGGAGTTCCTTGCGCCCGGAGATGCATCACCGGAATGTGCCGGGCCACCGCCTGAAGCCATAAATCTTCCACCGGCGCCGGGGTCTCCAGGCCCACGGTCAGCAGTCTTGTGGGCAGAGTTATCTTCCCTACTTCCAGGCCCTGGAGCAGATAAACCGGTAATTCTCCCGGAGCGAGGAAGCCTTCCTGCCGCATCATTTCCTGGAAAAGGCCCATAAGTTGCCGCCGCCAGGAGACCAGGGGGGAATCAAGGGGGTCGGACTCCAGGAGGGGGAGCCGGTGGCGGGTCAGCAGCGAGTAAGCCTCGTCCAGGGCCTGGGCCCAGGACAGGTCGGGCTCGACGCCTTCCAGAGGAGGACCGGTTTCCAGGGCTGTCCGCCAGCAGGCCAGGCGTTTTAAGGGGGAAGCCACCGCCTGGGGGAGCCATAAGGATTGGCAGAGGTCGGCCCACCAGTGTCCCAGGGTGGTAAGGGGGAGAGGTTCCCAGGCGGCCAGGCCCTGCTCCAAGTGGCGCAGCCGCTGCCGGTGCCACACCTGGCGGGCCAGGCGCTGGTGGGGCACCAGGGTCAGGACGCCGGGACGGGCCTCCTGGAGAAGATAATCATGTAATGCGGCGCTGGTGGAGAAAATTTGGTGGGCCATAGATAGCCTTGGGAAGAGGATATCAGGATTATTGCCCTCCCCAATCTGTTATTCGTGATCCGGAGAGGAATCTTGCTGGGCGGCATTATTCAAAAACCGCCGCAGTTCGTCTCCCTCAAGGACCTCTTTTTCCAAAAGGACCTGGGCCACCTGCTCCAGGGTGTCCCGGCGCTGCTCCAGGATCTCCCGGGCCCGGGCGTGGGCCCGTTCCACCAGGCGGGAGACCTCCTGGTCGATCTCTTGGGCCGTGGCTTCGCTGTAGTCCTTGGTGCCCGGGGGCATCATCGTCTCCAGAAACAAAGGCCGCCGCTCCCGCTCAAAGGTCATGGGTCCAAGTTTCTCGCTCATGCCGTATTCCCGCACCATGGAGCGGGCGATATCCGTGGCCCGGTAGAGATCGTTCTGGGCTCCGGTGGAAATCTCCTGGAGGTGCAGTTCCTCCGCCACCCGGCCCCCCATCATCACCGCCATGCGGTCCTCCAGCTCGGTCTTGGTCATCAGATAGCGGTCTTCGGTGGGGAGCTGCATGGTGTAGCCCAGGGCGCCGATGCCCCGGGGAATGATGGAGACCCGGTGCACCGGGTCGGTGGTGGGCAGGGCCTCAGCCACCAGGGCGTGGCCGGTTTCGTGGTAGGCCACGATCTCTTTTTCCCGGGGGTTCATCACCCGGTTGCGCTTTTCCAGACCCGCCACCACCCGGTCAATGGCCTCCTCGAAATCCTCCATCTCCACCGCGGTCTTGTCTTTCCGGGCTGCCAGCAGGGCCGCTTCATTAACGATATTGGCCAGGTCCGCGCCTACCATGCCGGGGGTGCGGGCCGCCAGGGTATTCAGATTGACATCCGGACCCAGCTTGACCTTGCGGGTGTGAATCTTGAGGATGTCTTCCCGGCCGATGAGGGAGGGGCGGTCCACCAGGATGTGGCGGTCGAAGCGCCCCGGGCGGATCAGGGCCGGGTCCAGGATCTCCGGGCGGTTGGTGGCGGCCATGATGATCACCCCTTTGCGGGTGTCGAAGCCGTCCATCTCCGATAAGAGCTGGTTCAGAGTGTTTTCCCGCTCCTCCGGGCCGCTCATGGGGCTCAACCCCCGGGCTTTGCCCACCGCGTCCAACTCGTCGATAAAGATGATGCAGGGCGCCTTTTCCTGGGCCTGGGCAAAGAGGTCCCGCACCCGGGCGGCGCCCACGCCCACAAACATTTCCACAAAATCGGAGCCGCTCAAGCTCAGGAAAGGAACACCCGCTTCTCCGGCCACGGCCCGGGCCAGCAGAGTCTTGCCGGTGCCCGGCGGCCCCACCACCATCACCCCCTTGGGGATGTTGCCCCCCAGGGCCTGGAACTTGGCCGGGGTCTTTAAAAACTCGATAATCTCCTTCAGCTCTTCTTCCGCTTCTTCCACCCCGGCCACGTCCTGGAAGGTGACCTTGGTCTCATCCTCCATGTAGACCTTGGCCTTGCTTTTGCCCACGGACATCAAGCCCCCGGCCCCGGTGCCGATCTTCCGGAAGAAATAGATAAAGATGCCCACCAGCAGCAAGGTGGGGATAATCAAGGAGAGGAGCGAGGTAAGCCAGACCTTTTCATGAACGGCCCGGTATTTGAGGCCCTTTTGGTCCAGAAGTTTGATGAGGCCCGGGTCTGACACCCGCACGGTGCTGAAGAGGGGTTCTTTTTTGAACTTTTCTTTCAGCTTGGCCGCGAGCTTCGGGTCCTTCCGGACTTTGCTGAGATATTCCACCCCTTTGGGGAGTAGGTGGCCCTCGATGTTATCGGTGCTGATCACCAGGTCATCAACACCTTTTTCCTCCACCAATTTGCGGAAGTCGCTGTAATTGATATTTTCCTTATTGGAGCCGGTGAAATATTGCTGAGCCAGCAGTATTATCAAAATCAGCGCCAGGAAATACCACAGGGAAAGCCTGGCGTTATTTTCAGCCATACGCACCTCGGACCGGCGCCCGCGCCGGTATCATAAACTGCCTAAATATAATGAAATTCATGCTGGTTGGCAAGTTAAGACACGGAGAGGACACCGAAAAAAGGGGCGGAAAACCGGCGGGAGGAAGAAAAGGAAAGGCGACCGGAGATGATTTTTGCCTGGGCCTGGGGCTCGTTACCCTGATTTTGGCGCCCCCTCCCCCTGGAAAAATGAATTTTGGTAGAGCTTTCCAGGAGATTATGCGTTGCAGGGATTGTCTCCCGGCCCGGCAACCCCTATGTTAAGAAGGATAATCGCCCCAGGGAAGTTAAATTTTATGAAAGCTAGGTTCCTGGAGTTTCCGGCGCCAGGGTATTGACGGTGAATCCTTAAGGACGGTTTTCGGTTTTCGGCAAAAGGAGGGGGACATGAGAAGCAGATACTTACCTATGGTTTTAATCTTCTTATTGGCGGCCTTCATATTACTCCCCCAGGCCCGGGGGGCAGAACCTGACCTGGCCACCATCAGTGTGGATGCGGAAGGCAAAGTCTTGGCCAAGCCGGATATGGCCACCCTGCAACTGGAGGTGGAGACCCAGGCCCCTCAGGCCGAGGCTGCGGCTCAAGAAAATGCCCGCCGCAGCGACGCCCTTCTGAAGGCCATTAAAAAAGTTTTGCAGCCGGATGAGACGATCCAGAGCCTCAGTTATCGCCTCAATCCCTTACGTAACTATAGAAGCAAGGAGAAGCCGGAGGCCATCACCGGCTACCAGGCGGTGCACCGCTTTAAAGTGGAAGTTAAGGATCCGCTCCGGCTGGCGTTAGTGCTGGATACCGCCTTGGCGAACGGTGCTTCCAGGGTCAACGGCCCTTTTTGGGGTCACTCCCGCTTGGCGGAACTCCAGCGCCAGGCCGCGGTGCAGGCCCTGAGTCTAAACCGGCAAATGGCAGACGCCCTGGCCCAGGCCGGGGGAGTGAAGATCAAGGGGCTGTACAAGGCGTCCACCCATATTGCCTCGGTGTCTCCCCGGGGCGGGGGCGTGGAATATCTGGCTGCCAAACGGGCGGTTCCCACCCCCATTGAGGTGGGGGAGGAGGAGATCAGGGTCCGGGTTACCGCGGTCTTTGCCATTGGGCCTTAAGGTAGTTATTCCGGGGAAGAGGCGGCTGGAAACGCCTCTTTACAATCATGAGATTAATGGTTTATATTTTAGTTTAAGAAATTAATTCTGGAGGCAACCAGTGAAAGAAGCAGTGGAAAAAGCTTTGGAAAAGATCCGCCCCTTGCTGCAACGGGACGGCGGCGATATTGAACTGGTGGAGATCACCGACGGCATCGTTAAAGTGCGGCTCACCGGCGGCTGCAAAGGCTGCCCCATGTCCCAGATGACCCTGAAACAGGGCGTCGAACGTATGCTCCTGAAAGAGGTCCCCGGCCTGAAAGAAGTTCAGGCGGTGTAGGTTTCAGGGATCAGGGGCCAGGGATCAGTGAAAAGAAGACCGACCCCCTTCAAAACGTTGGCATAAAATTATAGGGGAAGGACAGTGAGCTTAACTCCCTGATCTTTCCCCATTTTTTTACACATGATATGGATGGCCGGTTTTGATGGTCATGGCCCGGTAGAGTTGTTCCAAAAGGATCAGGCGGCTCAGCTCGTGGGTCAGGGTAAAGCGGGACAGGGCCAGGCGTTCCCGGGCTTGGGCCAGGGTGGCCGCGTCCAGTCCCAGGTGGCCGCCGAGGAGAAAGGCCAGGGGCCGGGCGTCCTCTTCCCGGCTGGCGAGCCAGGTCGCGAATTCTTCTGAGGTTAATTCTTTGCCCCCGGGGTCCAGAGCCACCAGATAGCTTTTGGCAGGAACGGCCCCCCGCAGGCGTTCTCCTTCCCGGGCCTTGATGGTTTCCGGGGGGAGTTTCCCTTCTTCTTTTTCGGCGCGCACGCTTTTCAGAGAGAGTTTCAGGTAAGGCCGCAGGCGTTTCTGGTAGAAGGCCAGGCCCTCCTGGATGAAGGCCTCCCGGGTTTTGCCCACCATTAGAACAGTCACATCCAGCATTTGGGTTCGGTTTTATGATATTGAATAGACAAAAAATGTAGGGGCGAACCTTGTGTCCGCCCTGGAGCGACGGGGCGAACACAAGGTTCGCCCCTACGAAAAATGTGCTTGATAAAGAAATGGTATATGCAGTTGCCTAGTTGGCGCGCCCGCCAGGTCACATAATTACTTACTTTTTAGTCACCTCTCCCAGAATCCTTCTTCTCCAGGAGCAGAAACTTGCTCTTCCCCGAAGCGATTTTTTGGCCGTCGGCAAGGCGGATGATTTCCGCTTCGGCCTGGCGGCGGCTGCTGTTGGCAGGCTGGAGCACGCCCCGGACCCTGATCTTTTCCTCGGGTTTGAGGGGTTTGTGGAAGCGCACTTCCATCCCCAGGGTAACTCCGGGACCGGCGAATTTCCACACTGCGTGGGCCATCAGCTCATCTAACAGCGTGGCCAGGATGCCGCCGTGGATCACCTCCGTCCAGCCCTGGTACTCCTTGGGGAGAGTAAGCTCCGTGACCGCGGCCATTTCGGCTTCCTCATAACGCACCGCGATCTTTAGCCCCTGGGGATTGTCCTTGCCGCAGACAAAACAATAATTGTCGAAATAGGTGTTATCCATGGTTTGAGGTAGGGGCGGGTTTAAAACCCGCCCCTACAACTCCTCCCCCATAATCTCTCCTACTATTTTGGGGTCAACCCCAGCAAGGTGGCAATCTGTCCTGCCAGGTCCTGGGTCTTCTTTTCCGGGTCTTCGGTTTGCGGCGTCAGCAATTGCGGTTTGTTCTGGTATTCCGGCTTGGGCGTCACCTCGAATTCCGGCGGAAAAGTGTTGTCGAAGTACATCTGCTGGAAGCCGATGAATTTCAGGTGATGGGCGGTGGCGTCCAGGACCCCCACGGCGTTTTTGGCGATTACACCTGCCTTGATGGCCGCCCGGAAGCCCGCCAGGGATTCTCCCCCCTGGGTGCAGGCGATGTGGCCGTGGCGGTTGGCCAGGAGCATGGAGTCCATGATCTCCTGCTCCGTGACTTCGATGACCGCCACGCTGTCGGCTCCGGCCCGGCGGGTGTATTCCTCCACCAGGCGGATGACCCGGGGCATGGAGACCGGGTTGCCGATCATGGCCGCCTGGGCCACGCTGGCCTGGACGGTCACCGGCGTAAAGACCCTTTTCGTTTTATCCGGCTCCAGGTAATAGCGGAAGACCGGGTCGGCGTGCCGGGACTGGACCCCCAGGACCCGGGGCAGTTCGCCGATGACCCCCAGTTCCTGGAGCCTCAAGAAACCCTGCATGATGGCGGTGATGTTACCGGCGTTGCCGATGGGCACGGCCACCACTTTACCCTCTAATTCGTAATCAAAATATTGGGCGATCTCGTAGGCGTAGGACTCCTGGCCCCGGATGCGCCAGGAGTTTTTGGAGTTCAGCAGGGCCACCTGGTAGTTGTCCGCTAGCGACTCCACCACTTTCATGCAGTCGTCGAAGACCCCGGGAACCTCCAAAACCTTGGCGCCGCTCCCCAGGGGCTGGGCCAACTGCTGGGGGGTGACCTTGCCGTGGGGCAGGAGCACCGCGGAGGCGATCTGTTTCCCTAAGTAAGCCGAATAAAGGGCCGCGGCCGCGGAGGTGTCGCCGGTGGAGGCGCAGATGGCCAGCATTTTGCCCGCGCCTGGTTTCTTTACCAGAAAGTTCAGGTAGCTCAAGGCCGCGGCCATGCCCCGGTCCTTAAAAGAGGCGCTGGGGTTCTGGCCGTCGTTTTTGAAATAAAAGGCCGCGCCCACCTCTTCCCGGAGGGAGTCATTGGCCGCCACCTGGGGGGTGTGGCCCTCCCCCAGGTAGATGATGTCTTCTAAGGGGATGACCGGGGCGATGAGTTCGTAAAAGAGAAAAATGCCCTTTAAGGCCGGGACATTGAGCATCTTGCGGTAATCGAAGAGCCGCCGCCAGAACGCGCCGGAATATTCCCGGAGCAGGTATTGATTCTTATCTTCCAGGAGCAGCAACCCCCGGCACTCCGGGCAGGTGTAGAGCAACTCGTCGATGCCGTGCTCGGCGCCGCACTCCAGGCAGCGGTAAACCATGTCGCCCGCGGGCTCCGGGATGAGATGAGGGCGGATGTCTTCGGGGAATTGGTCGGGGTTCAAAGGGTTAGAGCGCGCAGCCGGTGAACAGCAGCGTGGCCGTCAGGTTCATCAACCGGACGTCGAGCGGCGCGGCCAGGGTGCTCACGCGGCGCCTCCTGCGGGTGTGCTGGCGGGCGCATCGAGCGCCGCGTCGGCCAGGAGCATGAGGCACAGGTCCTCGTAGGACAGGCCGGCGGCGCGCGCCGACATCGGCACCAGCGAATGGCTGGTCATGCCGGGCGAGGTGTTGATTTCCAGCAGGAAAGGCTTGCGGTCGCTGGCGCGGATCATCAGGTCGGCGCGGCCCCAGCCGCGGCAGCCAAGCGCGCGGTAGCTGGCCAGCACCAGGCGCTGGATTTCGCGCTCCTCCGCCTCGGGCAGGCCACTCGGGCAGTGGTACTGGACGACGTCGGTGAAGTACTTGTTCTGGTAGTCGTAGGCGCCGTTCGGCGCTTCGATGCGAATGACCGGCAGCGCGCGTGCCGCCGCGCCCGTGCCCAGCACCGGGCAGGTCACTTCCTCGCCCTAGATGAACTCCTCGCACAGCACCTCGGG
>JAQTXE010000195.1 GCA_028688935.1 Syntrophales bacterium
CCTTATGGCTCCGTCGGCCCTCTCCATCAGAAACTCGTAAACCTGGGCGCCGGGAGTTTCAAATAGCTCCTGGTCCATCTGATAATATTTCCCTGCCCGTTCCTTTGGGTAGATATCGAACACGGTCTTGCCGATGATTTCGTCTTTCGGCCTCCCTAAAAATTCCGCCAGGCTTTGGTTACACCCGAGATAGATCCCGTTGATATCTTTATAAAAAATTGGACTAGGGATGGTATCTAGCAAAAGCTGTAAGAATTGGAATTGGGTGGCCAGCGATCTCTCCGCCCGCTGCCGCTCCCGCCGGTTCTCTGCCTCGCTTAAAGCCCGTTTGACCGCGGGCACCAGACGGGAAAGCTTTTGCTTGAGCACATAATCAGTCGCGCCTTCCCTCAACCCTTCAATGGCCGCATCCTCGCCCATAGTGCCGGAGACAAAGATAAAGGGAATATCCAAACCCATTTCCTGCACCAGGCGCAGAGCGGACATCCCGTCGTAACCCGGCAGCCGGAAATCCGCGAGGATGAGGTCATATCCATCCTGACTCAATGCTTCCCGGATCTCATCCCCGGTTTGGACGCGGGTGATCTGGCAAACCAGGCCGGCTGACTCGAGTAATTCCCGAGCGAGTTCCGCATCGGCCAGGTCATCTTCCAGGTGCAGAATGTGGATTAATGAATCCATTTCCTTAATTCTCCGCTGATGCCTTTGGCTTGAGGGGGTTTTCTAGAGAAGAAGTCGTTAACTCTAGATACTTCCCGGCGGCGGTTCGTTGATCAGGGCCCAAAACACGCCGATCTCCTTCACCGCCTTGACGAACTCGGTGAAGCGCACGGGTTTCACGACGTAAGCGTTGACTCCAAGGCGGTAGCATTCTTCCAGGTCACGAGATTCCCGGGAAGAAGTGAGGATGACGACGGGAATCAACCGCATTTGCTCATCTGCTTTGAGATGTTTCAAGACCTGGAGACCATCCATCCTGGGCATCTTGATATCCAGCAGGATGGCCACCGGATTCCCTTTAGGACGGTTTTTAAATTCTTCCCGGCGATACAGATAATCAAGGGCTTCCACGCCATCCCGGGCAACCACAATTTCATTGGCCAGGTTGTGTTCGCTCAGGGCGTTGAGGGTCAGTTCAATGTCTTTCAGATCATCTTCCACTAAAAGGATGCGCTTAATTGGTTCCATGGTTACGCTCCTTGAAGGGGTCAGGGTAGGGAGAAGTAAAACGTGGCCCCCTCGTTGACTTTTCCTTCCGCCCAAGTGCGGCCGCCATGCCGGTGGACAATCCGGCGCACATTTGCCAGTCCGATGCCGGTGCCTTCAAATTCCTCAATTCGATGTAAACGCTGAAAGACCCCAAAGAGATTATCGGCATATTTCATATCAAAGCCCACGCCGTTATCCCGGATGTAGATTATGGCCTCTGGTTCCCTGCTCGGCAGGCAGCCGATCTCTATTTCTGCTTGACGACGCGGCCGGGTGAATTTCAGGGCATTGGAAATCAGGTTGACCAGAACAAGGCGCAACATGGCCAGATCCCCGATGACCACGGGAAGGGCGCCTACCTGCCAGCGAATGAGTCTGCCTTGGGTCTCCGGCTCAAATTCCTGAATGACTTCCTGTACCAGCACATTAAGTTCTACCGGTTTTTTCAACATTTCCCAACGACCCATCCGGGAGAAGGAAAGGAGGTCGTCAATTAAGGTGCCCATGCGCCTGGTGGAGTCAAAGACGCTGGTCAGATAATGCCGGCTTTTATCATCAAGTGCCGTGGCCGTTCTCTTTTGGAGCAGCTCCAGAAACCCGTCGATATGTCTGAGGGGCGCGCGCAGATCATGGGACACCGAGTAAGCAAAGGCCTCCAGTTCTTGGTTGGCCGCTTCCAGTTGGGCGGTGCGCTCAATGACCCTTTGCTCCAGTTCCAGATTGAGCTTGCGGATCTCCTCCTCCGCTTGCTTGCGATCAGTGATGTCAATACCCATCTCCAGGATTAAGGGAGATCCATCGGTATCGTGCACCAGTTGATCACAAATCTGGTAGATATGACCATCCGGGCCTAACCACTCATATTCTTCGGGTGTCTTGGTCTCCAGAACTTTATAGGCCTGGCAGTTCTCACAAGGCTCGCGGCGTCCAAACATGTAGTCATAACAGCGCCTTCCCGCTGGTTCGCCGAACTGCTGGCGGAAATAAAGGTTGGCAAAGGCCACTTGATAATCCGGAGTCAGCAAACCCACATAAGCGGGCATGGCTTCCAGCACGGAAAAGAGCCGTTGACGCTCGGCAGCCACTGCCTCCTCCGCCCGCTTGCGCTCCACGATATCCCAGGAAAGGTCACCCAATCGTGAGACTATCTCGATGTCGCTGCCGTTATAATTTGTAGCTTTGTTACCCATTCCAATGATCGCCGTGATCAGGTTACCCCGGAAAATCGGCACTACGACTTCGCGCAGGACCGGCGCATGGCCCTCGGGCATCCCTTGGCGGTGAGATAAGGAAGCATAATCGTTATGAATAACGGGGCGGCGTTCATGGATGCAATCCACCCAGACACCCGCCTGGGCCACATTATAGTGGCTGCCTTTTCCGGTCGCGGTGCACAGGTTTTTCAGGGTATTCGTGGACCAATTCTGCAAGGAGAGCGTTTTTTGATCTGCTTCCAGAAAATGATAAAAACCGATGGCGCTGCCGGTCAGGGCTTCGATTTCATCCAAGGCAGCCGTAAGTAACTCATCCAGAGAGTGGGTATTGGCAAATTCCAATAGGCGCAGGCGCGCTTGCCTGATATTCTCGATCCGCTTGCGCGCGGTGATGTCCGTCAGCACCGCGATATTGCCGATGACCCGGCCGTCGTCATCATATTCCGGGGCTGCATAAATGCTGTATTCGATCAGAGAACCATCTTTGCGCCGGCGCACTGCGTCTTTACCGATGATTGACTTTCCAGAGCGGATCCATGCGCGAAAACCCCGGAACTCCTCCTTGCTTTCCTCAGGCACGGTCGGCAGAAACTGTCCCAGCACCTCCTCGCGGCGCCAGCCCAGCATCTCCTCGGCCGCGGGGTTCCACAGGCTTTTTACCCGCCCTTCGGTATCCAGGTCGAAGATGGCCACAGGCGCGGCGTCCAGCGTAGCCCGCAGGGTTTCGTTCACCTGACGCAGGGCCTCTTCCACTTGTTTACGCTCAGTGATATCCCGGACGATGGACAATACATGGGGGCGGCCCTGCAGTTGAAATACCCCGGCATTGATTTCCACAGGGAACTTCCGCCCGTCCCGGGTAACTTGCTGGAACTCAAAGAGGATATTCCCCTCTTGACGTAACTTAGCCATAATTTCCGGGATTTTCTCTTGCAGTTCAGGAGCGGCGATCTCCCTGGGGGACAACTGTAGCAACTCCTCCCGGGAGTAGTCCAGCCGGCGGCAGGCCAGGTCGTTGACCTCGATAAAGTGTCCCGGCACCCCCTGGTCGGATAAGGGAAAGACAAAGACGGCGTCGTTGCCGCTGTTGAACAGGTGACGGTAGCGCTCCTCACTCTCCCGCAACGCCTCCTCCGCCCGCTTGCTTTCGGTAAGTTCCAGTTGCAATCTCTCATTGGCATTTCGCAATTCCACCGTACGCTCAGCCACTGTTATTTCCAGGTCTTCTTTGGCCTTCCGCAGTTCTTCTTCCTTCTGCTGGCGGACGCTGATTTCCTCTTCGAGCTGGTTGGTTATCATTTCCGGCATGGTGTTTCTCTCATCTCAAGGGTGATCCCGGTATTCTGACCCTATTAGCTTTAACAAGTTTTATGTTAGGAAGTGCTTCAGGTCAAGCCAGAGTTCCTGGCTAAGCAAAATCCCGCCAGTATCTCTGGGCAATAATGTGTTTGGAGAATTTGATTAAAGATAGCTGCTATATTAGCCTGTAAGAATGTTCCGATATTCCTTCGCTATCCAGATCATAACTGCAATTTTTCGAGGTTGGGGAGGGTTGTCAGGTTTTGGCGAGTTAACCTCTGTTGCAGAATTTTAGGTGATAGAAGGTATGGCCGACCCATCTTTACGGTAATTGCTGGACGTGATGAATCTTCATGCCAGGCATGAAGACGGCTGTTTGGGCAACCTGACGATGGTGAACCAGAAATCTTCGAGGGCCGCGGCCACCTTGGCGAATTGGTCCAACCCCACCGGTTTGGTGATGAAACATTTACTCAAAAATTTTCGCCTTCTTGCTGAGGCGCAGAGCGATGATGGTCAAGTCCCGGTAGATCCGCAGACGCCGCCGATCCTCCTCGCTGATGGGCCACTCGGGGTCAAGGCGATCCACGTAGAAGGCGCCCACGGGAATTTGATCCACGTGGAGGGGGGCCACCAGAAAGGTGTGGCTGCGGCTGGTCTGCCAAAAATTATCTTCCATCAGAGAGCGGTCTCCGGGGTGAACCTGGGGATTCACCAAACATTCCCGGCGCTCCTCTACAGCCAGGGCAAAGGCATTGCCATTGCCTTTAAGAGGCAGATGCAGCAGCGGCAACAATTCTTCCACGCCGTCCCCTAGACCGAAACGGCCCGAGATATGGGTGCGCTGGGGGTTGACTAAGAAGAAAATGACCCGGTCAAAACGGATCCCCCGGAAGATGCCCTCCAGAATCATTAACAAGACCTGATTGATGGGCGCCTGGGCCACCAGAGCCTGGTTGACCTCTTCCACCACCTGATAGAGGAACTGGAGCCTTTTCAGGTCTTCGGAAACGCGATCGGTCGCCTGGGGCGCAGTCCTAACGGGTTTAATTTTCGGAGGGGCAGACGGCTCATGGCTTTTGGAGGCTGAGTCCGAGTCCGGGGCTGAAGCTGGGATAGCGACCGGGCCCTTTTGTTCCCGCACGTCCTTCAGCCTGATGTCGTCGGAGATATCCATGTCCTTGAGTTCGATGCGCAGGACCTGGGCCATCTCGTGGAGACGTTTCTTGCTTTCCGTTTGTGATTTGGCTAGATTTTCTGAATTAATCCCTAATTTTTGACAAATCTTCTCCTTTTTTTCCTGACGCTCTTCCGGCTCGATCTCCGGGTCGATCATATTCTTGGAGAGTTCGTAGGAACCCTTGATCAATTTCCGCAGCTGGCCCTCAATCCCGGCCCCGGAGCTGCCGGCCCGGTGCATAAACGAGAGCCTCTTGATCATGGTGTCCGGCAGATTCCAATCCTTAAGGATCGCCAGGCCCACTTCTTCCATGGAGGCCTTAAGAACCCGCTGCGCCGCGGTGGATTTGGCCTCCCCTTTCTCCATGAGGTCAAGAATCCGCTGGTAATCCCGGGGGAGATAATAGGCCACAATTAATTCGCCGATATTGTACAGCAAGCCGGTGATAAAGACCTCTTCCGCCTTTAACTGGGGATCATCCTGGACCAGTTCCTGGGCCTGGATGGCGGTGAGAAACGAGAGCACGATTAATTGTTTGAGATGGGCGAATTCGGATTTTTGAAAGTGCTCAAAGAGGCGCAGCCCCACCGCCAGATCCCGGAGGCGGTCGAAGCCCAGGACCATCACCGCGCTGGACACCGTGTGCACCTGCCGCTGATAGGTCTGGTAAAAGATGGAGTTGACGATTTTTAAGATCTGGGTGGTCAGGGAGAGGTCCCGGAGGATAATGGACGACACCGCGTTCACGGTTTTATAAGGATTTTCTTGAATGGCCAGCAACTCCTGGACATTGGCGGTAAACGCCGGAAAGCCCGGACTGTCGTTGATGGCCCGTTGCAGGGCGCATAAAGAACGGGAGGTAGGATTGACTGCCAAGATTATACCTATCCGGTTAAAGTTTTATTTTGCTGATACGCACCGGAGGATCAGGCTTGCCCCGGGTCCCTGCGGTTACGGCGGCTGGCGGCGGCGAAGACTGGGGCTGCCTGGGCTAGAGAATGAGAGTGGAGAGAGTTCTGCCTTAACCGGCTGCGGCCGCCAGCCCCGGAAGGGGAACCGTGGGCGGTCCTTTCCCTCCCGAGGTGTATAAACGCTAAAATTCTTATCGAACCGGTTAGGAAGAAACTAAAATGCTGAAGGGTGGATTTGGGCCGTTCGTCCTTATTTTTCTGCTTTTACCGGCTCATTTCCCGGCCAGCTTCTCCCGGAGCCGGACCACCCACCTGGGCTCCGGTGGCGGCAGGCGCATCTGCATTTCCATGATTTTGGCCCGCAGCAGGGATATTTCTCCTTGCAGGGCCTTAACCTCGGCCTCCAACACGGCCAGGCGTTTTTTGGTCTCCGGGTCGGGCTCCGCCGGCGGCCCCTGGCGCATCTCGGTTTTGGAGCCGGACGGGGGGACTACCGCGTCCAGGGGATTTTCCGCCACTACTGCGTCCAGGGGGTTCTCCCCGATGGTGGGACGCTTTGCCATCTCACCGCCTCCCTTCTTGCTGGATCACCTCGGCGGCCAGGGCCCGGTAATCCGCAGCCCCGGCGCTCCGGGGGTCGTATTGCGTAATGGGTTGTCCGAAGGAGGGACATTCGGCCAGGCGGATGTTTTCCCGGATCAGGGTTTGGTACACCAGATTTCCGGACCGTTCCCGGAGCCGTTCCACCACCTCCCGGGCATGGCGGGTCCGGGCATCCACCCGGCAGGCCAGAATGCCGCAGACCTTCAGGGCCGGATTGAGGCGTTCCTGCACCACCTCCACGGTGTGCAGGAGCTGCGCCAGACCGCTTAAGGCCATGACGTGGGCCTCCACCGGCACCAGTAGTTCCCGGGCCGCGGCCAGGGCGTTGACCGTAAGCACCCCCAGGGTGGGGGGGCAGTCCATGAGGACATAGTCCCAGCGGTCCTGGGGCAGGCCCTCCAAATGGCGCCGGAGTATGGTCTCCGCGCCCACCTCTCCGGCCAGGATCTTCTCCACCCCCACCAGCCAGGCGGAGGAGGGAATCAGGTCCACCCCGGGCGCGCCGGTCTCCTGAATAAAGTCCTGGATGTCTCCCCCGTCCACAAACAGGCCTAGCACGCCTTTGCCGGCATTTTTGACGCCGTACCAGGCAGTGGCTGAATGTTGGGGGTCCAGGTCCAGAAGCAGAACCCGGCGTTCTTTTTCCCCCAGGGCGGCGGCCAGATTAACGCTGGTGGTGGTCTTGCCGCTCCCCCCCTTTTGATTGGCGATGGCCAAAGTCCGCATTAACCCTCCCCCCTATGCTGGGATTGCCCCAAAAGAAAAGCCCGGTGGGACCCCGGTCGCGGGTGCCGGGCCTCTCGGGCTTAAGGATTGTCGGGGAACACGGCCTCAAGGGCTGAAGCCTCCCGCTTCAGGTTTAACTGTTTCCAGGATGCCACAGCCGGAAGGAGATGTCAAATCTTCGGGCTGCGGTTGGGGGGAGGGGGAGAAGGCCTTCTTTAGACTATCCGCTTGAAGCGGTAGACCATGGCCGACAAGGCGCCGCTGGTAATAACGCCGAGGTATTTCTCCAACGGGATTTCCCCGATCTTATAAATGCGGGGCAGTGATTCCAGGTGATGTCTATGTTCCGGGAAGATATTGGTGAACCTGGTAGTCAGCGCAGTCTTGAAGCCCATGTCCTTGACAATGGCGAATTCCCGCAGGCCGCACTCTTTCCTGCCGAAGGGATAAGAAAAATGCTGAACTCTTTTACCGGTTTCCTGCTCGATCCGTGTCACTGATCCTTTGATTTCCTGCCTGATTTTTTCCTCGGTGAGCTTGCCTAAAGGCTTGTGATTTATGGTATGGCCGCCAATGGTGACCAGGGGGTCCCGGGACATCTACCGGATCTGATCCCAACTTAGAGATAGTTCATGGGTTTTTCTGAACAGGTCGATTTTCAAAGGACCGAAGATCCGCTTCATTTTTTTAAGAAAATTT
>JAQTXE010000196.1 GCA_028688935.1 Syntrophales bacterium
TTTGTCGAATTGCCGGTTGCAGCTAAAGCTGGAAAAATAATAAGTTTTCCCTTGATAAACGCTGGTCAGGCCATTGGCCTTAGCCTGGTTTTCGTCCACTTCAATGCCGCACACCGGGTCCATGGTCCTGGCCTTAGCGATTTGCGCGGGTTTACTCTGTTCGGGAGGGGGCGGACTGCTGGCAGGCTTCTTCTGGGTCCCGTCTGTCTTGGCGGCATAGCGCCCGGGATTTTTGTCGAAATGCTCTTTGCATCCCGGAGAGCAGAAATAATAGTTCCGGTTTTGATAAGTGCTTTGGAAGCCGGCGGCTTTGGCCTTACTTGCATCCACATTGGAGCCGCAGACGGGATCTTTGGCAACCTCCCCGAACATCCCCGCGGCCGCCAGCCGCATGCGGCTTTCGGAGTCGATGAGAAAATTGCCGGAGACCACGATGCGCTCGCCGGGCTTGAGCCCCTCGGTGATCTGCGTCCGTTCGCCCAGGCGCCAGCCGGTTTTAACCCGGCGCGGTTCAAAAAAACCGTTCCCCCGGTCCACGAAGACGAGCTTCTTCAGCCCGGAATCCATAACGGCGTCCACCGGGATGTTGACCGCGGGAGGCATTTTGATGGGAAACTCCACGTCCACAAACATCCCGGGCCTGAGGGTAAATCCGGGATTGTCCAACTCCAGACGCACCTTTAAGGTGAGGGTCGCAGGGTCGAATTCAGGCAGAATTTCGCTCACCGTCGCCGTATAGGTTTTGGATTGGCCGGCAAGATTTACTTTTACTTTTTCTCCCGGATGGACATAGCCCGCTTCATCTTTAAATAAATCCGCCTGGATCCAAACCCGGCTCAAGTCCGCCAGCCGGTATAATTCCTGACCAGTAGTGAATTTTTGGCCCGGGGTGATGTTTCGCACCAGGACAAAACTGGTAACCGGGGCGCTGATGATAATCTCTTGAGTGATATCCTTGTTGCGGATCAATTCTCTGATCTGCTGGGGGCTGACGCCCAGGGCCATCAGGTTGTATTCAGCCGCTTGTTTCTGAGCTTCCAGATAATGCTTCTGGGACGAAGGCACTGCCCGACCCTGCTGGACGTTTTCATACTTCAGGTTATCTAACGCATAGACCGCATAATAGTAGGTCTGTAACGCCGTAAACAAATCCTTGCTGTAATAAGTAGCCAGAGGTTCATCTTTCCTGACCAGACTGCCGGTGGAGTTGTCGAATACCTTCATGATAAAACCATCGATGAAGGCATTGATCCGGTAGATACGAGTCTCATCCGCGGCCACCTTGCCCACGGTTCTCAAGGTATAAGTCCAGGGGGACTTGGCCACCGTGGCCACCTTAACCCCGATAATCTGCTGTTTTTTAGGGGTGATCTTGACGGACCCGGGGGACAGGGCCGTACCGGCTGGATGGTCTTCATCCTCGGCGTAGACCGGCTCCATCTTCATACCGCAGGGAGCCAATCCCGGTTCAGGGGAGGTGTGGGCCGGATTCATGGGATCCACATAGTACAAAATGCGCCGGTTCCCGGTAGACGCTTGGGAGTCGGCTTTTTTTTGCCCATACCAGGACCCAGCCAGAAATAATACCGCGAAGATCAGGAGAAAGACGGGTACAAACCAATATTTCTTCAAGACTGTCTGCAGTTGTCTATCATCCTTACCAAGGCTCGGTTTTTCCATATTCTTCCTCGATGCCGGCTCTGTCGCCAAAGCATTAAATTCGGCCTAAGGTATCGTTGAAAATTTTTTAGCAGGGTAATGGCATCCTGGCTTATTGCTTTGCCCCAGCCCGGAAAATCTGGACCACTTCCACCATTATTTAAGTTAGCAATAACCATAGATAGGTAACTAATTAATATAACAGCACTTATACTGTTTTATATGGAAAATTTAATTAACCTATCTAATCAATACTAATAATTAATTATTTATAATCAAATAGGCACAAATACCTATTTTTAGTTTTGCTATCTTCATCATATAAATTAGTTATGCTTTCGATTGGACGCCAGATCAGCGGCACCATGGCTGGGGTTGCTCAGAATCGGGAAAAAAATTGATTTTTGACCTCAGCAAATGTTAACATAACTAATTACAGGAGGGGTCAAGCCCCGAGGGGTTTGGGAGTTAGATTGTCCGACAGTGGTTCCCGGTATTCCATTGAATACGAAAGTGAATAACTCTAATCGTCTTATCATTTTTAGTGTTATCTCAAGGGAGTAAGAAATGAGCACAATAAAAATTGACAAGCTAATTTGTGTAGTAATTTGCCTGGTCTTATCAATTTCTGTTGTGAAATCTTATGGTGCTCAAGGAAAGGCTGAGGAGTTTTTTGAACAAGGGAAAAAGTATACCTCAGTTGACACTGCTGATAAAGCAATTGCTGCTTATACTAAAGCTATCAAGATCAATCCTAAACTAGGGAAAGCTTATAATAACCGCGGTGTCGCCTATATGATGAAAAAACAGTATGATCAGGCTCTCGCAGATTTTAATAAAGCTATTAAATTGGACCCCAAGAATGGCAAGGCTTACAATAACCGGGCGATCGTCTATGCGTATCTAGGGGAAAACCTTAAGGCTAACCAGGATATTAATAAGGCCAAAAGTCTCGGCATTGCGGTAGATCCAAACCTGTTAAAAAATATCGAGGCACTCCCCACCGATATCCCTGAACCCATATTTCATAAGCCGGGTCCACCCGCCGACAAAGCCTCCAAGCAGAAAAAATAAGCGCCATCCCTTCAGAACCTCCGGGCGGCTTCCCAGGGGCCCGTATGGCCGCCAGCCCGCCAGGAACTGGTAAATATGGCCCTAAAAGCAAAAAGGGCCGGCCGTTTCCCGCTGGCCAACCCTCTGTAATCCTTCCGTATTCCTGGTGGAGATGAGGGGATTTGAACCCCTGACCTCCTGCATGCGAAGCAGGCGCTCTTCCGGCTGAGCTACATCCCCACTGTTTCTAAATTATGGCGGCTTCCCCGAAGATGTCAAGCATAATTGGCCCGGGGCCTGCGGAGTGGACCCCGTCTTTATCAGCACGCAGGCCTGGATGGAGAAAATTGGGAATTTGTGGCCGCCTCCCTTAACGGACCTTGTATCCCGGATTTTCCTGGGATATTAATAAGCGCAAAGAGAAAATGGGACAGGGACCGATGCCCCGACGCATGTCCTAAACTCCTGCCCGGGAGGGGATGTAAGTTCGGGGACAGGGGGGAAAGCACCTGAAAAATATCCCCCTGGAGGTCTATGCAGAGGAGGATGTTATGAAGGCAGGGTGGCAGATTGTCGCCTTTCCGGTGATTTTGCCGTGGCGGGAGGAATTTTGGACCCTGCCGCTATATTTTCCGGACTTGAAGATTGGGGTGGCGCCGGATTGGCCCAGCAATTTGCCTTACCAGGGCCTGCCCCTGCCGCCGGAAGCGCAAGCTCCGGGTCGGGAACTCAAGGGTCTTCACCCCGGTGATCTTAAGCAATGGCAAGCGTTTAAGGAGTACCAACAGACCCAGAATGAAAGTGAGGATGACCTGATTAAGGCCATCCGCCAGTATGAGGCCGCCGCAACTCCTAAACCTGAATCTCACCTGGACCCCTGGCACCTGGCCTGGCAATTGGAGAAGATGCAGGCGGACCAGGAGGCCCGGCTGGTGCGGGTGGATCAGGGCCAGGAGTGGTTGGCGGAAATTTTGGCGCCGGAACCCTGGGAAGAACGGCAGAGTTTGGGGCAGGTTCCGGGGATCGATGAAATGGTGGACCCGGAGCTGGCCAAATTGCGCTACCTACTGTGGAAGCGGGTCATGGAGCCCCATCTGCAAGATCTTTGGACCCCCCTGCTCCTGGGACGTACGGCCCGTTCCATCTTTCTAACTTTGAGGGGGTGGCCGCAATGGACAGGCTTACGCTCCTTGCCGGTGTCCTTACCGGGATGCCGGGGGGAAGCGGAATGGGCCGCGATCATGGGAGATGCGAGCCTGGGGAAACATCTGGCCGAATTCAGGGAGCTGCTGTCTTCTACCCTTACCCGTGCGGCCGCAGATGATGCCGCGCTGACGGCTTCCAGGGAACTACCTGATTTTGTGGAAAAGTACCTGGTCCCCCACTGGCCCCTTGACCCCCTCTGGCATTGGACTCTGGAAATCTGGGGGCCGGATCGGGAAGCGGAAGAAGCCGAGCCGGTGCTCTGTTGGACCGGGGCCGGCGCCGGAGTGTTGCCGGGCTGAAGATGCAGCTTTACCGCATGCCTTTCCCCGGATAAGGAGAAAGGTTCTTATTCTTCCAGTTTTTCCGGCAGACCCGGCAGGGGACTGCCGGGCACAATCTTGCCCGCGGCGATCTCCCGCAGGGCCATGACGATCTCTTTGTTGTCACCTTTGGCCAGAACCGGCGCGCCCCGGTAAAATTGGCGCACCCGCTTGGCCGCCAGATGCACCAGCCCGAACCGGGTGGGAACCCGACGCAAACAGTCTTCAATGGTAACCCGGGCCACGGATTACACCTCCAAGGCCGCCTTTTGCAGGCGGACGGTATTTTTAGCAATAAACTTTGGGGACTAACCCCGGCTCAGCCCGCTTAGAAGGAGTAACCAGGTCCTCAAATGCCGCTAGGGTCTGAGCTACCTGCACCCTGAGATTAACATATTCTTTGCCATCCATGCAAGCATCCGCGTCTTTGCAAATGGAGGAAGATCTGGCTTATGACAGGAAAAAGGGATTAGCGGCTTAGGTTCAACGGCTTTTGCCTTTCTTTTTTGTCAATCCAGCAAAACAAATCCATATCGATTTTGAATATCGTCTTTGCTTTGCAGCACCTCACAGGGCAATCCCAGATTCCTAACTGTCTTATAGACATCGATTCCGAAGCTTTGATCACAAGGTCTTACCTTTAACGGAGTCGGACAGGCAAGGCCTTTTTTAACGCTGCAATCTTCACATAAATTACACAATCTTATTCCAAAAGCAAAATAATAACCATCCAGGAATGCTATTCTTTCAATTTCAAGAATTGCTTTACTTAATTCATGCGCATCGTGAGAATGGGCTAACAGAATATGGTTATATTCTTTGACCATTTCCATCCGCTCTTGATAAGTAGTATCTCGAACGTGGCATCTGATGCTATTTTGACAAAGATCATCACAACCCCACCTACATTTTAATAGTGCCCGGATATCAAAACAGATATCCTGGGGTGTAATGAGAACTGCATCGATCATATTAAGAGTTTTGGCCAGATCAACGTATTTTTCAAGTTTAGAGATCATTTTTACTTTTTTATGGAAATCGATGAACTGAAGAGGTGGTGATCTTAAATCACCATTCAATTGCAAGCCGATGAATTGGTTCGTTCTTTTTTTTACTGAAAACTGAAAATCGAAAACCGTCCTTTCTCCCCGGCCAGGCGGACGAATTCCAGTTGGTCCCCTTGCTTGAGGACATAAGAGGCGGCCACGTCCCGGCCGTTGACCAGGGCCAGGGCCCTAGGATCGATGTTCAGGGGTTCCTTCAGGGCCTGGCGCACCTCACCCACGGATTTGCCGGCAATGGCCGCATCCAGGTGGTGCACCCCATAGCTGACCCGCACTTGGCCGGCAGGGGCCCGGCCGGTCTGCTTAAGTCGCGACAGGTCTTTCAGTTGGGCGCTCATCGTTTAGAGTTCCAAGTTCCTGGTTCCAAGTTCCAAGTATGGTAGCCCCAGGCTTCAGTCTGAGCAGGAGTCTGATAGAAGGCGATTAGGTTTAGGAACCTCGCTTTTTCCCCGCCGGGCCAGCAGTTCTTTAAATTCTTCAGGTGCATAAAGGTGGCCGCATCCCGGGCACCGGGTTTCGATGCCCTGTCAGGTGGGGTGCAGGATGATTTTCGCCTGCCGGCAATAAACGCATTCCATAATCTTCACAACCACCGGGAAAGACTGGGCAAAGACGGGTCCACCTGGCGGCACTCCCTCAGCAGGGCGTTTAAGTAAAGCCAGGCAAAGCTGATGAGCAGCTCCGGCGCGTATTTCCGGGCCCCATGGTCGTCGAAGGCCACCTCCAACTCCCCGGAAGCCACCCGGAGGCGGTAGGAGCAATCCCCCAAGATGGGCCAGACGACCTCCCAGCCCTCCGGGCCAGCCTGATAGACTCCGGAATCGAGACGCCTGACGGCCACCTCCACCACTTCCGGGGAGGCCATCAACAGCAGTTCCTGGCGGGGTCCCAAGGAGACGTTTTCCAGGGGACCGGACAAAGCCGCGGCAAAATCCCGGAAAGGCAAGAACTCCCGCCCCGGCCCGGCCTCTTCCAGGGAGAAGGTGCCCCGCCCGTAACGGGCCACAATCGCCAGATAATCCCAGGCAAAGACGTAGGCGTCCTCGGTGGGGACCGTCAGACTCTTCCGGGCATAGAAGACCCGCAGGTCCGCGCCGTGATCCTGGTCATAGTCAAAGAGCAGATAAAGCTCCAGGGGGCGGAAGGGCTTGAGGCGCAGGACCCACTGGATGCTGGCGTAAGGCCGCCCCTCCAGGATTTCTCCCCCCAGCAGGCGGGCGAGCCGTTCCGGGTCCAGAGGACGCAATCCCTCCAGGTCCTGGCGGTATTTCTTCCGGGCGTATTGACGGATTTGGGCCTCCCAGCCCCAACCCGTCTCAAACTGGCCCAAAGATACCAGGTCGTAAGGAAAATCCAGGGAAAGCGCGGTCTTACTCAGCTCTTTTTGGCCTCCACCCGCTGATTGAATTTGTCTGCATTGATTATAAACCGCTCGTGCACCGCGCTGCCAATCTTTTCCTTTTCGTCAAAACCCTCTACCTTAAAGGTGACTTTCCGGCCCTCTACCTGGGTGACTTCGGTGACCGCCCGCACCTCCATCCCCAGGGGGGTGGGGGCGGTGTGTTGCAGATTCATGGAGATACCCACGGACTGTTCCCCGGGGGCCAGATGCTCGGCCATGAGCGCGGCGCTGGTCCCTTCGAATAAGCCCCCTAAAAACGGAGTGCCAAAGACATCGGGTACCCCATGGAAGAACTTCTGAGCCGAATGCTCCGGACCGGTCTTCAGCCGCACCTCATGTTTCATGCCCACTTCAATCGCCATGGGTTCCTCCTTTTGTGGAATGGATTGTAGGGGGTAGGGGGGGCTTAAAACCCGCCCCGACGGTACTGGCCTCCCCCGGCTCTTTCTCTTATACCGCCAAAGGGTCCATCTTGATCGCGGGCAAGACCTCGCCTGCGGCCAAACGTTGGCCCAGGTTGGTGGCGGCGGTTAGCTCTTCCGTTCTGGTGAGGATCGCGCCTTTTTCATCCACCCCCCGGACCAGGATCTCGGCGGCGTAGCGGACGTTGAGGGCGTCAAAGAAGTATTTGGCCACCAGCCGCGCGCCCACGAAGACCAGGCGGCCTTTGGTGGCGCCGGTGCACAGGAGCACGCCCTGGCGGTGGCCTCCGGGAAAATCCTGGTTCAAGATGTAGCGCCGGGACCACAGGGCCTGGGTGCGGTCGATCATGGCCTTGGCCTGGGCCGAAACGCTGTAAAAAAAGATGGGTGAGGCCAGGGCCACCACGTCGGCTGCCAGCAGTTTGTCGTAAAGAGGCAGCATGTCGTCTTTAATGGGGCAGGTGCCGTCTTTGAAGCAGTGATAGATTTCCAGGCAGGGGGAAATCTTCAGTTCCCGGAGGGAGACCTTCTCCACCTCCGCGCCTCCCTGGGAGGCACCCTGAAGGAAGGCGTCCAGCAGGACTTCGGAGTTGCCACCGCGGCG
>JAQTXE010000197.1 GCA_028688935.1 Syntrophales bacterium
CATGTACGGGGAGATTTTCCTGCCGGAAGCCCATATCTGCGGCCTTAAGTGGGTCAATGTCCATCCGGAGAACCGGGCCCGGGGGCTGCTGACGGTCATGGCCAAGATCATCCTTAATGACCCGGAAACCGGCCTGGAATTCGCCGACCTGGACGGCACCCATGTCACTGATTTCCGCACCGGCGCGGCCGGCGGCCTGGCCGCCAAGTATCTCTCCCGTCCGGACGCCTCCCGGATGGGCATGGTCGGGGCCGGAGCCCAGGCCCGGACCCAGTTGGCCGCGGTCCTCAAGGTGCGGTCCATCCGGGAAGTGGTGGTCTTTGATCGCCACCTGTCCCACTCCGAGGACTTTGCGGCTCACGTTGCCGGTTCCTATGGTATTGCGGCCCGGGCCGTGGCCGGCGCCGCGGACGCGGTCAGGGATATGGACATCGTGGTCACCACCACCCCCAGCAATACGCCCCTGGTCCTGCGGGACTGGGTGGCGCCGGGCACCCACATCAACGCCATCGGCGCGGATGCCGCGGGCAAAGAGGAGTTGGACCCGGCCATCCTTAAGGACGCCAAAGTGGTGGTGGACGACTGGGCCCAGGCGTCGCACTCCGGGGAAATCAACGTGCCCCTGGCCCAGGGCCGGATAAAACCGGAGCAGATCTACGGCTCCCTGGGGGAAATCGCGGCCGGGAAAAAACCGGGGCGGATTGATCCCGGCGAAATCACGGTCTTCGATTCCACCGGGTTGATCATTCAGGACCTGGCCCTGGCCTACGCCGTCTACCTCCGGGCCAAAGAACAGGGCCTGGGAGAGGAGAAAGATTTTTTGGGTTGAGGACCTGAGGCGCGGGGCCATAACGGGGACTTCTCCGGCAATAGCTACTCAAGCCTTGGCAAATCCTAAAAATAGATATAAAAATGTCTAGCTCATTTCCCCGAAAAGGGAGCCCCGTTGCCGCAACCCGTCCGTAAATTCGATCCCATCTTTCTGCTCATTTTGGCGCTAGTCTCTTTTTTAATGCTTTACCATCTGGACCACCGCCCTCTCTGGCAAGATGAGGCCGAGACCGCCTGCCTGGCCAAAAATGTCCTCAAATTCGGGGTGCCCCGGGCCTATGACGGCGTCAACCTCATTTCCCAGGAAGCGGGACGGGAGTTCACGAAAGATAATCTCTGGCGCTGGTCCCCCTGGCTGCAGATTTATCTCGCCGCCGGGGCTTTTTATCTGGCGGGCCCCTCCACCACCGCGGGCCGTCTGCCCTTCGCCATCCTCGGCATACTCTGCGTCTGCCTGACCTACTTCCTGGTCAGACGCAATTTCGGCAATCTTCTCTGGGCCCGTCTTGCGGCCGCGCTGTTAGGCTTTTCGGTTCCCTTCCTGTTGTATGCCCGCCAATGCCGCTACTACAGCCTGGTCACCTTCCTGGTCCTGCTGGGGCTTTATGCCTTTCGCCTTAACTGGCAGAAGCGTTGGGGGCCGGCCTTGCTGCTGCTGGCTTCTTTCGCGCTGCTCTTTCATGCCAATTATCTGATATTTTTCAGTTATAGTGCCGCCTTTCTGCTGGCGGCTATTCTGCTCTACCGCCGGGAACTGCCTTTAAAGCGCACCCTGCTGTTGGCCGGGGGCATCACCTTGGTGGTCTTGCAGGGCCTGTTCTTCTTCCAGATCGGCAAGCAGGGGGGCATGATCGATGTCAGCCGGATGCGGCTGGCGGTGGAACGGTATCTTGGTGACCTGCTCCAGTTTGAGGTCGCCCTGCCCTTGGCCGCGGGCATGCTCATTTATTGGGGCTGGCTGCTTTTCAGCCGGAATGGCCGGCAAAAGCTGGCGGCTGACCCGGAAGTCCGGTTCACCCTCTTTTTAGGTCTGACCATTCTTCTTAATATCTTGATCCTCTCCCTGGCCCCCCAGACTGAAAACCGTTACTTGCTGCATCTTTATCCCTTTGGCGCCATTATCACGGGCTGGATTATCTGCAAGGTAGCCCAATACCAGAAATTTTCCGCGGTGCTGCTGGCCTTTCTGCTTCTCTTTACCAACTGGCTGCAGCTTTTGCCCTTGCCCGGTTTGCGGTTTCATTACCGCCCGGTGGATAATAATCCCTACATGCTCACCTATCCCAATTTTCCCTTAAAGCTCTTTCTGTCTGAACTGCTGGGTTCCTATCCCGACACCAACCAAAACCTGATCAACTTTTTCCGGGCTCATGCCCGTCCCGGGGACATCATCTTGACCACTTACGGGGATCTGCCTCTTCAGTTTTATACGCCCTACGAGGTTCTGGGGGGCTTGGAAGGCCGGGTGCCCCCCAAAGGGAAGCGGCCCCCATGGGTGGTAAAACGGTGGCATCTCCGCTGGAATCGCCATTATCGCCTGAACGCCTCCGACGCCTATATTCAGCAGAAACTTAGGTTGCCAGTCGATTATGAGGCCATTGTCCTGCCCTTTGAGGATGAGGCCTTCGGAAATCGGCCCGACCCCTACTTTCACCGTTTCTTACCCGAGGCCTCACCCATAAACAGGTTGACCATCCACCGGCTACGGTCCAAAGATGACGCCAAAATTATTAAACCTACACAGTAAATATATAAGATGGCTCTTGCCCGGGGGGCTGTTGCTCGTTTTGGTTCTGGGATTTCTGCGCACCCCGGAGGTGAAAACCCTCTTAAATCCGGATTTTCTCTGGACGGATCAGCTCTTCCGGGTGCAAAAAGAAGAAGAGAAAGCAGATGATAAAATGAAGCAGCTGGCAGCAATACTCGCTAGTCTGAAACCAGGGGAACGGCCTGGAGAGCGACAATTGCGCCAGCTTAAAAAAAGCCTCAACTCCGTCACCATTTGCCTGCATTTTATGGATGCCATGTTGGCAAATTTGAGTAGCGAAATCCAAGCCGGGCTGCCCCAGGTGGCGCCGGCCCGGCGCGCCCAACTGCTTGCTTATCTGCAAGAAGTAAAGACCTTTCAGCTCCACTGCGGGGAATATCACCGCCGCCTGCAAGAAGTCTCCCAAAGAGTGCATCATTTATAATCTCGGCTAAATATTGGCAGCGCCCTTAAATTATTCAATTCAAGAAGTTAATCTCCAGCTTTCCCTGCCAGAGGCAGTAGGGCCCGGAGATTAGCAGTTTCTGGGCCGTGTTGGCGGAAAGTAAGGCCCCCGGCATCATGGCTTGCTTCAGCCTACCATAAGAGATAATATAGCAATCAGCCCCCAGCCGGACCCGGAGCTGCCCGCGGTTGGCGGCGGCTGGGCCGCTTCAGCCTAGAGACCTCTGCAATCGCCTGGTCATATGACTCTATCGGCCAAACCTGTAAATATTCATTATTTCCTGGCTGCCACAGCAAGATGGGGTAACATTTTTGAGAGGGCTATTCCCTTTATCCTCGCGCTCATCTTGAGTCTCATTGTCTTCATGGCGGTTACCAGCGGCTTTAATAAACATCCCGATGAGAAACATCATTATGACGCCGCCAAATACTATTTCAACCACTGGCTTCCTCCCCAAGTCGGAGCCCCGGAAACGGCAGATTCATATTCAAAATATGGCTTCTCTTATTTAAATGAATTGGATCTGGTCTATTTACTGGGCGCTAAATTTTCCCAGCTGCTCTCGCCCATCATTGCCAAGAAATTCCTGGCCCTGAGATTCTTCAATGTTTTCTTGTTTTTTCTTTTAGTATTATATTGTACCGTCAACCCAGCGAGTAGGCTCATCTTTCTGGGAATCTTGATTACCCCACAGGTTTGGTATATATTTAGTTATTTTAATAATGACGCTATTTCTCTCTTTACTTCGCTAATTATTATTAGTGAGATCGTTGCCCAAAACAGCTTTTTCCAAAGATCTTTAAGAGCGACTAAGCGGCCCCAATTTTATTGCGGCATTATTCTTATGGGTCTTCTCTTGGGATTAATGTTTCTTTGTAAGAGAAATTACTATATTTACATTCTTTTTATTTTCTTTATTATGTCTTGGCAATTTTGGCAAAATCGCGGCCCCTCTCAAGAACAACTAATGCGGCAATATATGGCAGTCGCCGGCATCGGGTTGGCCGTTTTTCTCCTCAGGTATGGTTATGATGTGTCCATCAATGGTTGGCATAAAACCGGCCAAATGATTGCCTACGCTGAGAAAGTGGCGGAACCGCAGTTCAAACCCTCCGTCACCGATTCTTCCGGCTCTTTCTATTGGGTCCATCTGCGGGCCAAGGGCTTAAAGTATTCCGAGTTGTTTTCGAAACTGGAATGGCATAGAATTACTTTTCGAAGTTTTTTCGGCGTCTATGATTACATGCAGATCTTTTCATCCAGCAAATATTATCGACTGGTATATTATGTAATAATCGCATTTTTGCTTTTTATTGCCGCCAGCGTCCTGATTAACGGCCAGTGGGGGGATAGAATTTTCATGATTATCGTCGCGGCCTTTATGGCCGCCACCATCTTCCTTTCCACTTGGCATTCGTGGATCAATGATTTTCAGGCCCAAGGCAGATACCTTTTTCCCATGGTGGGAATGCTGGGAGCATTGCTCTACCAGAGCCAAAAACTACAGAATAAAGGCCTGTTGGCCCTCTTGGTCATGATTCTCTGCGGATTAGCCGCGTACTCCTTTATATTTACCGGGCTCTCCCGGCTGATGACTGCCAGCGCCTTATAATCCAGGGGATAACTACCTTACTTGGGGAAGCCCGATAAATGATCTCCGTCATTATTCCGGTATATAACGAGGTAGCCACCATTGCCGTGCTTTACGAACGCCTCAGGGAAGTCCTCACCGCCATCGACCGTCCCTGGGAGATAATCTTCATTAATGACGGCAGCACCGACGGCAGTAAACCAGCATTGGATCTGCTGGCGGATAAGGATGACAAGGTCAAGGTCATCCATTTCAGGCGCAATTTCGGTCAGACCACGGCGATGATGGCGGGCATCGATTTCGCCCGGGGCGACATCCTCATCTCCATGGATGGCGACCTCCAGAATGATCCGGCGGATATCCCCATGTTCCTGGAGAAGCTGGAACAGGGCTTTGACGTCTGCTCCGGCTGGCGTAAAAACCGGCAAGACTCGGCCTTAAAACGGGTCATCCCCAGCCGGATTGCCAATTTCCTCATCTCCCGCATCTCCGGGGTGCACCTCCCCGACTACGGCTGTTCCCTCAAGGCCTATAAGAAGGAGGTGATTAAGGGGGTCAAGCTCTATGGGGAAATGCACCGGTTCATTCCCATTTACGCCTCCTGGCAGGGGGCCAGGGTGACCGAGATCCCGGTCACCCACCATCCCCGCCGCCATGGCACTTCCAAATACGGCCTGGAGCGCACCTTAAAAGTCATCCTGGACCTGATTGTGGTCAAGTTTTTAGCCAATTATGCCCAAAAGCCCATCTACGTCTTTGGCTACGTGGGTCTGGTGAGTATCCTGATCGCCATCGCGGCGGCCGGCGCCAGCCTCTACTATAAGTTTTTCGGCAATAAGTCCTTCATTTCCACCCCCCTGCCTCTACTCTTTGT
Organism: Syntrophales bacterium; assembly: GCA_028688935.1. Classification (GTDB taxonomy): domain Bacteria; phylum Desulfobacterota; class Desulfobaccia; order Desulfobaccales; family 0-14-0-80-60-11; genus SURF-52. The sequence continues at coordinate 5,510 of JAQTXE010000197.1, forward strand.
CTTGGCCACCATTACCGGCGTCATGTGCATCCTCATGGGTCTGTTGGCGGAAATTGTTATCCGGACTTATTATGAATCCCAAAATAAGCCGGTTTACCTGATAGCCGGGCTGCGCAATCTGGAACCAGATTGATATGTGCGGGATTTGCGGTTTCGCGGGCCAGGGCGGCCTTGATGATCTTAAGCGCATGACCGAGGCCATGGTGCATCGCGGCCCGGATGCCGAGGGGCTCTGGCACGACCTGGAAAAGGGCGTTTACCTGGGCCACCGGAGGCTGTCCATCCTCGACCTGGAAGGCGGGGCCCAACCCATGTGGACGGAGGACGGCGTTCTGGGGGTGGTCTTCAATGGGGAAATCTACAATCATCTGGAGTTGCGGGCCGAACTGGTCCAGGCCGGCCATCGCTTTCTCACCGACCATGCCGACACCGAGGTCCTCCTGCACGGCTACCACCAATGGGGCGCAGATTTGCCCCGCCGTCTCAACGGTATGTGGGCCTTTGCCATCTATGACCGGGACCGGCGGGAGATCTTCTGCAGCCGGGACCGCTTCGGCAAGAAACCCCTGTATTATTCCCGGCAAAACGGCACGTTTGCCTTTGCCTCCGAACTCAGCGCCCTGATCCGGCACCCCCATATTCAGGCCCGGACCAACCCTAAAGCTCTGAAAAAATATTTTGCCTACGGATACATCCCGGCTCCTTCCTGTGTCTACCAGGACATTTTCAAGCTTCCCGGGGGGCACAACCTGCTTCTCCAGCTGCCCGCCCTGGACTTCCAGGCGCAAAGATATTGGCAATTCGTCCTGGAGCCTTTTGAGGAGATCCCGGCTCACCCCGAAGAAGCCTGGGGCGAAGAGATCCGGGCCCTGTTGGCCGCCGCGGTCAAGCGCCGGCTCATGGCGGATGTGCCCCTGGGCGTTTTCTTAAGCGGCGGCATCGATTCCTCTTCCGTGGCCGCCTTTGCCGTGGCCGCGGGCGCAGCCGGCCGGGTGAAATCCTTTTCCATCGGCTTCGAGGAACCAAGTTTCGATGAATCGGCCTATGCCCGGCGGGCCGCCACCTTGCTGGACACGGAGCACTCCTGGGAAATTCTCTCCATGGAGCGGTCCCGGGAATTGCTGCCCACTATCATCGGCAAACTCGACGAGCCCATGGGAGACAGCTCTTTACTGCCCACCTACCTGTTGTGCCGGAAAACCCGCCAACACGTGACCGTAGCCCTGGGCGGGGATGGGGGGGATGAGCTCTTCGCCGGCTATGACCCTTTCCGGGCGCTGCGTTTGGCCCAATTATATGAAAAGCTTATTCCCCGGCCCATCCACGCCGCCATCCGCCTGGCCGCGGCCCGGCTGCCCACGTCCCACGCCAACCTGAGTCTGGACTTCAAAATCAAGCGGGCCTTAAGGGGGCTCAGTTACCCCAGGTTCCTGTGGAACTCCATCTGGCTGGGGCCTCTGGAGCCCAGGGAATTGGACGAACTCTTCGGGGAGCCCACGGATATCGAAGAAGTCTACGAGGAGGCCATCCAATCCTGGGAGAGCTGCCGGCAGGACGACCTGGTGGACAAGACTCTGCAATTCTACGTCAACCTTTACCTCCAGGACGACATCCTGGTCAAGGCGGACCGGGCCAGTATGATGAATTCCCTGGAGGTGCGCTCCCCCTATCTGGACATCGACCTGGTCAACTTCGTCCGCCGGATTCCCAGCGCCTACAAGTTACGCCGGGGGCAGACCAAGTACCTCCTCAAGAAATGCCTGGAGCCGGTGTTGCCCCGGGACATTCTCTACCGGGCCAAGAAGGGCTTCGGAGTGCCCATCGGCCAATGGCTGCGGGACGGCTATCTTACCTTTGGTCCCTCCTCCGCCAACGGCTGTCTGAATCCCCGGTTTATCGGAGAACGCCTGGCCGCCCATCGCCAGGGCCTCTCCGATCAACGGGCCTTTTTGTGGAATGCCTGGCTCTTGTCGGCTTGGGGGGATAAAGGTCAGAAACAACATGCTGTGGTCTAACTGGGAATATATCCCCCTCCGGCTGCTGCGCCGGCATCTGGTTACCGACAGATTTCTGGCCAAATGCGGGAGGCTCCTGCCCTATTACCAATGCAGCCAAAATCAGGTAGACCCCCGGCCCATCGTGGACCTCTATGAAAAATACCTCCAGGGCCGGGGCCTGGTTATTTC
>JAQTXE010000198.1 GCA_028688935.1 Syntrophales bacterium
CAATAATGATCCACAGACCCATATTCCTCTCCGGGCCGACTGCGGCAACAACCGGTTGCAACCATTGCCGGGGAAAAGTGGAGCCGAGAAAAGATTTCTTCATTTTCAGTTCAACTAAATGCCCACGCCCCAAAAAAAAATAAGCAAATGTATATTTCTCTGGCTATTTTATTTAATAGATTTCTTAGGTTAAGCTACTAATGGGGTTCACTAGGTACTTTTACCTACTAGGAATTAGGTCTTTTGACCGATTGTTTTTTTCCCCAAAAAAGAGTTGTATCGATAATGCAGCAATCGGGTAACCTCAATTGGTGACATTGACTCACCTGTAAAGCCGAAGAGGAGAAAGTCATGGCTGCCTACGAAGTGCTCTTGTTGGATAACGGCTCCCCTTTATTCTATACCCTGGCTTGGGCCTTGGAATCTAAAGGCTATGGGGTGGCGGCGGTATCTTCTCCCGAGGTTGCGATTGAGTCCTTGGCCCGGAAAAATTATGATCTGTTTGTAGCCACCCTGACCCAGGAGAGCCCTGAGGCCCTGGAGGTGGTGAAGCGGGCCAGGAAGCTGAATCCGGAAATCCGGGTCATAATCTTGGGGGGCGACAACCAGGTGGCCTTTCCCCTGGAAGCCTATCGCCTGAAAATCGATGATTATGTCCTCATGCCTTGCAGTCCCGTGGAGCTATGGCGGCGGGTGGCCAGATGCCTGGGGAGCCTGGAGGAGGCCAAGCCGGCTCAATCCGACTCGCAGGTGCGGCTGGCTGCCATTAATGAGCGGGTTTTGAACAAGCTGGCCATCATGTTTCACGATATCCGCGGTGCCATGGTTACTACCTCAGCAGCCCTACAGCTTTTGCTCCGGGGAAGCCACGGTTACATGGATGCGGAGGCGAGTCAAAAGGTCCAGGAGCTCCATTCCCGGGTCAAGAAAATAGTGGGTCTAAGCGAAGAATATATGGCTCATTTCCTGGGCGGGAATAAAGACGTCACCCTCAACTCCGAATTGGTGGATTTAAGAGAGGAGATCGTGGCCCCGATCCTGGAGGAATTTTCGGAAGAGATCCGGGACCACGGCATCACCATCGATAACCGTCTGCAAACCATGTCCGCGGCCACCATCCCCATCAAAGGCAGCAAGTTATATTTAAAGAGCGTCTTCCGGAACCTGTTTGGTAACGGTATCAAATACGGCGGCGACGGCTGCACCATCACCATCGACCTGGAAGAACGGGGCGCCAATTGCTGCTTGAAAGTCCGGAACAGCGGGGGGCAGGTCTTTGAAGAAAACCAGCCTCTGTTGTTCCCCGGCTCCAGGCAGGTGATTAAAGGAGACGGGGCCCGGGGTCTGGGCCTGGGCCTCCGCCTCGTTAAGGATATCATCAAGGAACAAGGCGGAGATATCTGGTACGAGCCCAGAGGCGACGGTTCAAATTTCGTCATCTCCCTCCCGCAATGCTAATCCCGGCCAGGGATTGGTGAAGAAGCCATAATCAGGGAGAGGGGGAGGCCGCAGGCTAAGGGCCTCCCCCTTCCCGCAACCCGCCACCTGAGCCCCATCCTGATTCTGCCCCGAAGGGGCCGCCATCTCCAATCTTTTGGGCCGGGCCGAGTAAGCCAATACCGGCCCCAGCCTCTGGGCCACCTGCCAAGGATCCCCGGCACCGATTTCAAGTTGCCCGTCTCGGCAAAAAAGCGTACTACCGGATTGTTATCATACCCACCCAGGTCTTCCTGGATGCCGCCGGGAAAGAGGTCTTCCGCCACGAAGGGGAAATTTCTCAGGAGAAGTTGGTGCAAAAGCTGAAGGATTTGAAATTTATCAAATAATAGACCGGTCCCCGCAAATGGAAAAAGGCAGGACCCTCCTAAAATTCTTGAAAAGAACATATCGATAGTTTATGATTTTCAATTATTAATTAAAAAATATCAATCGAGGAAGCAGGGTGTTTCGGTTAAAGAGTCTGGCCTCCTTGAAATATCATGATTTCGGCCTGATGCTGGATTCCTCCGGGGAACAGCTTTACTGCAAAATCATGATGGCCCTGGGGGTGGAGACGGACCGGGAACTGGCCCAAAAGCTGGGAATATCCGAACAGGCGGTCAATAATGCCAAGCGCCACGGCAAAATCCCGGACCGCTGGCTGATGTATGCCGTGTGTCATTCAGGCCTGGCCTTGCCCCTGTTATTGGCCCTGACCGATGTGGAGATGGGCCAGGCCCTCATTGATCAAAGCAGGTACGCCTTCAAGCTGGTGCCCCTGATAAAAACCCTGCAGAACCTGCGGGATGGAAATTACGAGCAACACGCCACGTCGTATCTGGCCCTGCAAAAATCGGAACTCAACAAAGCGGGGGCCGAAGATGATGACCTGGTGGCCCTGGTGATGGCCGAACATGCCCTGGAGCCCACCATTAAACCCGGGGATACCGTGATTATCAGCCTGACCCAGCGCCAATTCGCCCAGGGGGGCATTTTCGTAGTCCGTCTCGATGACACCTATCTGATGTGCAGGTTGAACAAGCTGCCCGGGAGATACCGCCTGGCCTTTGATAATCCGCAAATTAAGGATTTCGAGCTGGAGGAAGTAGATATTCGCGGCCATGTCCTCTGGATTTCCCAGGCAGTTTAAAGTGAATCAGCTTTTATTTAACCCAGCCTACTGCTATCCTCGATTTCCATCTGGAGTTATCTGCCCAACTTTGATTATCAGCCTCAAAGTTTAGGATGGAGGGAGATATGCCTTATCGGAAGAAAGTCCAGGACTTGATGATTCCCCTGAAGGATTATCCTCATGTTCCTTACTGGTTTACCCTGCGCCAGGCCATGGCCATTGTCCGGGAGGCGGCCATTAAGTTCGAGGGCGCTTTCGAGCCCCGGTCGGTGCTGGTATTCGATGAAAAATACCATCTCCTGGGCGTCTTGTCCCTGGGGGGAATCATCCGCGGTCTGATCCCCAAATCTCTTCAAGGGACTATCGTCAAGTTACGCGCCGCCATTGATCTGGAGGCCGCCGTCTCCAGCCTGGAAACGGACATCTCGGGCCCCGCAGTGAAGGAGGCCGCCGAGACCCCGGTGAGCGAGGTTATGAGCCCCATCAAGGCCACGGTGGCCGTCGGCGACTCCCTGGCCAAGGCCCTGCTGCTGATGCTTAAAGAGGATATTGTCCGGATCCCGGTCATGGAAGAGCAACGGGTGGTGGGCATGGTCCGGAGGAGCGATGTCTTCCAGGAGATTGCCGACTTCGTGCTCAGCGACTGATGGTTTTCTAAGATCCGAGTCTTAAGCGTCCATTAAACAGTCTGCATTGCCCCGACATCATTGAAGGTGTGCAAGGCGCGCTTGACAAAATTTTTTCGAAAAGTTCCTCACGGGCCTGGGGCCCACTCGTAAATCATGAAAAGTTGCTATGGCGGGCGTCTCGCCCGCCCCTTAGGTCCGCATAGGCTGGAAAGCCTGTGCCACCAGTAATAACTTTTCAGCCCAGTCACTCTTAAGCCGCCGGGTAACCCATAAGTCATAATGAGTTACCGGAGGCGCGGCTCTAAACTTTGAACCTTGAACCTTAAACTTAAGATCTCTGCGAAAGTCTCATGTGGAACAGCCGCCCTCGGCTGTCCACCCCTTATTTAGTAGCAGGCGAGGGCGCCTGCTCCACATTTTGATTAAAAAAACAGCAATTGAGACCTTCGCAGAGGTCTCAACCGTGAACTTCCCCAAGCAGAGTCGCTGCTTTTCTGAATAAGGGAATACCAACATGCTAAAAAAAATGAGAATATCGACCATAGTCTTGCTTTGTATATTCCTCGGCGTTTCTCTAGCGGCAACCGCGGTTCCGGCCGCCCCGGCAAAACCCGGTGATCGCCTGACCCTGGCGGGGGCCGTTAAAAACCTCCAGGGCCGGGGGGTCAAGGAAGTGGAGGTGGAGGTGCTGGTAAACGGCCGCCATCTGAAGCCCGAGGGCCAGGAGGAGGAAATCGTCACCGGTAAATCCGGCAGCTTTTTAGGGGAATTTATCTTGCCTCCCGGCTCCCTGCCGGGGGCCGAGGTGCAAGTAACGGCCGCCAAACCCTCCTGGCGGAAGATCGGTCCCCTCCCGGTGAAAGTCGTGGAGAGCGGCACGGATGCCGAGGGCAACAAACTGTATCAGACGACCCGGAGTCTCACCATGTACCGGGCCATCACCCCGGCCTTCTGGATCTCCAGCATTATCTTGCTCCTGGTGTACGTGATCATCGCCGGGGAGTGGATGCACCGGACCCTGGCCGCCTTACTCGGAGCCGCCTTGATCATGTTCATCAGCTATACCCTGGGCACCTTCGACAAAGGCTATTTTATTCTGTCCTTCGAAGACGCCATGCGGGCCATCGACATGAACGTCATCTTTCTCCTCATGGGCATGATGATCATTGTCGGGGTCTTGAAGAAGACCGGGCTCTTTCAATGGCTGGCCTATAAATCCTATGCCCTGGCCCGGGGGAATATCTTTATCCTCTCGGCCATCCTCATGGTGGTCACCGCCATCGCCTCCGCGTTTCTGGATAACGTCACCACCATGTTGCTCATGATCCCGGTGACCATCGAGATCGCGGTCACCTTGAAAATCAACCCCATCACCTTTCTGATCCCCGAAGTCTTCGCCTCCAACGTCGGAGGCACCGCCACCCTGATCGGTGATCCCCCCAACATCCTCATCGGTTCTTATGCCAAACTCACCTTTGCCCAGTTTGTGGGGCATCTGGCAATCATCTGTCTGATTTGCCTGGTGATAACGCTGATCTACTATGTTTACTGGTATAAGAAGGATTATCTCAAGGCGGAAACCAGGGATGTGGAGCGCACCATTGAATACTTGCGGGAGCAATACCGCATCACTGATGTCAAACTCACCGCCATGAGTCTGGGGATGCTGGGCTTCACCATCTTCTTGTTTGTGGTGCATGGCGTCCTGCACATGGAGCCGTCCATTGCCGCCCTGACCGGGGCCATGGTCTTGCTGGTCATCTCCCGGGTGGATATTGTGGAGATGCTGGAACACGAAGTGGAATGGCCCACCTTGATTTTCTTCATGGCCCTGTTTATGGTCATCGCCGGCGCGGAAGAGACCGGTTTGATCCAAATCATCGCCGAGTGGGTGCGGGACGCCTCCGGGGGCAATCTGACGGTGGCCGCGGTCATGATCCTCTGGGTGGCGGCCATCGCCTCCGCCTTTGTCGATAATATTCCCTTCACCGCCACCATGCTGCCCATCGTCGCCTTTCTGAACCAGAGCATGAGCGTCTCCAATGACGTCCTCTGGTGGTCCCTGGCTTTAGGGGCCTGTCTGGGCGGCAACGGCACCATGATCGGCGCTTCCGCGAACGTGGTCACCGTGGGCCTGGCGGAGAAGGCCGGCTACCACATTTCTTTCCTCCATTACATAAAAGTCTGCTTTATCCCCATGCTGATTACCGTTTTCCTGGCCATGTTTTATCTGCTGGGCTTTGAGATGCCGAAATAAATGATTAATATTACAAAAGAAGGCCGCGATCCCCCCTGTGGGTACCGACTTGGAAGGTATTTAACTTGAACCGGCCCCTGACCGGGGCCATCCTTTGCTGACGTTGGGGAGAAGAGAATCATGAATTTTGATCCGGAGCAACCGGCAGAGAACCCCTTCTGGTTCCGGGAATGTTTTTTAATGACCATGCCCTTGGGCCGGAAGGCCGTCAACCTGCGGGAGCTGGCGCATACCTTGCGGGAAGTGGACGTATCGGTGATTTACTACCATCTCTTGCAATCCCGCCTGGCCGTGACCCAACCGGTGGTGGAATATCCCAATGAGTTCGCCCTCTGGGCCGCCACCGCCCTGCAAGACATCAAATTGGCAGAAAAACTCAGTTCCTTCGATCCCTTTGATTACGGCGACATGGAGCAGGTCCGGGAGGCGATGCTGGAAATCCTGGATGAATACTTGTGGGATTTGCCCAGTGTGCCCTGGGCCCGCCCCGGGTTTGAGTTTCATTTCTGCGAAGCCTCCATGGTGGTCATTCAAGGCGAAACTCCGGCCAGCACCTTGCAGGAATTTTGCCGGACTTTGGGGAAGGTGGGGTTGGATTCCGTTTATTACCATTTTTTTGAGGCCCGCCGCCGCCTAGGAATGCGCCATATAGATGATTTTTCCTACTGGATGGAATTCAATTTCGGCCTGCCGGAGTTGGTGACGGCCATTCGGGATATTGACGTTTACTTCTACACCTTGAAGGAAGTGCGGGACACCCTCCTGGCCTTAATCCATCAGCATCTGGGAGCATTTTGTGATTACCCTGGATGACTACCGGCCCATTGTCGGGGAGGAAGTGGTGGACCAGCTCTTCCGCCTGGCGGAGCGCCTGGGACCCCGGTGTTTCGTCCATGTCAATTCCACCCGCAAGGGCGGCGGAGTGGCGGAGATCCTGTCCCGGGCCGTACCGTTGTTGAACCAGGTGGGGTTGGATACCAAGTGGGAGGTAATCGAAGGGGACCCCGCCTTTTTCGAAGTCACCAAGGCCTTTCATAACGCCTTGCAAGGACAAAACGTGCGGCTTAACCAGTCCTTGTTGAACCACTACCAGGAAATCAACCGGGAGAACGCCCAACGCTTTACTTGGGAAGCCGACTTCATCCTGGTGCACGATCCGCAGCCGGCCTGGCTCATCAACGAAATGCGCTCCCGGGTCAAACACTGGATCTGGCGCTGCCATATCGATGTCTCTAAACCCAACATCAAGGTCTGGAAATTCCTCCGGGAGATCGTCAGCAAATATGACGCCTCCGTTTTTTCCATGTCGCAATTTGCCCAGAACCTGCCCCACCCCCAATATCTCATCCGGCCTTCCATCGACCCGTTAAGCGAAAAGAACCGGGAGCTGACCCAGGAGGAAATCCAGGAGGTCCTGGACCGCCTGGAAATTGAGCGGGATAAACCCATCATCCTGCAAGTCTCCCGGTTCGATTCTTTTAAGGACCCCCTGGGGGTCATCCAGGCCTTCCACATGGTGCGCAAACATACGCCCTGCAGATTGATTCTGGCGGGGGGGGAAGCCACGGACGATCCGGAAGGCGCCGAGACGTTAGCGGAGGTCAAGGAAGCGGCCCAGGGGGAACCGGACATTAATGTGCTTTTGCTGCCTCCGGACGCGCATCACGATATCAACGCCCTGCAGCGGGCCGCGGATATTATTCTCCAGAAATCCACCCGGGAAGGCTTCGGCCTGACGGTGACCGAGGCCATGTGGAAGGGCAAGCCGGTGATCGGCGGCGCCGTGGGCGGTATTGTTCTCCAGCTCCGGGATTATAACACCGGTTTTCTGGTCAATTCCCCGGAGGGCTGTGCTTTCCGCATCCGCTATTTGTTGCACCGCCCGGAACTGGCCAAACGCATAGGGAAACTGGCCCAGGAATTCGCCCGGGAACACTTCCTCATCACCCGCAATATCCGGGATTATTTGACCCTGCTGTCGTTATTGGAAAACCCCGGCAGCCGGGTGATCGAACTTTAATAATATGAAACATTTAGGAGCCATCTATCTGGGAGAAGGGCGCTGCGGGTTCCGGGTGTGGGCCCCGCAAGCTGAACGAGTGGAGGTGCGCCTCGTCTCTCCCCGGGAGGCTCTCTATCCCCTGGAAAAAGTAGAAAAAGGCTACTTTTCTGGCGTGGCCGCCGGGGTGGAACCGG
>JAQTXE010000004.1 GCA_028688935.1 Syntrophales bacterium
TTCCTGCGATTGACTTGAAAGGCGGCAAGTGTGTGCGTCTGCGCCAGGGGCGGAAGGAAGACGCCACCGTCTTCGGCGATGATCCGGTGGCCATGGGCTTGAAGTGGCAGGATTTGGGCGCGAAGTGGCTCCACGTGGTGGACCTGGACGGCGCCTTCAGTTCCCGCCCCCAGAACCTGGAGTCCATCAGGGGCCTGCGCCAAGCGCTTAGCATCCCTATCCAGTTGGGGGGGGGCTTGCGCACTTTGGAGACCCTGGCCTTATATATTGACCTGGGCATCGACCGCCTGATTTTGGGCACCGCGGTCCTCAAGGACCCGGACCTGGTGGCTCAGGCCTGCGCTACTTATCCCGGCCGCATTGCCGTGGGTCTGGACGCCAAGGACGGCCTGGTGGCGGTGGAGGGCTGGACGGAAACCAGCACCCAAACCGTCCTGGCAGTAGCGCAAAAGCTGGCGCCCCTGAAGCCCGCGGCCCTGATCTACACCGACATCTCCCGGGACGGCGTGAAACGGGGCGTTAACGTGGAGGCCACCAAGGCCCTGGCCCAGGCCGTGGACCTGCCGGTCATCGCCTCCGGCGGGGTAAGTACCCTGAAGGACATCGAAGCCCTGCTGCCCCTGGAACCCCTGGGGGTGATGGGGGTGATCATCGGCCGGGCCTTGTACGACGGCGTCTTTCAGTTGCCCGAAGCCATCCAGTTGGCCCAGGCCGGTTAAGATTTTGACGGACTTTTCCTTTCTCAGCCGGGTGCAGCGCCCCAGCCGTTACGGGGGCGGGGAGATCAACGCGGCCTCTAAAAACCCCGGGGACGTGGCCCTGCGGGTGGCCTTGCTCTTCCCCGACCTGTACGAAGTGGGCATGTCCCACCTGGGCCTGAGCCTGCTCTACGATATTTTGAACCGCCGGGAGGACGTCTGGGCGGAGCGGGCCTACGCGCCGGCCCCGGACCTGGAGACGGAACTGCGCACCCGGGGGCTGCCTTTAACCAGTCTGGAATCCGGCACGCCTTTACGGGAATTCGACTTGGTGGGGATCAGCCTCCAGTACGAATTGAGCTATACCAACCTCCTGAACATGCTGGACTTGGGCGGCATCCCCCTGTTGGCCGAGGAGCGCGGACCCGGCGATCCGGTGGTCATCGGCGGCGGCCCGGCCGGCTGCAACCCGGAGCCTGTGGCCTTATTTTTCGACGCCCTGGTCCTGGGGGACGGCGAAGAAGTCATTCTGGAGTTGGCCGCGGCCCTCAAGGCCTGGAAGATGGCTAAAGGCACCCGCCGGGAACTCTGGCAGGCCCTGGAGGCAATTGATGGCGTCTATATACCCGCCTTGTTTTCGCCGGTCTTCGATGAGAGCGGCCGCCTCCGGGAGATCAGCCCCCGGGGCCAACGGAGCACCGTCCGCAAGCGGGTGCTCCGGGACCTGAACCGGGTGGCTATTTCCCCCCGGCCGGTGGTCCCTTATTGCCAGATTGTCCATGACCGTCTGCAACTGGAGATCGCCCGGGGCTGCAGCCGGGGCTGCCGCTACTGCCAGGCGGGCATGCTCTACCGCCCGGTCAGGGAGCGGGACCCGGCTGAAATTGTCGACTGGGTGGAAGAGGCCCTGGAGGCCACGGGCTATGAAGACGTCTCCCTGCTGTCTTTAAGCGCCGGCGATTACGGTCCCCTGCCCTGGCTGCTGACTCAACTCATGGACCGGCTGGCTCCCCGGAAGGTGGCCCTGTCCCTGCCGTCGCTGAGGGCCGACACCCTGACGCCGGAGATGATGAGCCAGATCAAGCGGGTGCGGCGCACGGGCCTAACCCTGGCCCCGGAAGCGGGCAGCGAGCGCCTGCGCCGGGTGATCAACAAGAACCTGGCGGAAGAGACGATCATCGACTCCGCGGCCCGGGCCTTCCAGGCGGGCTGGCAGCTGCTGAAGCTCTATTTTATGATCGGCCTGCCCACCGAGACCCCGGAGGACCTGGAAGCCATCGCCACGCTGACCCGACAGATCTTGAAGACCGCGCCCAAGGGCCGCCGGGCCAAGATCAATTTAAGCCTGTCCACCTTTATCCCCAAGGCCCATACGCCCTTCCAGTGGGAGCCCATGGCGGACCTGGAGGAAAGCCGCCGCCGCCTGCACGCGGTGAAGGATCGCCTGCGCCATCCCCAGGTCCAGGCCAAATGGAATTCCGCCGCCCAAAGCTGGCTGGAAGGGGTCTTCTCCCGGGGGGACCGCCGCCTGGCACCGGTGCTCCTGGCCGCGCACCGCCGGGGCTGCCGTCTGGACGCCTGGAGCGAACACCTGCGCCTGGAGCCCTGGCAGGAGGCCTTTAGGGAGACCGGGGTTGATCCGGATTTTTACTTGCGGGAGAGAAAAACGGACGAAATACTCCCCTGGGACCATCTGGATTCCGGGGTCAGCCGGGAATTTCTGGCCGCCGAAAGGGAGCGGGCCTATCAGGGCCTGGAAACCCCGGACTGCCGCCGGGGAGAATGCCAGGACTGCGGCGTCTGCGACCAGGAAACCGCGGCCCTGGACCTCCAGGACACCCCTGCCGCGGCCCCGCCGCCCAGCCGTCCCGCCGGCGTCCGGGGTCCCCAGCCCGTCTGGTATCGCCTCTCTTTCACCAAGGTGGACGCGGCCCGCTGGCTCAGCCACCTGGAACTGGTCTCCGCCTTTTACCGCAGTCTGCGGCGCTCCCGGTTGCCGCTGCATTTCAGCGACGGCTTCCATCCCCTGCCCCGGGTCGCTTTCCACGGCGCTCTGCCCGTGGGGGTGGAGAGCCTGGCCGAGACCCTGGACGTGGAACTGAGCGCACCTATAACGACCGGAAAGCTAATGGCCGACCTGAATTTAGCCTTGCCTCCTGGTCTGAGAATCTTGCAGGCGCAACATTTGCCCAAGCGTCTGCCGCCGCCCCGGCCACAGACCGCTCTTTACCAGGTGGAAAGCCCCGAACCCAGGTTCGACCCCGGAACGGCCGCGGCTTTCCTCAGCCGGGAGGAAGTCCTGGTGACCCGCAGCCGCCCCAAAGAGGAACGGACCATTAACTTAAGGCAGCAGGTGGCCGGGCTGGAGGTGGCGGACCCCCATAACTTGCAACTGACCATGCGTTTCCAGGAAAGAGACAACCTGAAAGTACCCGATGCCCTGGCCCATATCTTCCAACTCAGCGTGGACCAGGCCAAGGACTTGCATATTTTGAAATTAAAGAGTAGTTGAGCACCTTTAATGGCCAATACATTGCTCGTCAGCGTGGCGGAGTGCGATACCCGGGTCGCCCTGTTGGAGGAAGGGCGGTTGGCGGAGTTTTATCTCGAACGCCATCACCAAAGCGATCCCACCGGCAATATCTATAAAGGCCGGGTGACCAAGGTGCTCCCCGGTTTGGGCGCGGCCTTTGTGGACGTGGGCTTGAGCCGTCCGGGATATCTCTTCGTGGAAGAAGTGTCCGACCGCTTTGATGATTTTTTCAATTTCTGGTTAAAAGACCAGCAGGAGTCTGCCGAAACCCCGGAACCTCCGGCCCGGCGGCTGCCGGCGGCTCCCATCGAAGACCTGCTGCACGAGGGCCAGGAATTGGTGGTCCAGGTCTTTCGGGGACCCCTGGGAGATAAAGGAGCCCGGCTGACTACGCATATCAGTTTGCCGGGGCATTTCCTGGTATTTATCCCCAATTTGTCCCATGTGGGGGTCTCCCGGCGGATCACCGAGGAAGGGGAGCGGAGCCGCATTAAAAGCATTCTGGAGGAGCTGAAAACTCCGGCAGGCGGGCTCATCGCCCGCACCGCCAGCCAGGGGGAGAGCCGGGAGAAACTGGCCCGGGAGCGGGATTATCTCCTCAACTTGTGGCAGACCCTTAAACAGAAAAAAGAGAATACTGCTCCTCCGGCCTTGCTCCATCAGGATTACGAGGCGGCCCGCCGGGTGGTGCGGGAAGTCTTCGGCCCGGAGATCAACCGCATTGTGGTGGATGACCCCGGGGCCTATGCCCAGATAGTGCAATTTTTGGAATCTTTAAGCCCCTCTTATCTTAGCCGGGTGGAATTATATGATTCCCAGGAGCCCATCTTCAGCCACTTCGGCCTGGAGATCGATTGGAAAAAGCTGCTGGCCCCCAGAGTTTGGCTGAAAAGCGGGGGCTACCTGATGTTCGACGTCACCGAGGCCCTGACCAGTATCGATGTCAATACCGGAAAATTCGTGGGGCGGAATCAGTTCCAGGAAACCGTTCTGAAGACCAACCTGGAGGCCTCCCGGGAAATCGCCCGGCAACTCCGGCTGCGCAATATCGGTGGCCTGATTGTCATCGACTTCATCGATCTGGAAAAAGCGGCCCACCGGGAGCAAGTGTACCAGACCCTGGTGGAGGCCTGCAAACGGGACCGGGCCAAGACCAGCATCCTGCCGGTGTCCAGCCTGGGATTGGTGGAAATGACCAGGCAACGGCTGAAGGACAGCCTCTACCAGATGGCCACCGAACTCTGCGGCTGCTGCGGCGGCCTGGGGACGGTGCTCACGCCTTTGACCCTGGCCCACGATATTATGCGGCAACTGGCGGGAGAGGCCAGGGAATTTCCCGGTTCCCACCTGCTGGTCACCACCCATCCCCAGGTGGCCGTTATCCTGCAGCAAGAAGGAGAAAACCTCATCACCCGGCTGACGGCGGACCACCAGGTGAAAATAACCATTTCCCAACAACCCCTCTTCCCCCGGGAATACTTCGAGATCCAGAGGGAATGGGGGGAGGTGTTTCCATGACCCATGCGCCCGTTATTTTAGGTACGGCCGGTCACATTGACCATGGCAAGAGTTCCCTGATTAAGGCCTTGACGGGGATCGACCCTGACCGTCTGAAAGAGGAGAAGCTCCGGGGCATCACCATCGAGTTGGGGTTTGCCTATCTCACCCTGCCCGGCGGCCAGCGGTTGGGGATCGTAGACGTGCCCGGGCATGGGGGCTTCGTGCGCCATATGGTGGCAGGGTCCAGCGGCATGGACCTGGTGGCCCTGGTCATTGCCGCGGACGAAGGGGTCATGCCCCAGACCCGGGAGCACCTGGAAATCTGCGAACTCCTGCACGTTAAGAAGGGCCTGGTGGTCCTCACCAAGGCGGATCTGGTGGAGGAGGACTGGCTGGAGCTGGTGGCCGAGGAGGCCAAGGAAGCCCTGAAGGGCACCTTTTTAGAGGGCGCGCCCGTTCTCACTTTTTCCGCGGTCACCGGCCAAGGCAGGGATGAGTTGCTGGCGGCCCTGGCGGACCTGGCCGCCCAGGTGGCCCCCAAGCCGGGCCGGGGGATTTTCCGGTTGCCCATCGACCGGGTCTTCACCATCAAGGGCTTCGGCACGGTGGTCACCGGCACCGCAGGTTCCGGCTCCGTCAAGGTTGGGGACGCGGTCTCCATCTTTCCTCCGGGCTACAAGGCCAGGGTACGGGGGCTCCAGGTCCACGGGGCACCAGTGGAAGAGGCCCTGGCCGGCAACCGCACCGCCGTCAATCTCCAGGGTCTGGAAAAGGAGGAAGTGGCCCGGGGCATGGTGGTGGCCCCACCCGGCACCCTGATTTCCAGCCGCCGCCTGGACGCGTTTTTGGAGATACTCCCGAGCGCCCCCCGGGCCCTGAAACACCGCCAGGCGGTGCGGCTGCACACCGGCACCAGCGAATCCGTGGCCATGCCCCTGCTGTTGGACGCGGACGAACTGCCCCCGGGAGGCGCGGGCTTTGTCCAGTTTTTCCTCCGGGACCCGGTGGCGCTAAAACCCGGGGACCGCTTTGTCATCCGCAGTTTCTCCCCGGCCTTCACCTGGGGGGGTGGCCAGTTCCTGCACGTGCAGCCGCCCCGGCACAAACGCAATCAGGCCGCGATCTTGGAAGGATTAAAAATTCTACAGCAGGGCTCCCCGGAAGACACCTTGCGCTTTTATCTTAGGGAAGCCGGGGCTGCCGGGCGCTCCCGGGCCGAGCTGTTGGCCCTGTTGCCCTGGGATGGCCAGGAATTGGACGCGCTGCTCAACACCTTGAAAGGCCAGGGTGAATGCCTCCCCTACGACCCGGAGAACCAGCGTTTCCTGTTGACTGCCACGGCCAAGGAGTTGGAGGAGGAAATCTGCCGCCAGCTTAGCGCCCATCATAAGCAGAATCCGCTCAAAGCCGGTCTTTCTAAAGAAGAGCTGCGCCGCAAGCTCCCCCCCCAGATGGAGGTGCGCCTCTTCAATTACCTTTTGAACCGGCTGGTGCAGGCCCAACGCATCGTCCGGGACCAGGACCTGGTGCGCCTGGCCGCGCATAAAGTGCAGCTCGCCGGGGCCCAGGAAGACCTGTCCCAGAAACTGGAGGACCTCTACCGCCGGGGGCAACTGTCGCCGCCCACCCTGAAAGAGGCGGAGGCCGCGCTCCGCACCCCTCTCAAGCAACTCCAGGCCCTGCTGGCGGTGCTCGCCCGGGAGGGCCGCCTGATTAAAGTCAAAGAGGACCTCTACTTCCACCAGGAGGCGGTGGCCGGACTCAAGGCCCAACTGGTGGATTTCCTCAAGAAAAACCAGGAAATCACCGTGGTCCAGTTCAAGGACCTGACCCAGGTCTCCCGGAAATTCACCATTCCGCTCCTGGAATATTTTGATTCGGCCCGGACCACCGTACGGGTGGGAGACGCCCGGAGATTGCGGGAAGGGGCATAGAGCAGTGGCCAGTGGTCAGTAAAGGACATTAAGACATTACTCGTTCCCAAGCTCCGGCTTGGGAACGCACGTGGCTGCGAAGCTCCAGCTTCGCTTGACCAGGGACTCGTTGAACCTAAGGAAGAAAAAGCAGGAGCTTTTTCTCCAATTGGGTTCCCAAGCCGGAGCTTGGGAACCAGAAGAAAACATAGGGGCGAACACAAGGTTCACCCCTATGGAAAGAATCACTTTGATTACTGCTTGGCATCATTAATGTCGCCGGGACTTTAAGGACTAACCAGGCGCACCTTGACCTGGACGCCCTCCAGGTCGTCTCTAACCTGATCGACCTTGGCGATGAATTTTTGCTCCTCTGCGTATAATCCCTTGATGCTGACGACGATTTCTTCCCCCTCCACCTCCACCTGGGCGCTGGGCATCTCCTCCACCAGCGCGGTCTGCACCTGGGCAGCCAGCATGAGCTTCTCCATGGCCTGCCGGGAGGCAGGCGTGCTCTGGAAGACCGGCAATTGCGCGGCCTGGCAGATGAGGGCCGCGGCGTCCTCAATGCTTAAGGACTTGAGGCGGATCACCAGGTCATAGAGGCCGGGGTCCCGGGTGTCGATGCCGTAAAGATATTGGCTCCAGCGGTGGCGATCCTCGTCATCTTCCTCCAAAGCCTTCCGGGCGTCCGCGGCCGGGACGCCCTTGCGCCGCATCTCTTCGGCCACCCGATCTTCCCAATCGGCGAGAATCCTGACCTTGAGCACGTGGGAGACCCCCTGGACAAAGAAATGACCGGCTAGGCCGTGATAAACCAGGTTATCCTTGATAAATAATGCATCAGGGCTTCCCGCACAAAAGCGATGTAGCGCTCCTTACCATAGGTCAGACGGTCAAAAATTGACGGCGCGTCGTGCACGGCCCGGGCCAGCTTGATTTCCGGGATATTGAAGTGCTTCGAAGCCTTCAGCATAATCTCCCGGGAGATGCAGGCATAACCCAATTTCTGGGCCACTTTTTGGGCCACATCTTTGCCGTGGCTATAAGATCCCCTGGAAATGGTGATAATGGGCATAACCTCTCCTTTGCCGCTTCCCGGCCATCAGGGCCAGAAGGTGGCCATGAGAATTCTGACGCCCACCAGGGTGAGGGCCAGGGCCAGGCTGCGTATAATCCAGGAGCCTTTGAGTTTGTTGGACAGATAAGCTCCCATCTGGGCCCCTATCAGGACCCCCATCCCTAAGGCCGCGGCCCGGTGGGCGCCGTGATGGAAGGAACCGATCCAGATATGCGTCAGGGAACTGGTAAAAGTCAGAATAGCCACGATAAATTGGGAGGTGGCCGTGGCGATGAACACCGGAAAATTGAGGAGATAAGCCAGGATGGGCACGATCAGGCTGCCGCCGCCGATGCCCAAAAAGCTGGCGAGAAACCCCAAGAAAAAAAAGACTGTTATACCCAAAAGGGGATAATAAGTGTACTCGAAAGAGATGCCGCCCAAGGTGTGCACCACCCGGGTCAAGCTGTAGCGTGAGGGCGCCTCCGTTTCCCGGGGAGGCGGGGTTTCCGACTTGGGCCGCAGAAACATGAATAAAGCCATGCCGATCAAAAAGACGCCGAAGATGGCCTCAAAGACCCGGCGGGGCACCGAGGCGGTGGTCAACACCCCGGCAATGGCGCCCGGAATGGTGGCCGCGGCGAAGATCAGGCCGGATTTATAATCGATGCGCTTTAGCCGCGCATAAGCCCCCGCGCCGGACAGGGTGTTGATGAAGACCACCGCCAGGGAGATGGCGGTGAGGACGTGGGCGTCTTCATAGGGATAAATCAGGAGCAATAAGGGCATCAGCAGAAAGCCGCCCCCGGCCCCCACCAGGGTGCCGTAGGTGCCGACGCCGAAGCCCAGGGCTATCAGGCCGAGATACTGGAGAGTAGTTGCGTGAGGCGCCATGCTAGAAAAGTTATGTCCTTGGGGAGAAATTGACAAGAATGATTTATTAAAATCCATACCTCTTTTCAGCAAGGGTGGACACCTGCCTGGAAAAAATATAAAATATTTCAAGGAAATACCTGTCCAACTTAAATATAAAATGTAAGGGGTTGGAGGACGAGGTTGGGGTATGGGATTGTTAGCGGCCTCATGCTCGCTTCCTTAATACACGTAAAAGTTTAATGAATAAGGTGGATGACATTTTTTTTAGCAAGGTTAAAGCTAACCCCTCTGATATATTAGATGGTTTGAACAACTTGCCTTTGCAAGATGTTATTTCATGCAAAGGACTTGCTGATGAACTTGAATACTCCTGGTTACCATCTGAGAAATATTTGGAATGGGCGAAGAAAGGAATATCGGAAAAAACCGATTACGGCTTCAATATTGCAATAACCTTTTCAAAAAGAAGTGTTTGTAGACGAATTGATACTTTGATATTATATAATCACTTATATAATTACAGAAATAAACCGTATCCAACAAAAATAGATGTACTAACTAAAATTGGATTAAAGCCAGTTGACATTCTGCATGACTTGATAATCAGCCTTAGAAACGAATTGGAACATTCATATAAATCAATTTCAGAGAGAGACGCTCAAGTTGCAATTCAGCTGGCCGAAATGTATATAGATGCAACACAACATGAAATTGAGAATGGCTCTATAACAGTAGTAAATTCATCATTTTTATTCGGCCAATCATTTTCTTCGCATGGATGTAGTCTGTGGTTTAATGGACTCTCAAGACATCCGATGGTAGTAATAGATATTTTTCAACAAGAGATTAAAATTGTTTTC
The DNA here is from genome assembly GCA_028688935.1 of Syntrophales bacterium. GTDB lineage: Bacteria > Desulfobacterota > Desulfobaccia > Desulfobaccales > 0-14-0-80-60-11 > SURF-52. Next base: position 9,441 of record JAQTXE010000004.1, read on the forward strand.
CCTGTAGAGAAAGAAATTAAATATGCTAAACTTAATTCATTTTCAAATGATGAGATAATTTATTTATCTACAAAATTAAGAACACATTATAACGAGACAAGTAGGTCTTATCATGGGATTTCACCGCGAGCCTTTAAATTACTTTTAGAGAAATCATCTATTTAAACCAATATGCCACACATTCGCAATTTCAGCATCATTGCCCATATCGACCACGGCAAGTCCACGTTGGCGGACCGCCTCATCCAGTGGACCGGCATGGTGGGGGAACGCCAGTTCCGGGACCAGTTGCTGGACACCATGGACATCGAGCGGGAGCGGGGCATCACCATCAAGAGCAACACCATCACCCTGCCCTATACCGCCGATAACGGCGAAGAATATGAACTTAACCTTATCGACACCCCGGGGCACGTGGATTTTTCCTACGAAGTCTCCCGGGCCCTGGCCTCCTGCGAAGGGGTGCTGCTCCTGGTGGACGCCTCCCAGGGGGTGGAGGCCCAGACCGTGGCCAATCTGTATTTGGCCATGGAGCACGACCTGACCATCATCCCGGTGATCAACAAGATCGATCTGCCCCAGGCGGACGTGGAAGGGGTCAAGGGCCAGATCGAGCGGGAGCTGGGATTGGAGGCGGACCAGGCCCTGCTCTGTTCCGCCAAGGAGGGGCTGGGGGTGGACGAGGTCCTGGAGGCCATTGTCCAGCGGATTCCGCCCCCCAAAGGGAGCCTGGAGCAGCCCCTTTCCGCCCTGATCTTCGACGCCCAGTATGACTCCTTCCGGGGGGCCATCATCTCCTGCCGCATCTTCGACGGGGAGGTAAAACCCGGGGATACGATCCGCTTCATGTACAACCAGTCCACCCATAAGGTGGAGGAGGTGGGCATCTTCGGGCTGCAGCGGGAACCTAAGAAAAAGCTGAGTGCGGGCATGGTGGGCTATATCATCGCCGGGATCAAGACCGTGAGCGACACCCGCATCGGCGACACCGTCACCCTGGAGGAGCGCCCCACGGCCCAGCCCCTGCCCGGTTTCAAGGAAGTCAAGCCCGTGGTCTTCGCCTCCATCTACCCGGTGTCTGCGGACGACTACCAGGCGTTGGCCGAGGCCCTGGAAAAATACAAACTGAACGACGCGGCCCTGATTTACCAGAAAGATGCTTCCGCAGCCCTGGGCCAGGGGTTCCGCTGTGGGTTCTTAGGGCTGCTGCACCTGGAGATCGTCACCGAGCGCCTGGAGCGGGAGTTCGGGCAGAGCATCATCACGACCGTTCCCGGGGTGCAGTACCGCTTCACTTTGGCGGACGGCCAGACCATCACCGTGGATAATCCCATGCACTACCCGGACCCCACCCGCATCAAGGGGTCGCAAGAGCCTTACATCCGGGCCGCCATCCTGGTGCCGGAGCGCTATCTGGGCGCGGTCCTGAAATTGTGCCTGGAGCGCCGGGGGGTCAATTCCCACATCAGCTACCCCAACCCGGGGCGGGTGGAAGTCACCTTTGAAATCCCCCTGGCCGAAGTGATTATCGACTTTTACGACCGCCTGAAGACCATCACCCAGGGCTACGGCTCCTTTGATTACGAACTCCTGGACTACCGGGACAGCGACCTGGTGAAGCTGGATATCCTGGTGAACGGCGAAAAACTGGACGCCCTGTCCATGATCGTCCATCGCACCCGGGCCCGGGACTGGGGGGTGAGGGTCTGCGACCGCTTAAAGGACGAAATCCCCCGGCAGATGTTCAAGATCGCCATCCAGGGGGCCATCGGCGGCCAGGTCATTTCCCGCTCCACCATCTCCGCCTTTAGGAAGGACGTCACCGCCAAGTGCTACGGCGGGGACATCACCCGGAAACGCAAGCTCCTGGAAAAACAGAAAGCGGGCAAGAAAAAGATGAAGATGGTGGGCCAGGTAATGATCCCCCAGGGCGCCTTCGTGGCGGTGCTGAAGACGGAGAATGAGTAAAAGCAGGGATCAGGGGATAGGGGTCAGGGAAAGAAAAGGACTCTTTCTATGAGGATTAGTGTTAAACCCGGGCCATGGCTCCGCCTGCTGCTGGCGGGCGTTATGATCTGTGCCTTAGCCTACTCCGCCCTGGCGGAGTCACGGGCCGTCAAGCCCCTCCAGGAATGGCGGGGCCGGATTGATAATGCCAGCGTCGGGCTGGCGCCGGCCCGGGGCTATTTTGCCAACCAGGGGGAATTGGACAGGCTCTGGGCGGCCTGGCGGATTCCCGGGCCATGCCCCAAGGTGGATTTTAAGACCCAATTGATGCTGGTGCGCACCTGTAATTGCAGCCAGATCTCCGTTGCTCCCCTCCTGAAGGAGAAGGGCAATTTGCAGGTCCAGGTGACGATCACCAAAGACCTCAGAGAAGATACCGGTTATATCCTGGTCTTGATTCCCCGCCAGGGGATCCGGAGCATTGACGGGAAGCCCTTGGAGGCAGATTGACACCTGTGCCGCCTCTGCCTGCTTCTATGAATCCCTTCGTTGATGCCGCCCTCCCCGGTCTTTATGTGCATGTGCCCTTCTGCCTCTCTAAGTGCGCTTATTGTGATTTCTACTCCATCCCCGACGGCACCCTGATTCCAGACTGGCTGGCGGCCCTGGAAAAAGAAGCCGGTTTCTATCAAGACCGGTTCGGACTCTTTGACACCTTCTACCTGGGTGGCGGCACCCCCAGCCTGCTGGACCTGCCCCAAATTGCCTCTCTGATGAAAGGCTTGAGGCGTCACTTCACCTTCTCCCCGGATACCGAAGTGACCCTGGAAGCCAACCCCGATGATTTGACTGCGGAAAAGGTAAAGTTGTATCAGGACTTGGGGGTGAATCGCCTGAGCCTGGGGGTCCAATCTATTCATGACCGGGAACTGGCCTTCCTGGGACGGAGACATAACGTCCGGCAGACGGTGGCCGCCCTGGAGGCCGCCCGGGCTGCGGGGTTTGTTAATCTTAGCCTGGACCTGATCTACGGCCTGCCGGGGCAGAGCCTGGAAGATTGGCGTAAAACCCTGGTGCAGGCCGTGACCTTTGATCCGGAGCATATCTCCTGCTACCAATTGACTTATGAACCGGGAACGCCCTTGGGACGCAAAAAAGTCCGGGGAGAGGTGATCCCGGCTACGGAAGAGGAGGAACGGGACTTCTTCCTCTTTACCTCCCGTTTCCTGGAAGAGCGGGGCTACCTCCACTATGAAATCTCCAATTTCGCCCGCCTGGCGGAGCCGAGGAAAGACGCCACCCCCACCCTAACCCTCCCCCCTCAAGGGGGAGGGAATCCTTCGGTCGCTTCGCTCCCTAATAATGCACAATTCTTGGCAAATGAAGAATTTTGCCCGGGGCTCATTAACAACCAAGAATCTTTTTACCGGAAACTGGAAACAGAAAACCGAAAACCCCATTATTCCCGCCACAACCGCAAATACTGGAACCATACCCCCTATTTGGGCCTGGGACCCGGGGCCCATTCTTTTCAAAACGGGGTGCGCTGGTGGAATACCCCCTCGGTTGAGCAATATTGCCGGGAGTTGGCCCAGGGCCGGACGCCGGTGGCAGACCGGGAAATCCTCTCTGAAGAGCAGCTCCGGCTGGAGGTCCTCTTCCTCGGTCTAAGGACCAGGGAGGGGGTCTCCCTGGACCTGCTCCGCCAGGTTCCGGGCTGGGAAAAAACCTTGCACAATCTTAAGAAAGAGGGTTTGCTGGAGGTGCACCAAAACCGGGCCGCCCCCACCCGCCAGGGCTTTCTCCTGGCCGATGGCTTGCCCCTGCAGTTTATGGATGAAGGCATGGGGGAGGATGATATCTACTACGCGCTTGAGACCTCTGCGAAAATCCCTCATCTGTCATTCTGAACGGAGCAAAGCGGAGTGAAGAATCTCTTCTCTGGCAGCATAACTTTCCAGGCATTGTCGATGGTTTCCAGGCAGATTGAAAATCCTGGGCGCTAAAGAACGAGATCCTTCGCGGCGCTCAGGATGACAAAAAAGGACACCCGGCCCAGACGCGCAGCTAAGGAGTTGGTGGGCAGTGCCCACCCTACGTCAACAACGTTAACCTTGAACTTATCGTAAGCAGGGAGATAACGGATAAGAACCATGATTCAGGCGGAGACAGGCCGAATATCCACCATCGTGGTCTCCACGGCCCTGGGGCCTGGGGGCCGGGGCATCTTTCCCTACACCTTACTTCCCGCCTACCGGTGGCTGCTCCGGGCCGTGAGAGAGACGGGGACCACGGTTTTTGCCAAATCCGCCACCCGCTTCCCCCGACAGGGTAATTTCCGCGCCTTCAATCCCCTGACCTGGAAGTATATTAAGAGGCTTCCGGATTTAGGGATGCTCAACGCCTATGGGCTCACCAACCATGGGGTGACGGCCTGCGCCGGGGCCATTAAGGTTTCCGGGTCTCAAGGTTTTAACGTCATTCCCAATTTTTACCCGGAGTTTGCCAAAGGCACGGACACCGCCATTAAAGAAACCCTGGAGGCCATCGGCCTCTATCAAAAACTCCTGGGTCCTTCCTTCTGGGCCCTGGAACTCAACTTTTCCTGCCCCAACTCCCAGGAAGCCATCCGGGAAAACGTGGCCCAGGCGTTAAAATGCTTCCAAGACGTGAAGGGCAAGTACCCCGGCCTATTTTTGCTTGCCAAAATCAGCATCTGCCACCCCTATGAATTCGCCCAAGAACTGGAAAAACTAGGAGTTAATGCCCTCCACGCCCTCAATACCATCCCCTATGAGATTGTTTATCCTCAGAAACGCTCCCCTCTGTGGCAGGTGGGGGGCGGGGGGGTCTCCGGGGGTCCGGCCTTTGCCGCGGCCCTGGACTATAATATGGGCTTGCGGAAACAGGTGAGTCTCCCCTTGATCATGGGCTGCGGGGTGAGAAACCGGGAGGATGTCCAAAGGTATCTGGATGCGGGCGCGGACGCGGTGAGCATTTGCACCCTGGCTCTCCGTAAACCTGGCGAAGCCGCGGCAGTTATCACCAGCTTTAATAAGGGATCAACTTGATGAGCAATCCCCTGTATGTGGCGGTCATCGGCGGGGGCGAGGCCCCCCCTAAGATCCTGGACCTGGCCCGGGAGGTGGGCCGGGAAGTGGCCCGGCGGGGCGCGGTGCTGCTCTGCGGGGGCTTAGGCGGCGTGATGGCCGCCGCGGCCCAAGGCGCCCAAGAAGAGGGCGGCGTGAGCCTTGGTATTCTCCCCGATCCCGACCGATCCCGGGCCAATCCCTACCTTACCTACTCTATTCCCACCAACCTGGGCCACGCCCGTAATGTTCTCATCGCCCACGCCGCGGACGCCCTCATCGCCTTGGACGGCAGCCATGGCACCATCTCCGAGGCGGCCATCGGCCTCAAAATGGGCAAGCCGGTTATCGGACTGCAGGTTACCTGGGAGGTGCCGGGGTTGCAGCGCGCGGCCACCCCTGGGGATGCCGTGGCCGCGGCCTTGGAGATGTTGGCGAAATAAGAATCATATTGATATTAAGTAGCGCGTCTCCGGCAGCCCAGGGGCCGGGGGAATTTGAGGGAACTGCAGACAATAAAAACGCGGCTAAACACCGGAGAGTGTTTAGCCGCGTTCCTTGTTCGTAGTATGGGTCTGGCTATATTTCCAGCCACGAATCCGAGAAGAGCACCTGGCCCATGATGACCCGGGCGGTCTTGGCGTAAGCTTGCAATTCCTTGGACATCGACGGGATGTCCACGGATTTACCGTCCATGATATCGAAAATGACTTTGTTGACTTCCGGTTTCTTACCGTCCACCAGGTCCCAGAGCTCGTCGTCGAAGGCGTCGACGATGGCCGAGGCCATGCCGTAACGCTGGATCATGACCACGTAGGTGCGGTTGATGATGGGCCGGAGTTCGTCCGGCACGCCGTTGGAGGCATTGGAAAGACCACAGGTGGACAGGGCCCCCGGGGCCATGTCTTGTAGCATCTTCATGTATTCCAGGTCGGCCATGAGCTGGTTTTGCTGGATGTTCAAGGGCGCGATGATGGGATCGAACCAGATATCTTCATTGGCGATATTGTATTCCGCGGCTTTGGCCAGAATTTCAGCAGTGAGCATGCCTCTTTCGTGTTCATCCCGGGGCATGCCTTCAGGGCCCCACAGCAAACCGATCATGTAAGCGTCGTATTTTCTGACCAAGGGCATCATGCCGTCCATGCGCTCCGGACGGGCCATGATGGAATTGATGATGGCCTTGCCTTTGTGGACCTTGAGACCGGCCTCAATGGCGGCGATGTTGGAGGAATCCAGGGCCAGGGGGATGTCGGGCACCACTTCCTGGATGATCTTGACGATCCATTCCATCAATTCTTCCCCGCCTTTGCGGGCCGGGCCGATATTGATGTCAATGTAGTCCACCTTTTTTTCGGCCTCTTTCAGGGCCAACTCCTGAAGCGGCTTAGGGTTCCGCTCCTTCATCGCCTGACCGTAGACCTTGGTCACCACGTTCAGGTTTTCGCCGATACGGTAAAATTTACTCATCAGGTGACCCCTTTCTTAACTAAGCGGTGAGTGGGGAGGAAACCGCCAGGCTTCCTCCCCGATAATTTTAGAAGCTTCCCCAAGAAACTAGAGAGATTTTAAGAAGGCCGGGATATGGGACGCTTCCCGGGGTCCGATGAGGACCTTCCAATCCGGCAGTTCCTCCTCCAGGTCGCCGCTGATGCCGGCGGCATAGCCAGGAATGATGAGGCTGCGGGTCTTGGTTTTATCCATAATACCGGATTTCTTGACGAAAGAGGCCACGCTATCCCCGGAGAATTTCCCGGCGGCCCAGGCGGTCATTACCGAGAGGCCCTCGGTGTCCTGGATGAGCAGCCAGCAGGGGACCTTGCTTCCTTCAATTTCGCCGGAGACGATAAAGTAGGTCAGTGCAAAGTTGGTGGTTACGGCCACCGGAGAGTCGGGGCCGGGGTTGCCGATTTCATATATGCCCTGGCTGATGATCATGGGCTTCTGCGGGTCGGTGTAGATGTTGAGCCGCTCCAGCAGCAAGGGAAAGACGGTGGAGGCGTCCAGATTCGACAGGACCACGATGCCGCCGTATTTGGCGATGAAGACCGAGGCGTAAAGGGCCTCCATCATGGGATCATCGGTCATCTGGCAGGGACAGGTAATGGTGGGGAAGCCGAAGGGCCGGAACTTGGGTACCAACGCGGCCCGGCGGATGACTATCTGATCCTGGAGGGCCTGCTTCAGGCTGCGGCTGCCGGAATCGATGACCAGGTCTTTGAGGCCCATACCCGTGAGTTTGGTGGTCAGATCCGCCAGGGCGTCATAACCTTCGGCCTTGGCGATGAGGGGCAGACCCAACTCTTTGGCCAGGGCGCCGAAGGCCTCGGCGTTATCCGGAGTAGCCACCCCGATCAACGGTTTGCGCTCTGCGGCCGCCTCGGCACCGGCCTTGACCACATCGGCCTTGTCACTGCAAAGGATCAGACCCGCATCGGTCTTGTCCATTACCTTTTTGACCAGGGCCGCAAACTTGCCGGCATCGCCATCGGCGTCCTGAACCGCGATTAATTCCGGACGCAGCAGGAGGCCTACCCGGTCGTACTGCAACTTCATGAAGGAGTCCAGTTGCTTGTCCACGTCCCCATCCGCCTGGGCGGTGGTCACCAGCCCGGCGATGAGCGTGGGGTTGAAGAAGGTCTTCTCGTGGCGGAACATCACGGTTTCGCCCCCCACGGTCTTGACTCCTTCTTTCATGCCGATTTTCACCGGGCGGATGGGCGGGGCCGAGGCCTCAGCCAGTTTTTCCCTCACCTCGTCGGAGACATAAGGGCAAGCGTCCAACTCCGCCTTCCCGCTGGCCAGAGCCATGGCAAAGGCCAAACAAGTAGGAAATCCGCATTCTTTACAGTTAGTTTTGGCGAGGAGTTTGAAAATTTCAATTCCCGTTAAAGCCATCTTTTCTCTCCTTATCCATGGCTGTAGGGCCAAGCGGGGTTAAAATGGGTCGGCCATCCCCGCCCGCCGGGACCCTTATCAAAGGGGGCCAGGAAGATGACCATCCTGGCCCCGTTAAGGTTAGCCGATAATAGGCTCCATTTCCAGAGCCGGGTGTTTCTTTTCGGTCAGGAAGGCGAGGATCTCGTCTTCGGTGACGCCCACGGTTTCATCGGCGATGCGGTCGATGAGATCGGGGATTCCCAACTCCTCACCGCGTTGCAGGAGCCGTTCCCGGAGTTCTTCCTTGAGGATCTTGGGCATCCACACCACCCTTTTGAGGCCGCCGTCGCCGACAACGAATTTCCGCTGGCAGACATTGTACTTGCTGTGGCCTACGAAGCCCGGGGTTACCTGCCCGCCGCCGATGACGCCCGCCAGGGTGGTAAACTTCATGCCGCAGGGGGTCTCTCCGGTGTAGTCCCGGTTGACGGTCATGATGCCGTTACACATGGGCAGGATGGCGCTGATGGCCTCGCAGCAGCCGCAGGTGGTCATGGGATCATAGACCAGGCTGTAGAAGTTATATTTTTCCACCTTCTGGCGGGAAGCTTTGAAGACAAAATCATTGACTCCCTGCCACATCCCGTATTTCTCATCGATGGTCTCACCCTTTTCGATGGGCTGGTTGGGACCGGTGGGGTTGATCTCATAGGAAGCCTTACAGTCCATCCAGTTGTAAGCGCCGCAGAGACCGGTCCTTTCCGGGCTGACGACGCACACGTGGTTGGGCGCAAAAGACTGGCACAGGGTGCAGGAGTAGTAGATTTCGGTAGTTTCGTCGGTCATGCCTTCCACCCGGGCGTCACGCTCGGCGTAAATCTTCCGGGCACGGGCGGTGATCTCGTCCACCTTTTCTTTATCAGTGTAGAGCTTCACCTGGCATTTGTCGAAGATGGCGCCGAAATCCTGGTGAAACTTGGCGTGGAGGATGGTGCCAATATGCTTCAAGGAAAAGCCCTTTTCCACCGCGGCCTTGCCGATGCGGTACCAGGCGATATCCCGCTGCCCGATGTGCATGACGCCCTGGGCGTAGTTCACCAAGTGGTGAATCTGCCGCTCCAGGATGGGCTCGAAATCGGCCTGGAAGTTCCGGCCGGCCACTTCCACCACCACGGCCAAAGGCAGGCGCATGGGGATTTTGTCTTGGGGCAGGTCGGGGAGATCCAGACCGATAACTTCCACCTTACCGTCTTCCACTTCTTCCATGCGCTTGCTGGTGACCAGCTCCACGGCCTGGGTCTTGCCGCCGCCGCACTCGGCGTAGAGGTCGTCTTTCCGGACCCGTTCCCCTTCGAACGCGGCGCCGAAGTTCACCGGGATGTCGATCTCGGTGACCTGAACCTTAAGGCCCCGGACTTCGATGGACTTTTGGCCCAACTCCGCCATGGGCACGTTGGAGACCACGTGCTCGTAGGTGCAGATACCGGTGGGCAGCACCTGGGGGATGTCCTGGTTGGTGATGGTGGGGAAGCCCCAGTTGATACAACCCGCGGCATTGGCGTACCACTCGTCGGAGATCTCGGACACGGCATTGACAAAAGCAAAGATCCGGTCCTTGTTATAGAGGAGCATCTTCAAAGCCGCGCCGGGTTTGACGCCGCCGAAGGCCATGGCGGCCCGGTTGGCGAACCCTAAAGCGAAGACTGCGCCGGAGATGTCCGGGCTGAAGGGCACGATCCGGGTGGGCCAGCCGACCTGCACACCGCCTTCCAGGAGCTGTTCCGGCACCGAGGTTTTGCCGTCAATGGATTTGGCGGCGCAGAAGATGTAGAGGTTCTTTTTCTGGTATTCCGTCACCAGGTCCACGGCTTCCTGGACCGAGGGGGCGGCGCCGACGATGGCGGCAAACCCCGGGGCGGAACCGTCCACGAACTCGACGCCCCGTTTCCGGAAGATAGTGTCCTCTGCGGCGCCCAGCCAGATTTTAGTGTCGCCTTTGCTATAGACTTCTTCCCCGCCCACATAGAAATCCGGGTCTTCCACGTAGCGGATGGCCTCAAAGATTTCTTCGGCGAAGAGGGTGGCCAAACCCGCGTCCAGACCGGGTCCCAGGTAGGGCAGGTAGTTATGTTCGGCCGGAACCGGCGGCAGCAAGGTTTGGCAACGTTTCATGACGGGCACGGCATCTTTCAGTTTCTCGATCTTGGTGCCCATCAGAGAGTAGATAATGGGAAGATAATAAGCGGTATTGGGGAAACCGATCTCCTGGTTTTCACCATATTTCTGAATGGCTTCGTCCAACTTAGCCGCACACTTATCAACAATTTTATGAGCTCCGCGAATGGCAGCGGATATGATGATTTTAGACACGCTGGCTTCCTCCTTCCTTTTTCATAAAGGAAATTATCTGCAAGGGGCTGCCGCTCTTCTGAGACGGTAACAGCCCCTTCGATTCTTAGTGCTCTTCCGCCGCGGCGGCCTCTGCCATTTCCCGGCGCATATCCATGTCGAAGAGCACCCGCTCCCGGGCCTTGTCGATACCTAAGGCTTTGCGCTTCAGGTCGATGTGGGCGATCATCTTCTTGGCCGCCAGCTCCGGATCGGGCTCGAAGTCCCACTTGCCGCCCAGCTCTTCTTCGATACCTTTGAAGAGGTAGTCGGTGAGCAGTTCGGAACCGGTGGAGGGGAAGGTGACCCCAAACATGGTGTAGACACCTGAAGCCACGAAGTAGTGACCGATAGAGATGGCCTTCTCCGACATCCACTCAGGCGCGGCGCCCGCGGCAGGGAGGTCGCTGATGTCGGTGCCCAAACCACCAGCCTTGACACAGGCGGTGGCCGCCATGAGGATGCGGGAGTTGTCCACGCAGGAGCCCATGTGCAGGACCGGCGGGATGCCCACGGTCTCGCAGACCTCCGCCAGACCCGGACCGCAATGCTCTTTGGCCGATTCCGGGGTCAGCAGGCCGAATTTCCCCGCGGTCATGGCGGAGCAGCCGGTGGTCAGAACGATGACGTCGTTTTTCAGCAGTTCCTTGATCATGGTGAGGTGGGCATTGTCATGCATGGTGCGGCAGTTGTTGCAACCCACCACCCCGGCCACGCCCCGCACCCGGCCGCCGATGATGTTATCGTTCAAAGTATAGTAGGAACCGCGGATGGAGCCGCCCAACAGGTACTGAATGGTCTCATAGCTGAAGCCCACCACCGTGGGATGGCTCATGGAGGGGATCAACACCGGGGCCCGGCGGTTCGGGAAGTTGTCGATGGCTTCCCGCACCACCTTGCGGGCCACGTCCAGGGCATGGTGCTCGTCAAAGGGGATGTGCATGGTCTCCCCTTCGATGCGGGCCCGGTCGTCGGTGGTGATGAGCTTGGTGTGGTAGCACTTGGCCACGTTGGCCAGGGACTGCATCTCGCACTGCACGTCCACCACCATGGCGTCCACTGCGCCGGTGATGATGGCCAGCTCCTGCTGGAGATAGTTGCCGGCCACGGGGATGCCGTGGCGCATGAGGATTTCGTTGGCGGAACAGCACATGCCGGCCAACTGGATGCCCTTGGCGCCCTTGTTCTGGGCGTATTGGATGGCTTCCGGCTCTTGGGAGGCCACATAGATCATCTCCGGCAACAGGGGCTCATGACCGTGGATGATGATGTTGACCATATCTTCTTTCAGCACGCCCAGGTTGATCTCCCCGGCCACCGGCACCGGCATGCCGAAGAGGATGTCCTGGAGGTCGGTGGAGATCATGGAGCCCCCCCAACCGTCGGAGAGGGCGGTGCGGCTGCACTGTTTGATGATGTTGTGGTATTCCTGGTCCACGCCCATGTGGGTGCGGTGCATGAGCTCGACGATCTCGATATCGTAGCCCCGGGGCACTATCCCCAGCTTGCGCCACAGTTCCTGGCGTTTCTTGGGGGCCCGTTTGGCGTAAGTGATTTCGCCGCTTTGCTGGCCGAATTCCAGCAAGACCTTGTCCGCCAGTTCCTGGGCGATGGCTTCCTTGGGACGGGGTTTGGCGTCGTCGCCTTCACCCTCGGTGATGGCCACATCCCAATCCTTGGCAACTTTGCGCAGCTTGGCCACATCTTTGATCTCGTAACCCTGGGCCTTGCCGTGGGCCACTTCCTTGAACAACAGGGCGGTGCCCCGGGAGTGGTCGTTGTGGGCCGCGGCCCCGGAGCAGACCATGCGGGCGAAGTTCCGGGCGACGATGGTTTCGGCGGTGGCGCCGCAGAGGCCCACGGCCTGCTTCTTCTGTGCTTCGCCTTCTTTCGCCTTCTTGGGCGGGGGCACCCGGCAGGGACCCTGGGCACAGATGCGGCAACAGGCCCCCTCAGCTCCGATGGGGCAGGGTTTCATCACCTGGGCCCGGTCAAAAATTGTTTCGATACCGTCCGCTTGAGCCTTCTTGAGCATCTCTTGGGTCGCGGGGTCAATGGATAGTTTAGTCGGATCTAACTCAGCCATTCGTTTTTCCTCCGGTTACTCACTTTTAAGGACGACCTTCATGGCCTCCCTTGAAAACAGAGCCCCGCCACTTTGGTAAACTTCCAGATAGGCACAACTACATCTTGGGCCGGGCTCTGAGTGAAATGGATTGTCTGTTCCAGATTAGGGCAGGCGCCTCAGCCGGCCAATTCCTGGATAATGGATTTGGTCATTTTTACCGCTTCCGGATGCCGCATGACGAGCAGATCGCCGCCGGCCAGCAGGAGATCCACCGCGGTGATGGCTTCCATGAGGATACCGCGCTTGGTCTGATCGCCCAATTGGGGGGCTTCCGCGTTGGTTTGTTTGCACTCTTTAACTTTCCAGACTTCCTGTCCCAGGTAGTTGAAGATGGGAAGCTGCAGCTTGTCATCTTCCTGAGTCAGAGCGGCCATGCGGTCCCGTTCCATTACGGAGTAGGAGTACTCCAGGCCGTAGCCCAGGCCGCCAGTGGTAGGATCAACCAGGATCTGGGAGTCTTTGACGCCCAACTGCCCCAGCAGGATGTTCAACTGCTTGGCCAGGTTGACGTCAATGGGGCTGTTGGCGACGATGGTGTGTTTGTAAGCCAGGGCCGCCGCGCCGATCTGCTTGTAATTCTTGTCCTGGACCGGACCGATGATCAGGTTAAAGCCGTCGCAGGCCTCGGCCACTGCTTTCAGGACCTCTGCGTCCTTCTCCATGTTGCTGGTGCCATAGACGATCAAGGGCACATCAATGGCTTCAGCCACTTTTTTGGCGGTAGCCGCCGCGGCCTCCGGAGAAGCATTGTCGCCATTGGGATCAGTGCTCACCAGGATCAGGGCCACGGCCTCCGCGCCAAACTCTTTGACGCACTTCTGGGCCCAGGCCACCGGGTCTCCGGCCACATCTTTGACGGGCTCCAGGGCTGGTGCGGCCCAGTCCTCGCCAGGGTTCTTATCCCATACTTCCATGGCTACCCGCGGTTTGTTAGGCATCACCCCTTCAAACACGTAGAAGGGATAGGAAGTTTCTCCACCTAAAGTGATGGCCTTATCGCCTTTACCGATTGACACAGTCTTGATCGCGCCAGAATAAATCTGTTTGGGAATTTCAAAAGCCAAGGTAGTTCCCTCCTTATATTTCCGGAATTTCCGGCCTCATACCCCTATGGAGGTCTAAACATTGTGAAAATAATCTTTAATTGGCAAATAAGTCAAGCAAAAAATTCACTCTTCGCCATCAGTAGTTTTGCACTTAAGGCAATAACCGCGCGAAGATCCCGTAAGCTGCTTGTAATGCTGGAGAATCCGCAGGTAAGTTATAGGTGGGACGGCCCTGGGCATCGAATTCCGCGATGATGGGGTCTTCCGGAATCAAGCCGGCCAATTCCAGCCCCTGGCTCTCAATTTCCTCCTGGGCCCGGGGCGAAAGACCGTTCGTCGCCCGGTTGACGATGAGGACCGCACGGCCGATGGCGATTTTTAAATGCCGGGCCAGATCCTGAAGACGGCGGGCAGCCTGAATTCCCCGCCAGGAAGGGTCCGAGACCAACACAAAAAGGTCCATATTATTGGTGATGAGACGGCTGACATGCTCCATGCCCGCCTCATTGTCCATAAGTATATAAGGATAATTTTTGGCGAGGACCCCCATAAAGTGGGCCACCAGGTTGTTGGCGGCGCAGTAGCACCCGGGCCCCTCCGGCTGGCCCATGGCAAGGAGATCGAAGCCATCGGCCTCCACGATGCACTGATTGATGCGCATCTCGATGAGCTGGTCCTTGGTGATGTCCACCAGGCCGCCGCCCTTCTTCATTTCCTCCCGGGCCGTACCCACGTTATACTCCACTTCCAGCCCCAGGACCTCATTGAGATTGCTGTTGGCGTCGGCGTCCACCGCGAGCACCGGCGTCTTCCCATGTTCCACCAAGTAGCGGAGCAGCATACCGGCCACCGTAGTTTTGCCGGTGCCGCCTTTGCCGGCCATGGCGATCACGAAACTCAAAGATTTTCCTCCCGATGATCCAATCTTGTGCAAATCGTCATTCATCTATTATATGGAGATTCCGTATAAGCGTCAACTTCTGGGGATAGTAGCCAGTGATCAGTGATCAGTGTTTCGCAGGAACGGGGAGGAGCAATGCTCTTCCCTTTTTCCGAAGCGACTCTTCAAAGAAAACTGCTCACCGCTCACTGCTCACTGACCCGCACCCGGGCGTCCAGGGCGAGAAGGCCCTCTTTGCCGGGGAAGGCCCGCACCGGATTGAGGTCCACTTCCTGGATGCGGGGGAAGTTGAGCATTAATTGGGACAGCACCGCCAAGGCCCGGCTCAGGGCCTCCAGGTCAGCGGGGGCTTGCCCCCGGATACCGGACAACATGCGGCCGATACGGGTAGAGGCGATCTGTTCCCGGGCCTGGGCCGGGCTCAGGGGCGCGATCCTTAAGGAGACGTCTTCCAGAACCTCGGTGCCGATACCGCCGGCCCCAAAGGCCAGCACCGGCCCGAAGACCGGGTCCCGCCGGGCCCCCAGAAGGAGTTCCAGCCCTCCTTGCACCTGGGCCATGACCACCACCTGCCACTCTTCTCCGGCCGGCAGGGCGTCTTTGGCGGTTTGGGCCAGGCGGGTGAAGCCCGCGGCCACCGCGGCTTCGTCATTAAGGTCCAGGAGCACCCCGCCGGCCTCGGTCTTGTGGACCAGAGAGGCCGCGGCTAATTTCAGGCAGACGGGGTAGCCCAACTTTTGGGCCACGGCCACCGCCTCTTCCGGGGTGGCAGCCGGACCCCAGGGCGCCACCGTAATCCCCAGGGCGCCGATGAGGGACAGGGCCGGGGCCAGAGAGAGAAAACCCGGCTCCGGGGGCAGGAGGGCCGCCAATGAAGCGGCATCGACCGGAGCAGGTGTCGCGGCCGCGGCCACCTCTCCCCCGGCGGCCAGAAAGCGGGAGGCGGCCAGGGCCTCCACCGCGTCCTCGGGGAAGTGAAAGACCGGCACGCCCAAGGTTTCCCGGAGAAACTCCTCTTCACCCAGGGAGATCAAGACGGTGACCGCCAGAGGTTTGCCCGCGGCCCGGGCCTGCTCCACCAACTCCCGGGCCATCTCCCGGCCCCGCTGGATTTCAAAATCAGCCAGGGGACCGTAATGAAAGATGATGGCGTCCACCTCCGGGTCCCGGCAAACCGCAGCCATGATCTCTTCATAGACCCCGAAATCAAAGATATCCCCCAGGTCGATGGGGTTGGTGGGCTTAATGATCCCGGCCCGGGACCGCTCCCTTAGGAGTTGCGCCAAGGGAGGCGAGAGGGGCGGCAGTTCAAACCCCCATTGACGGCAGGCATAAGCGGTGACCACCGCCTCCCCGCCGGTGCGGGAGAGGACCACCACCCGGGAGCCCTTAACCGGGGGTTGGCCCACCAGTTTGGCCGCGTTCAGAAATTCGGTCTGGCGCTTGATGGCGAGCATGCCGCTCTGGCGGCAGGCGGACTCCAGCACCCGCTCATCCGTAGCCAGGGAGGCGGTATGGGAATGGGCGATGACCGCGGTCTCCGCGCCCACATTGGGGGCGTGGAGATAGACGGGTTTGGAGGCTTTCCGGGCCAGGGACATCAGTTCCCGGCCATCCGCCAGCCCTTCCAGGTAAAGGTAAACAGCCTGGGAGGCGGGGTCCTGGAGAAAATAAGCCAGAACCTCATTTTCCGCCACGTCCAGTCGGTTACCCAGGCTTAAGAATTTGCTCAGCCCCAGACCCTCTTGAGCCATCCAGGCAAAGAGGTGGGAGCCCACGCCCCCGCTTTGGGAGATAATGGCGATGCGGCCTTTCCGGGGCGGGGGTTCCAGGGAGGCGAAGGGCAGGGCCAGGCCGGTCTCCATGTTCATGAGGCCCAAGCCATTGGGACCCACCAGGCGCATCCGGTAGCGGCGCAGCAGGGCGCGGATTTTCTCCTCCATAGTCCGGCCCGCGTCGTTCAATTCGGAGAAACCCGCGGATTCCACCACCACCCGCTTGATACCCAGGCGGCCGCAGGTCTCCACCACCTGGGGCACCACTTTGGCGGGGGTGAGGATAGCCGCCAGGTCCACGGCCTGGGGGAGGTCTTCCAGGCGGGGAAAGATGGGTAAGCCGAAGATGGAGCCCCCCCGGGGCCCCACCGGCAGGATGGTTCCCTGATAGCCGAATTTCAGGAGATTGGCGACGATGCCCTGGGCCAGGTTGGCGGGGTTGTCGGAAACCCCCACTACGGCCACACTCTGAGGATTGAAGAAGTTTTCCATATCTTTGCAGTATAATTATTTTATGGTTCTAGAAGATAGTATAAAATTAAAGAAGGCGGCCGGGCAGGAGGAAATTGCCGGGAAAGGCCTATGATGATAACTTCTCGAACTTGGAGTCAGGCTGAGGACTATGGAACCCGGTGACCTCAGAGATGCTACTATCCGCTTTGTAAAATTTAAGTAAAGATTGCTCCAGATGTTTAAGGATAAGCATAATTATGAACAGAAGTAAGTAATGATACGTTAACCTCTATTTGCTGATTCCGCTTGGTATGGCATCGTGGAAGCTATTTTAAAAAACATCTTGGGCCTGGGAAATTGCCTCGTATTCAAAGGGGAGATTTTCGTATTTCTAAGGAGTTGACGTCCTCCTCTCCGTCCAGGATAACTGAGAAAAAAGGATTTGCTGTAACTTAAAAATCAAATTGCTTAGATTCGATTTCTTCATGTGATTCCCGGCAAGGTGTGCCTCCGGCTTTAAGCAAAAAGACACAAAAATACCTCTGTTTCTCTCCTTGATGCTCCCGCTGCACTCCGGAAATTGCGACTTTATCAAATAATTATTTTAATAACCGTAAACGACCGATTTATATAATGGGTAAACCTAATTACGGTGTAATACCCACCAATTTTTTTCTTGCAAAATTCTCCAATAGAGATTTTATTTCAATAAAACCTATAATTTACCGACTAGGAATGAAGCATGGCGCATCTCTATAAGAAGGTCAAAAAGGGGCGGGAGTATTTTTATATCCGTGAGACCCAGCGAGTTTATGGCAAGCCCACTACGGTCAACCAAGTTTACTTGGGTACGGCTGACAAAGTCCAGGCCCTCCTGGAAGGGCAGGATGAAAAAGCCCGGGAGGGATTCTCTCCCAAAGAATTCGGATCGATATTCGTCCTCAATGAAATCGACCGGAACTTAGACCTGACTGGGCTGGTAGATGAGCTCCTGCCTCCCAAGAAACGCACCAAAGGGCCCAGTTTAGGGGATCTCTTTTTTTATGCCGCTCTTAACCGGGCCATTGATCCCACGAGCAAGAGAAAACTGGCAGCCTGGTACGAGTCCACCGATATTTTACGCGTCCGGCCCGTGCGCCTGGAATCCTTGAGCTCCCAGAATTTTTGGAACCATTGGAACCGGATCAGCGAGGAGAACCTGGAAGAAATTATCCACCGCTTTTTCCAAAGGGTGCATGCCCAACTACCAGACAAAAAAGAAAATTTTTTGCTGGAGATTACCAGTTATTCTTCCACCTCTACGGCGCCGGATGACGCCCCCCTGTCAGGCAAAAGAAAAGGGGCCAAAGCACCCCACCAATTCTGGTTGGCCTTAATCACTGAGAGGTCCACCGGCGTCCCCATCTATTATCAGATCATCACCAAGGCCATCCAGGAAAGTGAATCCCTGGAGCCGGTTTTTAAAAATATGCTGGCCCAGGTCGAGGATATGGGGATAGAGGTCAAGGACCTCACCGTGATTCTGGGGAAAGGCACAGACACCCCTTCCCTCATTGACCTGGTCGACTCCCAAAAAGACCTGCATCTAATCGCGGCTTACCCCCCTGACTTTCTCCCCGAATTGACCACAGTACCGCTGGAGGATTTCTGGACCCTGCCCTGCAAGTATAACCGCCGGCTCCTGGCCGAAGGAACGCCGGAAAATCAGATCCTCTATTATGAAACCCAGGCTTCAGTCTGGGGCCGCTCCCATAAGGTGGCGATTACCTATGATCCCCGGACCTTTGCGAGCGAGCACGAGAAATTTCAGGAGAAAATTCAAAAGGTGCGGCAGGAATTTGCCAATCTGGAGCGGAAGTGGGGGCAAGGAGAGCTGCCGGAGGAGGATCCCCAATCTCTGGAAGCTTATCTGCTCCAAATCTGCCAGTATCTCCAGTTGCGGCCGGACCTCTTTAAGTTGAGTTTCGGCAAAGAAGGCGGCGCCCCCACCATGTCGCTGGCACTCCAGGAGCAGGTAGTGGAAGAGGTTGCGCGGGGCCTGGGCAAGACTATTTTGGTTACCGATCATAAGGATTGGTCCGGCGAGGAAATCAGCGAGGCTAATATCGACCGCTGCATCGTCGAAGAGCAGATTCGCCAGACCGGCATTACCCTGCAAGAGGTGCTGCTGCCCCAATACCACTGGACGGAATCCAAGCTCCGGGTCAATATTTTCGTGTGCATGGTAGCTTTGAGTTATCTCATCCTCTTATGCATGCGCCTGAATCAGGCGGGACTGCTGGCCAGTCCCAAAGAGGTTATGGAAGAGTTGAGAAACTTGCGGACTGCGGTATTCTGGCATCCCGAAGACAAAAAACTTAAAAGAAGGCTCGTCCCCCCCAACGACCTGCAACTGGCCATTCTCCAGGCCTTGGGCTTTAAGGTGGAGGAAGGCAAGGTTATCCCCGCCAAATAATACCTAAGAGCGTTCTCTTAGTATAGATTGAATCAATTATTTGTAGTTATCTGTGGTTAAAACGTGGCAGGTGTCCGTCCTAGGCCCGCGGGCGAGCCTGTCTCTGTTCCCGGTCTGGCACAATTTTGGCCTCGCGCCTGGAAATGGGCCTCTTAACTTCGCCTGCCGGCTTTTATAATTTTCAGGGCAAAGGTCACCCTAGCCCACCCTGAGCTCCCCGGGTGGAATCACTACGGAATTAACGCCCCGCCACCAATGCAGCTCATCCATCGAGGACGAGCGCCACGTTTTATATATCCCCTACTATTATCACCGCCAGCCACAACTCAGGCGACACCTCGCCGTGCATTACCAGCAGGGGCTTCCCATAGGCAGTCCTTGCTGTTTTTTCACCAAGAAGATGATGTAAATCATCTAGCTCGATCTCCCTGATTACCTGCATCATTTCTGACCGTGCAGGCCCTCCTTCCTGGTGGACCCACTTATATGCGCTTACCGCCGAGACGCCCAGCAGGCTCCCCACCTTCCGGAAACTGATCTTTCCGGATCTATAGAGCCAGATGGCCAAGGCCTTAATATCTGTGGGGCAACCGCGCTTGGGGGTGGCGGTAAAGTTACACCCACATTTCTTGCACCGGTACCGTTGGAGATTCCGCACGAAACCATTCTTGACAAAAGAAGTGCCGCCGCAGTGTTTGCAAGAAATTCCCATTTAGTTCCTCCTGAATGATATCAAGAAGATTTTTAATATCAGATTGTTGATGGTTTAACAATAATCGATTTGTGGTCTATCTTTAGTTAACAACTTTATTTTTTTATAAATAATTACAAATTATCACTAAAGTTATACGTTGCATGAACGATAATACTGTAGAATGTTGGGGTCTGTAGAACCTACTTTATATTATCGATCATAGTACCATAATTTGGTGTTGAAGAAATAATAAGTAAGGGAGAGGTTTGTTCTCTCCAGGATAAATTGTCGTCTTATTGAGTACTATCAGGTCACTATAAAAAGCATGAAATTGTTAACCATAATTATTGTTGAGTGCTACATTTTTCTGATGCCGGTGGATGTCATCACTAAACCATTACCCAAGGTAATAACCTTGGACTTTGTAAGGGAACCAATATCCTAAGTGATGTACAGTTCGCCGCCGTGGTGTAGATAAAAATGCTCGCCCCATCTGAGCTGCAAATAGAAAACAGACCTTAATAAAAAGGAGGTATGGCCCATGACTCAAGCTAATGCTCAAGCGGAGGAGGAGCTTCACGGCTCCTTACAGAAGAAAGACGACAAATACCTCACTTTCACCCTGGCGGAGGAAGATTACGGTATCGGTCTTCTCAAGGTCCGGGAAATCATCGGCATTATGACCATCACCCCCATGCCCCATACGCCCCCCTATGTCAAAGGGATCATCAACCTGCGGGGCAGGATCATCCCGGTGGTGGACCTGCGCCAAAAATTCGGCCTGGAATGGACGGAGTACACCCAGCGCACCTGCATCATCGTGGTGGAGGTGATCAGCCGCTCCGGCCCGATCCAGATAGGGGTGGTGGTGGATTTCGTCTCCGAGGTTCTGCCGATTCAGGCGGGGGACATCGAACCCCCGCCGTCCTTCGGCAACGGCCTGCAAACCCGGTACCTTCTGGGCATAGGCAAGACCAAGGGCGGGGTCAAAATCCTGCTGGATATTGACCAGGTGCTGGCCGGGGAGGAAGCCTGGGGGATGGAGATGGCGGCGGCCTAAAGGGCCGAAGATTTTAAGCTAACTTCCCGCCGCCCCGGGGGAGTGGTAGTAGAGCAGTCCGGTTACCGGCTGGGAAATGTTAACCAACAAACTCAATTAAATAATGGAGATAACTTACAAGGAGGTAAGAAAATGTTTAAGAACATGAAACTTGGAACCAAGTTGGGAATGGGCTTTGGGGTGATGCTGATCCTATTGGGCATCGTAGCCTATCTAGGCGTTAACCGTTTATCTTTAGTAGCCGGTCACCTAAACGACATCGTTACCAACAAGAACCCCAAGATGGAATGGGCCAATGACCTGATTAATGGTATCAACGTCATTGCCCGGTCGGTCCGCAATATGGCCCTCAGTAATGACCTGGAATTAAACAAACAAGACAAAGGACGGATTGACAGTTCCCGGGGTAAATTTGCCGCAGCCTATGGCAAATTGGAGAAAACCGTGACATCGGCTCAAGGCAAGGACATCATGGCCAGGATCAAAGAGAGCCAGAATATTGTCAAACCTCTGGTGGACAAGGCTGCAGCCCTGGCCCTGGCTAATAAAGCGGAAGAAGCGGCCAAGGTTCTCTTCACCGAGGTGCGGCAGCCTCAGGCTAAATTATTGGCTAATATTGAAGCCTTAGTACAATATCAGGTAAAGTTGGCCAAAGAAGAGGGGGAGGCGGGCACCAAGGCGGCGGACACCGCTCGCTATATTATGCTTCTCCTTTCCGGAGGCGCCATTCTTCTGGGAGCTTTGATCGCCTTCTTTCTGACCCGGAGTATTACCAGACCCGTAAACCGTATTATTAACGGTCTTAATGATGGCTCCGATCAGGTGGCCTCTGCTTCCATCCAGGTATCGTCGTCCAGCCAATCTCTGGCCCAGGGGTCTTCCGAGCAAGCCGCGGCCCTGGAGGAGACCACTTCCTCCCTCCAGGAAATGGCATCCATGGCCCGGTCCAACGCCGAGAGCGCCAGGCAGGCCGACGTGCTGATGGGAGAAACGGCCCGGGTAGTGGATACCGCCAATTCCTCCATGGGCGATCTCACCAGGTCGATGAAAGACGTATCCGCCTCCAGCGAAGAGACCGCCAAGATTATCAAGACCATCGATGAGATCGCTTTCCAGACCAACCTGTTGGCCCTGAACGCGGCCGTGGAAGCGGCCCGGGCCGGAGAGGCGGGAGCCGGATTTGCAGTGGTGGCCGATGAAGTCCGCAACCTGGCCATGCGTGCGGCAGAAGCCGCCAAAAATACCGCCAATCTCATTGAAGGCACGGTGAACAAGGTCAAAGAAGGCTCGGAGGTGGTGCAAAAGACCGCGGAGGCTTTTTCCCAGGTGGCCGACAGCACCACTAAAGTCAAGGAACTGGTGGCGGAGATCGCCGCGGCCTCCAATGAACAGGCTGCTGGAGTGGACCAGATCAACAAGGCGGTGGAGGAAATGAATGGGGTCACCCAACAGGTGGCGGCCAATGCCGAGGAAAGCGCCAGCGCCTCCGAGGAACTGAATGCCCAATCGGAACAGATGAAAACGATGGTGGGTGAGCTGGTGGCCCTGGTGGGCGGCCAGACTAATGGCCATCATGTCTTCCCCCAAAATGGCAACGGGCACAACGGCCGGCGAGTCCTCCAGACCGGAGTGGCAAAAATACACCAGGCCATCAGCCGTCCCCGCAAAGATACGAAACTCCTGGATCACGATCACAGGGTGGCGGTTACTCCGGATAAGGTTATCCCCCTGGAAGAAAGACCCGGTTCTTTCCAGGACTTCTAGGCTAAGGGGTTACGTTATTCTACCGAGGCTCTTTAATCCTCGGTGGGCAGGAAAACGGCTTAATGGGGCCAGTGACCCTAAGGGGAGGACACCAGCCGATGTCAAAGAAAATAATGATCAGCCATGTCCGGGAAATCGAGAAACTATTCACTGCTTACCTGGAAGTTATCTACACGGCCCGGCAAGATACCCTCAGGATTATTTCTTCTCTGGAGGGGGTGGTCTTGAATCTGGATCTGCTGGAAGCCGCGCCCCCGGTGGCCGGCTCTCCCGGAAAGGCCAAAGAAGATCTGAGGCTGATGACCACTCAGGTCCGGGAACTGGCCCTTATGGCCCTCGCGGCCGCCAACCACACCGTCACCATGATTCAGGAGAATATTCCCCGGGCCCAGGAGGGTGCGGCCCAGACTGCGGAATTAGTGGCGAAATTGGGCCGGCGGGAGGCGGCGACGGCGAAGGACTATGATTACCTGATTGCGATTCTGGCCGAAATCAAGCAGGTGACCCGCCGGGTGGAAGACGACGCCGTAAAATGTGTGGCCGCGGTGCGGGCGCTGCTGCCCCAGGTGGAAAACCTGCACTATCGCATGTTGGCGCTGCAGCCCCGGGCGGAGAAACCTGGCCGCAAGAACAAGAAAGCCGCGGCGGGAAAAAGACCGAGGGCCTCTCTATATATCGTTGAAGGCGTTCACTAAATTGGGTCCTGGATAAATTCAAGTAAATAATAACTTAAATATAGGGGCGTCCCCCCGGGGGGGGCGCCCCTGCTTTTTGAGCACTGTCCCTCCGAAGATCCAGAAAATTCATTTTTGTCGCCAATCCGCTTAATCAAATTACTTTACTGTCAATTAATTACTACGCCATTTTGCATTTATGTTAATTGCGATAAATCTCCCAGGAGAAAAAAAGCCCTCTGCTTCCCTCCCAAATGCAGAATTATAACTTAATAGATAATATTATCTATAGGTTACCTACACTAAACGCCGTGGTGGTTTGAGGCAGACCGGTGGTATGTAACTTGCTATCTACTACCCGGCGCCAAGACATCTCTGCTGAAAAATCTCGCGATAAAGGAGATAGCTCATGTTACTCTCGCACCTGAAGATATTCTCCTCGTTTAAAAGATTTGTAGAGCCCCTGGAGATGATGACCAGGGGAGATTGGGACTTGACCGTGGCCCTGGAGCCTCCCCGGCGCCGGCGCCTCCGTCAGTTAGCCGGAATTTTCCAGCATCTTTTCGATAAGCTGCGGGCCATTATTACCAAGATCGCGGTGACTACGGTCAATCTTTCCCGGGTTGCTCCGGATCTGGCGTCAGTAGCCCAAGGTCTGGAGTCCGGGGCCCATGACCAGGTCCGGCAGGTGGAGCAGATTACCAAAGCCACTCAAAAAATGGCGGCCATGGTCCAGGAGGTGGGGCGTTATACTGAAGACGCAGCGGCTTTTTACCGGGAGGTCGTCGAGGTCATCAAGGTTTTGCAGGAACGGTCGGAGAATATTGTCACGGTGGTTAATCTCATTGAGAAAGTAACTTTTCAAACCAGATTGCTGGCGCTGAACGCGGCGGTGGAAGCAGCCCGGGCCGGGGAAGCGGGAGTGGGTTTCGCAGTGGTGGCCCAAGAAATTCGCCAACTCGCGGATCAGACCGCTGAGGCCACCAATCAGGTGGGAGGGATTTTAGCCACGATCCAGGATAGTATCGCCCTGCTGGCCGCCAGAATGGGCCTGGGAGGATCGAGGGATGCCGCCGGCGCCACCTTTAATAACATGCTCGAAGAGATGGCTCAGTCAGGAGAGTCCCAGGATGCGCAGGTTCAAAAGGTTATCCGTGAGGTTACCGATGATCTGGAGGCCGTTGGTGAAATTGCCGGACAACAGCTCCATAATTCTTCCCTTCTGACGCAATTAGGAGAACAAGTCCGGCAGCATTGTGAAGACCTGCTCCTGGGGGTTGGAGTCTTTCGTCTGCCGGGGCACCGGAAAGCCAGGGAAGTAATCGAATATATTTCCCAGGCTGCAGATTTGGTTTCCATGAGCCGGTCGCGGCAAGAAGCCTTTCTTAAAAGAGTGGTCAGGAATTACCCGTTCCTCGAACTCTGCTATGTCACCAACGCCAGGGGGGTACAGATTACCGACAATATCTCCGCCAACGGCTTCCGGGCGGCCTATGGCTCCACGGGCTACGGCAAAAGCTGGTCCACCCGGCCCTGGTTCAAAAAGGCGGTTACTCGCCAACATACTTATATTTCTGATATTTATCGCTCCGTGGCCTCTGATAGTTTCTGCTTTACGGTTTCCACGCCCTTGTGGAATGCAGAGGGGAACCTTATAGGGGTTCTGGGGGCGGACATTAATTTTACTGATATCCTCGACACTTAGAATACCGCATTTTTAACCGCCCTCAATGAGGGTAATCGCCCCCGGGGCGGCAAATCAACTTCATCCGGCCCGGCACAGGCTGGAAAGCCTGTGCCGGCTTTTGCCGGCCGCGGTCTTATAGCATTTGCCAAAAGTTCTTTCCTCTTATTCCCTCTCCCCCCGATGGGGGGAGAGGGTCAGGGTGAGGGGGGACGGAAAAAACTTTCGGCAACCGGTATAAGCTTCGCCACGCCTATTACCTGCTACCTCCCCTGTCATCATTTTCCGGAGTTAAGTTCCAAAAA
>JAQTXE010000199.1 GCA_028688935.1 Syntrophales bacterium
CGGGATACCGCGCCCCACAGCGGCCGCGCCCTGAAAATGTTGGAGGATTTTCCCCAAGGCCGGGCCGATCTCCTGGTGGGCACCCAGATGATCTCCAAGGGGCACCATTTCCCCGGCGTTACCCTGGTGGGAGTGATCGCCGCTGACCGCCACCTCTTCTTTCCGGAATACCACGCGGGGGAGCGCACCTTCCAACTCCTGTCCCAGGTGGCGGGCCGGGCCGGCCGGGGGGAGGCTCCCGGTAAAGTCCTGATCCAGACCTTCCATCCGGACCATTTTGTCTTTCAGGCGGTCAAGTCCCAGGACTACCAGGGTTTTGTGCAGCAGGAACTCGAAAGCCGCCGGGAATCGGGCTATCCCCCCTTCACCAGGTTGGCCCTGGCCCGGCTCAGCGGCATTCCCGGAGAGACGGTGGCCCAGGCCGCCACCCGCCTGACCGCGGCCTTGAAAAAAGCCATCGCCCGGGAAGAAGACTTGGCCTCCCTGGTCCGGGTCCTGGGTCCCGCGCCTCCGGGCCTGGCCCGGCTCCAGGGCCGCTTCCGCTGGCAATTGCTGCTGAAAAGCTACGGCCGCCCTCCCCTGCACCGGGCCTTGGAAATGCTGCGGCACCTCTGGACCCCGCCCCCGAAGAGCAAGATTGATCTGACTTTGGATATTGATCCCATGAGCTTATTTTAGGAGGGAAGCGGTCAGCTTTTAGCTATCAGCTTTCAGCTTTTTATGTTGCGCAGAGCGCACCCTACATCCAACTTGAGACCTATGCGAAAAGTGCTTTTTTGTCATCCTGAGTGAAGCGAAGGATCTCGTATTTTGGCGCTTAAGACTCTCAAATTGTTTGTAATAATCGGCACGGCCTGGAAAAGTGTGCCGCTAAGTCGAGATTCTTCACGCCGCTGCGCTTCGTTCAGAATGACAGAAGAGGTGCTTTCGCAGAGGTCTCAACTTTGAACTTTGAACCTTGAACTTTTTAAGCTGAAGGCTGAAAGCTGACTGCTTCTAATGGGAAAACGCGAATTCCGGGTAGACTTCTTCCGGGTCGAAGACCCGGGGATCGGCGGTCTCCCAGCTGTCCGCGCCCAAGCGGCGGAAAAAGCAGGATTGATAGCCCCATTCACAGGCCCCGCCCCGGGGGTTAACCCGGAGCAGCAGTTGGTCGCCCGTACAGTTTAACCGGATCTCCGTCACCTCCTGGGAATGGCCGGAGCTTTCGCCTTTGAGGACTACTTTGCGTTTCCGGGGATGATAGTAATGGACCAAGCCGGTGGCGGCAATGCGGTCCACCGCCTCCCGGTTCAAGGTGATCAACATCAGTACGGCTCCGGAGGCCGCGTCCTGCACGACCGCCGGCATCTGTCCCTCCGGCGGCAGAGGCAGCCATTCCGGGAGGTTGGCCCATTTACTCGTCGTCATTATTCCCCCTTTAAACTCCTCTTTTTTTTTGAGGCAGCGCCGGTGCAGCTCTCCATTTTCTATCATGGCGCTCAAGTTTGTCCAGCCTAGGCCCGTATTTTTCATTATCCTTAGGGTTTATCCAGAAAATTCCTTGACATCAGGAAATTAGGAATGGTATTTAGGGTAAACGTGAAAGTGTGCACAATTAATCTTAATATGCCTGAACAGGGAGGAGGCAAAAGATGGCGAGGCTTAACTACGTAGAATTCTATTACAGCAGCAAACACAAACCCGACGACAAATATAAATGCGACAACGCCAACGTCATGAATCTTTTAAAAAGTTTGCAGGCCAAGGGGGTGGAAACCGAGGCTATCGATATCGGGGATGTGGCTGATCCCTTCAAGCAGTACCATAAAGCCTCCAGCGGGCCTTCCTCTGAATATCGTCCCATCTTCGGCGAGGTCCGGGGATCGGATTATAAAGATTACTTTGGCAAGACCATTCCCGCTCTGTGCTGCTATGCGAAAAAAGGCGACCGGGCGCCCTTGGAAGTCTTCCCCCGCAGCGATAAAAAGCTGGGGCGGGTTTATCTCATCGAGGAGTGGCTTGAAAACTACATCGGTGAGCTGGAAGGCCGGTCCGAGGCCCCCGAAGCCCGTTAAAGCGAGATTTTAAGGCCCCACCTCCCCTGGTGGGGCCTTATTTTTGTCCTGCCTTAGAACAGTGGCTGCTATTTGCTGCCGCAGTTGTCACTGCTGCGTCCTGGAGCCCAGTCCCTATTGTTCCATCTGCGGCCAACTGCTAGTGCCCGGCTCTGCCGTCACCGGTTCGTTTTTCCAAAGTCCTGGGGTAACCCCCCGCTTCTTGATGCTGGAACCGGAATTATTCCAGGACCGGGAGACCGGTCTTATCTGGCAGCGTGGGGCGCCCCCCGACCCTTCGGGCATGGGGAAATCCCTGCCTATCTGGAGTCCCTGAACCGGGAGGCCCGGGGCGGCCGCCGGGATTGGCGCCTTCCTTCTCTGCCGGAAGGGAGGGCAGGGACCTCAGGTCCC
Source organism: Syntrophales bacterium (assembly GCA_028688935.1). Classification (GTDB taxonomy): domain Bacteria; phylum Desulfobacterota; class Desulfobaccia; order Desulfobaccales; family 0-14-0-80-60-11; genus SURF-52. The sequence goes on from JAQTXE010000199.1 coordinate 2,451, forward strand.
TGCCCTCCTCCCACATATTCCTACAACTCCTTCATGGCGGCTTCATAGGCCGCGTATGCGGCCTGGCCGAAGAGGACGAAGCGCACCCGTTCGATTTCCGGGTGCTCTTGCAGGTAGGCCTTCACAGTCTTTAAGGCGATGCGGGCCGCGTCCGCCAGGGGATAGCCGTAAGCGCCGGTGGAGATGGAGGGAAAGGCCACGCTTTTAAGGCCCCTGGCCGAGGCCAGCTTCAGGCTCTCCCGGTAGCAGGAGGCCAGCAGTTCCGGCTCCCGGTGCAGTCCGTCCCGGTAGACCGGGCCCACGGTATGAATCACGTACCGGGCTTTAAGATTGCCGCCGGTGGTGATGCGGGCCTCGCCGGTGGGGCAGCCGCCCAGTTGGCGGCATTCCGCCAGGATCTGCGGCCCCCCGGCCCGATGGATGGCGCCGTCAACCCCGCCTCCCCCCAGAAGTGATTGATTGGCGGCATTGACGATGGCCTCCGTATCCTGCCGGATAATATCCCCTTCCACCAACTCCAAAACCGACCGCCCCGCCTGGATTTTCACGCTCGACCTCCGGTTCAGCCTGTTGGCAGGTTGGCCCCCTGTACGGACCACCCCAAGGCGGTCAAGCGGGCCCGCCCCCAGAAATAAATATCTTTGACGTTAACTCGGTATCAGTTCCTTCTTCCTGCAGCAGATCACAAACTGATCTGTTCATAGGGTTCCGCCCGTCTGAACCACTCACTATCGGGATACTTAGCCTTTAATTCCTCATACGCCATTCTTAATTGTTTGGGATCGTGGCCCATCTTATACTTGGCCACCCCTAAGAAATAGATGGCTTCCGCCGCAGCCCGGGGATGGGGGCACCGGGCCATCATCTCTTCCAGGATCGCCCGGGCTTCGGCATTCTGGTCGGTATCCAGGCGCCACCGGGCCTTGCCCACCATGAACAACGGGATGAACTCCTCGGGAGGGATGTAGCCCACGGTGCGGTAATGTTCCTTGCCGTCGGCATCCAGCACCAGGACGGTGGGGGTCCAGGAGACTCCGTATTTTTCCATCAGGGCCTTATTGGAGACCTCCACCTGCACCGGAATGAAGTTCAGATCGATGAAACTGCCCATGCCTTCCGCCGGGTACGTAACCGCACCCATTTTTTGGCAGCCCAGTCATTGGGGGTTAAAAAAGTCCAGAAGAATGGGCTTGTTGGTCTTCCTGGCGGTTTCCTGGGCTAAAGCCAGATCGTTGCCCCAGCATACTTGTAATTTAGCCATGGCTTGACTCCTTCTTCCACTTCGCAGTTTGGGCGGTTCTTAAATTTTTCTTAAATTAAGCATCAGTCGTTTAAAAGCAAGGGAAGCGCTGTTTTGACAAATTCTTTCCACTTCAACCCTCAGGTCAAGGTCCCCTGATCGTATCCGCCTTATAATTGTACGAGTTACGGATTGCCTGCCCCATCGGCGGTGATTATTTTATATCCAAAAGAGAAAGGAGGGTGGGATCATGGCGGAAAAATGTCTGGTTGAAAAAATGGAAAATCGTGATCTCGATTCTTATGACCTGATTACGGTCTTGGGGCTCTTGAAAGAACACGATGGGAAGGAAATTTACCGCCGTTACAGCCCGGACAGCGGCGGTCCCGGTAAGATCAACCTCCTTCTGAGCACTGAAAGCTACTACGTGGAAATGACGGTGGAAATCTTGACTTCCCTGGCCCTATCTCCTAAATATCAGGCCAGTCCCAATCTCATGCAGGCTCTGATCCGCCGTTTGCTTTGCGGCCATCGCCATAATCTAATCCTGGAAAAAATACGTTCCTACGGGGTGCCCGTCGAGGACCCGACGCAGTTAAACCTCTCTTGCTCAGTGGGCACCATGGGGGCGGATCTGGTAGCCAACCATCACCTCAATGCCCCGGAATACCGCTTCCGCAAATTCGGCACTTCCCGGGTGGAGCAGGAGGAGCAGCGCCCCCTGGATCACTTCGACGCGGTTTCCATCCTCTATCTGGCCCAGCAGAACCAAACGGAGCGCATCTTAAACCGCTACGTGCCCCAGGAACTTCTCAATGAGGGAACGGAAGGGGAACAGGTGGTGCGGTTCTCCAGCCCGGCCGGAGATTACCAGGTGGACTTTTTCTTCCAGAAGATCCACAACGACGTACCCCGGGGGGTCCCGGAGCGAGGGAACGTCTCCTCCGCCACCATGCATCAGGTGTTACGCCGTCTTTTTGCCGGCCACGCCCCTGAGCTGGTCGCCAAGGAATTGACGGATAAAGGTATTTTGATCACCCCGGCAGAAGTGGACCGGGAGTTCAGTCTGGCCCGGATTCTCAACGACAATTATTTAGAGATGGGGTTCAGGCGCTAGGAGAGAGTGAGCGGTGAGCAGCGATCAGTACCGCTAAATCTTTTTTTCTGCTCACGGCTTACTGCTTACCGCTCACTACTTACTGCTCACTATTCCACAATTGTCACCGCGCAACCTTTGGCGTTATGCACCACTTTGGTGGTCACGCTTCCCAGGAGCAGGGCCTTGGCCTTACCCAGGCCCCGGCGGCCCATGATGACCGTGGAACAGCCGGCGCTCACGGCTTCGTTGATAATATCTTCGGCCACGTCATAGTATTTGGGTTTGAACCTGGCCTCCACCGCCCCGGCCGGGATGCCCGCGGCCACCAGGGTGTCTTTGGCCTTGTCCACCAGACCCAGCCAGTTCTTTTCCTGTTCCCCCTGCCATTGGGCGATCATTCGTTCCCGGGCTTCCCGTTCCTTGTCCTGCAAGACATGGCCGTCATCCCAAAAGGCCGGAGGCAGGCCGGACAGGATGTGCAACAGCGTGACTTCCACCCCGGGGGTCTTGCCAAAAGTTTGAGCCACATATTCCACCGCGCGCCAAGCCCCTTCGGAAGCATCCAGGGCCACCATTATCTTTTGGGACATGCTCTCTCCTTTTCCTGAAATAAAGCCAATTTAATCACCAGCGCCCGTAGATGTCAACCGATTCTAACCACAGATTTCAACGGCTTTGCCGTTGTCTGGCCGAAGATTGTTGCTGCTTTCCCCACCCTCGTTATATCTGGCCGGAGGATGGGCCACGCCTGGGAGCGAACCCAGCGCCGGCGAGAGGTCCCGGAAAGAAGGGGGAAAGAGAGTTGCCTTTTCCCCCGACCATATTTACATCTGGTTAAAAATGACCCGCCGCCCGCCCCCCACCAATTTATTGATTTTTCGGGGCGATGGGGTATGTTAATAAGGTTAGAGACTAGAAAGAGACTTAAACCTTATGGATTATAAAGAGACCCTGAATCTGCCCCGCACCTCCTTTCCCATGAAGGCGGACTTACCCCGGCGAGAGCCGGATATCCTTAAGCGTTGGGCCGAGATGGACCTGTACGCCTGCATCCGGGCCCAGAGCCGGGGCCGGGAGCGCTTTCTCCTGCATGACGGACCGCCCTATGCCAACGGCCACATTCACCTGGGCCACGCCCTGAATAAGATCCTCAAAGACATTATTATCAACTCCCGGCAGATGGCAGGTTTGGATTGCCCCTACGTGCCGGGCTGGGACTGCCACGGCCTGCCCATCGAGCACCAGGTGGACAAGGGTCTGAAGGCCAAGGGCTTAAAATTAAGCCAGGTGGAGGTGCGGCAGCGTTGCCGGGCCTACGCCCAGGAATTCATCGCCATCCAGCGGAGCGAATTTGAGCGCCTGGGAGTCCTGGGGGATTGGGCCCGGCCTTATCTCACCATGAACCCGGCCTACGTGGCCGCCATCCTGGAGGAATACGGCAAGTTTTTCCTGAGCGGCGCCATTTACCGGAGCAAGAAGCCGGTGCATTGGTGCGCCACCTGCCACACCGCCCTGGCCGAGGCGGAGGTGGAGTACGAGGAGCATCAGACCCCTTCCATCTACGTAAAATTTCCGATTAAGGAAAAGTCGGACAGGCTTGAGCTGGGCGCGGATTATTTAGTGATCTGGACCACCACCCCCTGGACTCTGCCCGCCAACCAGGCCATCGCCGTGCATCCGGATTTGGAATACGCCGTGGTGCGTGTGGGAGATAAGGGCCTGATGGTGGCCGCCGAGTCGGCGGCGGGATTCTTGTCCCACCTGGGCCTCCAGGGTGAGGTGGTTAACACCCGGCGGGGGCGGGAACTGGAAGGGCTGGTTTGCCGCCATCCCTGGCTGGACCGGGACTCCGGGGTAATTCTGGCGGATTACGTCACCCTCACCGCGGGCTCAGGGCTGGTGCACATTGCGCCGGGGCACGGCCAGGAGGACTACGACAGCGGCCGCAAATACGGGCTTAAACCCTACTCGCCGGTGGACGACAACGGCCGGTTTACCAAAGAAGTGCCGGAGTTCGCGGGCCAAAAAGTCTGGGAGGCCAACGCCGGGATCATCGAGCTGCTGCGGGGGAAAGGCAGGCTTCTAGGCCAAGAGGAGATGACCCACAGTTACCCCCATTGCTGGCGCTGCAAGAAACCCATCATCTTCCGGGCCACGGAGCAGTGGTTCATCTCCATGGCGACCAACAATCTCCGGCAAAAGGCTCTGGAGGCCATCGATAAGGTGACCTGGATCCCCCGGTGGGGCCGGGAGCGCATCCACCTGATGGTGGAGAACCGCCCGGACTGGTGCATCTCCCGGCAGCGGGCCTGGGGCGTGCCCATCGTCGCTTTCCATTGCCGGGGCTGCGGCGAGGTCTTTCTCACCCGGGAAATCCTGGAAGGCATCGTGGCGCGGGTGCGCCGGGAGGGCGCTGATTTTTATTTCGCCGAGGAAGCCCGGGACCTGGCGCCCGCCGGGACTCGCTGTCCTAAATGTGGCCAGGAAGAATTCACCAAGGAAACGGACATCCTGGACGTCTGGTTCGACTCCGGGGTGAGCTTCGCCGCGGTGTGCGAGGCCAATCCGGAGTTGGGCTTTCCCGCCAACCTTTACCTGGAAGGCTCCGACCAGCACCGGGGCTGGTTCCACAGCAGCCTGCTGGCCGCGGTGGGCACCCGGGGCCAGGCTCCCTATAAAGGAGTGCTGACCCACGGCTTCGTGGTGGACGGCGAAGGCCGGAAGATGTCCAAGTCCGTGGGCAACGTCATCGCCCCCCAGGAGGTCATGCAGAAATACGGCGCCGAGATTCTCCGCCTCTGGGTGGCTGGGGAAGATTACCGGGACGACGTTCGCATTTCCGACGCCATCTTGAAGCAA
>JAQTXE010000200.1 GCA_028688935.1 Syntrophales bacterium
GTTTTAGATGCTGGCGGGCCGCGCTCACCCGGCGCTTCCAGCCCAGGCTGAGAGCAGCCTCCAGGTGGCCCAGCCGCCGCAGCAATTCAACTTTATCCGGGACCACCAATTCCACCGCGGCGCTGGGGGTGGAGGCCCGCACGTCCGCAACAAAATCGGCGATGGTAAAATCCACTTCATGGCCCACCGCGGAGACTACCGGGAGTGGACAGCGATGGATGGCCCGGGCCACCATCTCTTCGTTGAAAGGCCACAGGTCCTCCAGGGACCCGCCGCCCCGGGCCAGAACGATGACCTCCAGGCCCGGATACTGCGCCAAATCGTCCAACGCCGCGGCAATCTCCCCGGCCGCGGCCGCGCCCTGGACCTTCACCGGATAGATGAGCACTTCCACGTTGGGAAAGCGTTGCCCCAAAAGGCGCAAGAAGTCCCGGACCACCGCGCCGGTGGGGGAAGTTACCAGGGCCAGACGCCGGGGCAGATACGGCAAAGGTTTTTTGTATTCGGGGGCAAAGAGCCCTTCCGCCTGGAGCCGGGCTTTCAGGGCCTCGAAGGCCTGGGCCAAAGCGCCCCAGCCCAGGGGTTCCAGGTAGTCCAGCACCAGTTGGTATTCCCCCCGGGGTTCGTAGACCGTAAGCCGCCCCCGGCACAGCACCTGGCTGCCCTCTTGGGGCTTGAAGCGCAGACGCAGATGATTCCCTTTAAACAAGACGCAGCGCAATTGTGCGCCTTCGTCCTTGAGAGTAAAATAATAGTGGCCGGAAGAGGGCTGCCGCAGGTTGGAGATCTCGCCACTGACCCACACCAGGGGGAAACCGGTCTCCAGGCGCTGCCGGATTTCCCGGGTCAGGCTGCTGACCGTATAGATCTGGGGGAATTCCTGGTCCTGCATGGTTAATTTTGAGAATATAACATATTCAGGAAGATGGCACCAAAAGATTCTTGTTGCCAAAATCTCAAGATTTTGGTTGCAATTCCGGCAACTTTTGCGGACTTAAAGAGGACCCACCGGCCCCCAAGCGGCTGCCGGAAATAGAGACCTCTGGGGCTCTATCTTCCCTGTCAGCCTGATGATGCCCCGGTATTTTTTTAAGAAAATTATAAAAGCCTTTAACTTTTTTAATAAACATACCGTTATGATCCTGTAGAAGTTCCTAAAATTCCTCACCTCCGGCATCGCATCCTCAAGGAACTTTGAATTTTGAACTTTGCACCTTGAACTATTTTTATGGACTATCCCCCTGGCTTACCCGCATTCCTGCGCTCCCGGAAACGGTCCGGGCCGCCTCGCCGCGTCTGGTTTTTCCGCCAGAAATTTTTCCTGGAGGAAGAATGTATCCGGGCCTGCCGCCAGTTGGGCCTGGAGGTGCGGGAATGCACCTTGGGGGAAGGTTGGGACGCGGCCAGCTTTGCCGGATTTCTCGCGGGACTGGTGGAGTTTCAGCCAGATTTTATCTTCTGCATCAATCACATCGGCTTTGATAAAGAAGGCCGCATCACGGAGTTGCTGAAAGAAAGCCAAATCCCCGCGGCCGTCTGGTACGTGGACAACCCGGACTTTATCATTAAAGCCTATCCCCAAAACGTCTCCCCCTGGGTTTACCTCTTCGTCTGGGACCGCAATTACCTGGAGGATCTTAAAGCCCTGGGGTTTTCCCATCTGTCTTACCTCCCCCTGGCCACCGACCTTCGGCTTTTCCGGCCCTTTCGCACCCCGCCCACCTGGAAATTCGGGGAAATAGCCGCGGCCTTTGTGGGCTCCACCTGGACCCAAAGGGTGCGCCACCAATTGGCCCGCTTTGAAAATGAGCCTGAAAAATTGGCCCTCATCGAAACCGCGGCCCGGCGGTTTATCACCAGTACCGCCTACAAAGCCGGAAAAGAGTTGGCCGCGCTCTTTCCGGCGTTTGCCGGGCTCCCCTTGCCGGAACGGATCGATCTGGAGGCCGCGGCCTTGTGGCGGGCCTCCCAGTTGCACCGCCTGGAAAACATTATCGCCTTGACCCCCGCCGGGCTCCAGGTTTACGGGGACGGGGCCTGGGAAATATTTTTGTCCCACCCGGAAGCCTACGGCGGCCCCATCGGCTATAACCGTGAACTGCCGGCCTTCTATCAATGCGTGGGCCTGAACCTGAATATCACCAGCCTGCAGATGAAAGACGGCCTGAACCAGCGGGTCTTCGACGTGCCCGCGACCGGGGGCTTCCTGCTCACGGATTTTAAGGAGTCTCTCCTGGATTTATTCCAAGAAGATGAAGTAGCCATTTACCATGACCTGGAAGAGGCCCGGGTTAAGCTGGAGTATTACGCCGGGCGCCCGGAAGAACGCCAGGCCCTGGCCGCCCGGGCCCGGGAGCGGATTTTATCCCAACATACTTTTGTCCATCGGGTGGAGCGTATTATCGAATACTTGCAAACCGCCTTTTTTTGAAAAGTTCCTGGTTCCAAGTTCCAAGTTGAGACCTCTGCGAAAGTCTCATGTGGAAACAGCCGCCCTCGGCTGTTTACGCTTCCTCCATTAGCAGGCGAGGGCGCCTGCTCCACATTCTGATTAACAAAGTTTTTTTAACTTTGAACCGATGCATTTTTATACCGTACCAATTATTTCTTTCATGGCCATGCTGGCCTGGCATAAACTTGGAACCTGGAACTTGAAAAATGCCTGATGAAGAAAAAACCCGGGAGCAACTCTTAGAAGAACTGGCCGCCCTGCGCCGGGAGTTGGAGGATATTCAGGCCTATGCCGACCCGGAGTGGCGCCGCCTGGAGAAATGGCGCCAGAGTTTCGGGGAACTTCAGAAAATGCTGGCAGGAGTGCTCCAGGTCCTGGAAGGCCGGGACCCCGACCTAGTGGGGCATCATCACCGGGTGACCCAATTAGCCTGCGCCATCGCCGGGGAAATGGACCTGACCCCGGAACAGATCGAAGGCTTGAGCATCGCCGCCATGGTCCACGACATCGGCAAGGTCTTTATTCCCCCGGAAGTCCTGACCAAGACCGGTTCGCTGACCCCCCTGGAAACGACCCTGGTCCAGGCCCATCCCCAGGCCGGTTATAATCTTTTGCAAAACCTGGATTTTTCCCAACCCGTGGCCCAGATGGTGCTGCAGCACCACGAAAGATTGGACGGTTCCGGTTATCCGGCCAGACTCAAGGGACAGGAGATTTTGTTGGAGGCCCGCATCCTGGGCGTGTCGGACGTGGTGGAGGCCATGGTTTACGCCCGGCCTTACCGCCTGAATTTAGGGATTAACCAGGCCCTGGCCGAAATCTCCCGGAACCGGGGCAGGCTCTACGACCCCGAAGTGGTGGACGCCTGCCTGGGGCTTTTTGATAAGGGATTTGATTTCTTATAAATATTTACTTGACCCACCCCGCATAGAGCGCCAACCCCAGCCAGGCCCAGTTGTTGGCGTAATAATTGTCCGGGTCCGCGAAAAACGCCCGCTCTCTTTCAATCCGGTAGAAGATTAAGATCCTCTCCGCCATTTGCCGGGCAAAGTCTTGCTCCCCCGCGGCCAGGGCCGCGGCCAGCACTCCGGCATAGAGCACCGGGCTCTCATAGTTGACCAGGGGTTTACCCCCGTAACTATAGATGGCCGCCAATCTGCCCCGGGTTTGCCATTCCTTCTGGAAAAAAGGCAGAAAACGATGTTTTAAAAGGCTGGTAGCCCGCTGCTCCTGAAACCAGAGGCTGTCCAGGGCCAGCCGCCAGGGGAGGCGCACCGCCTCCCAACCGAAGTGGGTGTCCCGCCCGGGCGCGGGGCTTAGTTGGCCCCGGGCATCCACCCGGCACCAATCCGGAAAGAGGCCCACTCCCATTCGGCCCCCCAGGCCCCGGGCCAGGCGCGTCAGCAGGTCATAGGTGGAGTCCCGCAGACGTTCCCAGCCGGCCTGGGGTTGGAGCCGCGCCAAAATCCGGTAGGCCGCCGGGGAAAAATAAGAGGGATTGAGGAGGTAAGGGGGCTGGGGCTCGTGCCAGTTGCCGGGGGTGAGGAGAAGTTCGCCTGAGGGCAGCCGCACTGTCTCCAGGGTCCAAATTGCCTTAAGGACCCGCCGGGCTTCTCCGGCATAATCCGGGAGTCCCGCAGGCGGCCGCCAGCCCCGCCGGGCAGCCAGGGCCAGGGCCAGGGCGTAATCCAGGTCCCCGTCCGTGGCCGTGTTCCAGTCCAGGACGCGCCAGGCGCCGTCTTTATCTTGGCCCCAGCGCCAGGCCAATAGGGCGTCACCCTTCTCCCGCTGGCGGGAAAGATGCCGCCAGGTCCAGGCGTAAACCCGGGAGAAAGTGGCCGGGTCATTGGCCCAGACCGCCCGCAGTAAAGCGTAAGCCTGGGCTTCGGAGATGCTCTCCCCGGCCCTTTCCGGGATCACCACCCTGCCTTCCGGAGAAATATAATGGCGCACATAGCTGCGCCAGGAATTTTTGAGAATCCGCTCGATCTGCGCCGGACCAGCTTTATTCTCACAACCGCAGCCCGGAGAGCCCATAACCAGGAAGAGCAGGGCCAGACCCAGGATCATCTGAACTATGGTTTCCCGGAATTTAACGGGGCAGATTGCCATCTTCTCACCAAGTCCTGAAGCGATGCAGACAAAATGTCACTTAAGTGGCGGAAATGCAAGCATATTCTTTGTCAGCCACCGTTTACTTTCTTGCCTTTCTGGAGCAAGCTTCTGTCCCACTCGGAGGCAAAGACGCCACCTTAATTTGCATTATCAGCCGCCGATGCTTAAGTTGACCCATAATAGGCTGGGAAAAGCGGAATTACGCTCTGTCATCCAACCTGACGAAAATCTTCATCCTCTTAACCGGAGACCGGAAACGGCAATCTATTTTATCCGGAGGGCGCTAGTGATGAAAGTTTTTATGACCGGCGGCAGCGGTTTCGTGGGCACTTATCTCTCCCGGGAGTTGGCCCGGCAGGACCATGAAATCACCATCCTCACCCGCAAAGAGAGACCTCCCCAGCCGGAAGAAACCCGCATCCGCTTTCTCAGCGGCGACCCCACCAAAGAAGGCCCCTGGATGGAGGCGGCGCCGGAGCACGATTGGATCATCAACCTGGCGGGTGCCTCCATCTTCACCAGTTGGACCGGGGAGAAGAAACGGGAAATCCATGACAGCCGCATCCTCACTACCCGCAACCTGGTGGCCGCGCTGGAAAAGGGGGACCGCCACCAACTTTTTTGCAGCACTTCGGCCATCGGCTACTACGGCGACCGGGGGGATGAGGAACTCTATGAGGATTCGCCGCCGGGAGACGATTTTCTTTCCCGGCTGGCCCAGGAATGGGAGGGCGAAGCCTTAAAGGCCCAGGAATTGGGAATTCGGGTAGTGGTCACCCGCTTCGGCATTGTCCTGGGAAAAGGCGGGGGCGCGTTACAGCAAATGTCCCGGGCCTTCAAGATGTTCCTGGGAGGGAAAATAGGCTCCGGCGAGCAGTGGTTTTCCTGGATCCACCAGGAAGACCAGGCCCGGGCCTTTCTTTTCGTCAAGGACCATCCGGAAATCGCAGGACCGGTAAATTTCACCTCACCTAACCCGGTGCGCAACCGGGAACTCACCAAGGCCCTGGGCCGGGCTTTGGGCCGTCCCACCTTTATGACCGCGCCGGCCTTTATGGTGCGCTGGATTATGGGCGAGTTCGGTGAGGTGATCCTCACCGGCCAGAAAGTCCTGCCCCGGAGACTGCTGGAGGCCGGATTCGAGTACCGCTATCCCGATATCGACCAGGCGTTAAGGAATTTATTGGGATAAAGGCCCTTACAACGACACCCGCCGCAGCCTGAGGGCGTTGCCCACCACCGACACCGAACTGAAGCTCATGGCCGCCGCGGCGATGATGGGGCTGAGCAAAATCCCGAAATGAGGATAGAGCACCCCGGCGGCGATGGGGATCCCCAGGGTGTTATAAATAAAGGCAAAAAACAGGTTTTGCTTGATGTTGCGCATGGTGGCGCGGCTCAAAACCCGGGCCCGGACAATGCCCCGGAGGTCCCCTTTGACCAGGGTGACCCCGGCGCTCTCCATGGCCACGTCCGTACCCGTGCCCATGGCAATACCCACCTGGGCCTGGGCCAGGGCCGGGGCGTCGTTGATGCCGTCTCCGGCCATGGCCACTATCCGCCCTTCCTCCTGGAACTTTTTGACGGCTGCGGCCTTCTCATCCGGCAACACTTCCGGCACCACTTCATCAATATCCAGCTTCCGGGCCACGGCCTGGGCCGTGGTGCGGCTGTCGCCGGTGAGCATGACGATGCGGATGCCCTCCCCGTGGAGATTTTTAATGGCCTCCGGGGTGGTCTCCTTGATGGGGTCCGCCACGCCCAGGAGACCCGCGGCCTTACCGTCCACGGCCGCAAACATCACGGTCCGGGCTTCAGCCCGCGAGGATTCCGCCTGCGGCATCAAAGGCCCCGGGTCCACGCCCATCTCTGCCAACAGCTTGAGATTGCCCAGGCCCATTTCCCGGCCGTCCACCACGCCGCGCACGCCTTTGCCGGAGAGGTAGTCAAATGATTCGGCCTCGGCGAGGCCCAGCCCCCGGTCCTGGGCCCCCTGGACAATGGCCGCGGCCAGCGGATGTTCGCTGCCCCGCTCCAGACAAGCTGCCAGGCGGAGTAAAGTATTTTCTTCCACCTCCCCCACCGCGGCCACGCTGACCAATCTGGGTTTGCCTTCGGTGAGAGTCCCGGTTTTGTCCACCACCAGGGTATCCACCTGGCGCATGACCTCGATGGCTTCGGCGTTTTTGAACAACACCCCCAAAGTCGCGCCCTTGCCCGTGGCCACCATGATGGAGACCGGGGTGGCCAATCCCAGGGCGCAAGGGCAGGCAATAATGAGCACGGCCACGGCGTTAACGAGGGCGTGGGCCAGGCGCGGTTCCGGGCCCAACCAGGCCCAGACTGCGAAAGTCACCAGGGACACCAAAATCACCGCGGGCACAAAATAAGCCGCCACCGTATCCGCCAGTTTCTGGATGGGAGCGCGGCTGCGCTGAGCCTCGGAGACCATCTGCACTATCCGGGCCAGCAGGGTTTCGGTCCCCACCCGCTCCGCCCGCATCACCAGGGAGCCGGAGGAGTTCACTGTGGCCCCGATGAGATTATCGCCCGGCCCTTTGGCCGCGGGCATGGGTTCCCCGGTGACCATGGCTTCGTCCACGGCGCTCTTGCCTTCCAGGACCACACCGTCCACCGGCACCTTCTCGCCGGGACGCACCCGCAGGCGGTCTCCCACCTGGACCCGGTCCAGGGGGATGTCTTCTTCCGAACCGTCTGCGTTTAACCGCCGGGCCATTTTAGGAGCCAGGCCCAGCAGGTCCTTAATGGCCGCGCTGGTGCGGCTCCTGGCCTTGAGCTCCAGCACCTGTCCCAGGAGAACCAGGGTGGTGATTAAGGTCGCGGCCTCAAAATAAAGCCCCACCTCGCCTGCTTCATTCCGGAAGGAAGGAGGAAAGATCTGGGGCAGGATAGCCGCCACCAAGCTGTAAATATAAGCCACCCCCACCCCCAGGCTGATGAGGGTGAACATGTTCAGGCTGCGATGGATAAGAGATTGCCCGCCCCGGACGAAGAAGGGCCAGCCGGCCCAAAGCACCACCGGGGTGGCCAGGGCCAATTCCACCCACTTCAAAGTATG
>JAQTXE010000201.1 GCA_028688935.1 Syntrophales bacterium
CCCCACTTATAGCGGAGGCTTGGGCATCCTGGCCGGAGACACCTTGCGGTCAGCCGCCGACCTGGGGGTCTCCATGGTGGGAGTAACCCTCCTGCACCGCAAGGGATATTTCCGTCAACATTTGAACGCCAGCGGCAAACAGACCGAAACCCAAGAATTATGGAACCCGGAAGACATCCTGGAGCCGATGGAACCGAAAGCAACTGTCGCTATTGAAGGCAGGCAGGTGCAGGTGCGAGCCTGGCGCTATGAGGTGCGTGGTTTATCTGGACACCTGGTGCCGGTATATTTCCTGGATACGGCTTTACCGGAAAACACCTCGTGGGATCAAACCCTTACCGACCATCTCTATGGCGGAGACAACCATTACCGCCTTTGTCAGGAGGTAGTCCTGGGGATGGGTGGGGTAGCCATATTATCAGCCCTGGGATTCAAAGAAAAGGTGATCTACCATATGAATGAAGGACATTCCGCCCTTCTTAGTCTGTCTCTCTTGGAGTCCCAGTGTCAGGGAGCGAAAAGCCCAATCCCGGCGGAGGCCGAAGTGGAAGCGGTTCGCCGCCAGTGCGTGTTTACTACGCATACCCCGGTGCCCGCGGGCCATGACCAGTTTGCCTGGGAGTTAGTGGAGCAGGTTTTAGGCCGGGACCGGGCTGCCCTCCTGGAAGCCACGCAATGTTGCGTCGATAGAAGCCTCAACATGACTTATCTGGCCCTGCGCTTTGCCCGCTACATTAACGGCGTGGCTATGCGGCATGGTGAAATTTCCGTGGGCATGTTTCCCGATTATCCCATTGACGCCATTACCAACGGGGTACATGCGGTCACCTGGACCTCGCCGCCATTTGCCGACCTCTTTGACCGGCGCATTCCGGAATGGCGCCAGGACAATTTTTACCTGCGCTATGCCGTCGGCATTCCCCTGTATGAAATCGCCGCGGCCCATGCCCTCGCCAAAAGGGCCCTGCTGGCCGAAGTAGAGAGACGGACCGGGGTGCGTTTGCCCGAGCATCCCCTGACCATCGGCTTTGCCCGCCGGGCCACCACCTACAAGCGCCCGGACCTGCTGTTTTCCGACCTGGAGCGCCTCAAAGCCATGGCTCAGAGGGTGGGGCCGCTCCAGGTGATCTACGGCGGCAAGGCCCATCCCCGGGATGAGGGCGGTAAGGAAATGATCCGGCGAGTTTTTCAGGCCGCTGCGGCCCTGGGCGAAAGCGTCAAGGTAGTTTACTTGGAGGACTACGACATGGCTCTGGGGAAAATCATCTGCACCGGCGTCGACCTGTGGCTGAATACCCCCTTGCGCCCCCAGGAAGCCTCGGGAACCAGCGGCATGAAGGCCTCATTAAATGGCGTGCCCAGCTTCAGTATATTAGACGGTTGGTGGATCGAGGGTCACGTGGAGCATGTCACCGGCTGGTCCATAGGTGATGATTCCGCCAGCCCTGGGGATTACCCTCATGACTCCGCTTCTCTGTACGACAAACTGGAGAGGGTGATTCTACCCCTCTACTATGGCAAACCTGAGGCTTACGCCAAGCTCAGACGCTCCACCATTGCCTTGAATGGCTCATTCTTCAATACCCAACGCATGGTTTATCAGTATGTAACGAAGGCCTACTCTCTTTCAGAAAAGAATTATCTGAAATAAAGAATTGCATGTTAAGCGTACAGCTGCTCTGTATCGACTCCCCTCAAGGCCCTAAAGATTGTTTCATATGCTATTTATACCCCGCCCGCATCTCCATCTTGTCGGCGTAGCCATGCCAGTCCCATTCGTGCTTCTGGGCCTCCTTCTGGAGGCCCGGGGGTGCTTGCAGCAGCAGGTTTTCGTAAGGCTGGGAAATCCGGGGTCGCGGCGGTTTATCAATCTTAGTCGTCGGCCCGGTAGTGCCGCAACTCGTCAAAGCCGCGCTTAAGATCGTCAGGAGTAGCAAATTCCTCCACTTGCTTTTTATGTTCTTCAGTGCGCTGATCAACTTTTGGATCCTCCTTTCTGATTTCATCGGCCCGGTGGTATTCCCGGAGTTCTTCTTTCGCCCGCATGCAGCTGCGGACCTGGCAGCCGCCATACAGGAGGCCTGAAAGCAGAGCCGCGGTTATTGTTCCGCCGATGATCCGGCCTAAGGCAGTTTTAAAAAGCCAACCAACGATAGCTCCCATGGAATGGATCTCTCCTTCCCCCCTGTCGGCGGAGTTACGGTTTCCTCCTTCTCATAAGCAGGAGATGACCGAACTCCTAACCACTGAATGAGCAAGTCTGCGACACTGGTTCCAAAATGCCTCAAGGTCCTCGCTTGATTTTGGTGATCTCGGTGGCAGCGAAGCCTCCGAAGCCAGCGGCCAAAATGGTCTGGGCCAGGGCAGTAAGGTTGTCCCCCAGGTCCTTGTTCAGGTAAAAGGCGTAGTAGCCGTAGACCACCATGACCAGGATGGTGGCCACCGCCGCCAGAACTGCGCCGGTGCTTACCCGTTCCTGGTTTCCCGACAGAAACTCACCCCACCAAACACCGGCTCCCGCGGTCAAGTCCCTTGCCCGGCGCATGGTCCGCCGCAGCCATCCCTGGTGCTCAGGCACTTCTGAATCCGGCGCCTGCAACTCTGCCTGGGAGGGGTCAGGGGTAGTTTCCGGGGAAGGTTGGGAAGCGGTCATCTCGGGCGAAGCTTCGAGAGCATACCCATGCCTGCTTTCAACAGCCCTGGGTCTGAAACTGATGGGTAGTTTTCTCTTGTCCATGGCTTACTCCGGAAACTGTTTCAAGAGCCAGAGATAATGCCGGAAGACCTCGGTGGCATAATCGTGGCCAGTGGTGCGGGAATCGCAGATCTCCCAAAACCTAGGGTCCCAGATATCCAGGCCAGCCAGTTCGCCCTGGTAGGAGGACCAGACCTTGGACATATTGCCCTCGCCGCAGTTATAGGCGGCGGTGGCGAACCAGAAGAGGGCGGGACCGGCCAGGTCGGTGTTGGTTCCCAGGTAGTTGAACTTGTCCTGCCAACACTGCGCCCCACTGGGAATGTTGATGGTGGGCTCCTTCCAAAACCAGACCGGCATCCCGGGCTGGAACAGACCCCGGAAGCTGCCGGTGTCCAGTTGCATGATGCCGTGGCCCCGGCCGCCGTCTCCCAGGATGTTTTGGATGCGCGTCTCCCGGTAGCCGATGGCCGCGAACAAGTGGGGCTGGGCGCCCACGGCTTGGCCAGCAATGGTGAAGATGGGCCAGTATAACCGGGCCCGCTCCAGGGCCCCGGATTTAGGATCAAACGGCAAGGGCTCCAGGCCCTCGGGGAACTCCATTTTTTCAGCAGGCAAACTCATCAGGATTTCTCCTTCTCTTTGTGGTGATGGTTCTTGATAAATAGGGCCATGGCGCATTCGCCCTTCCGACAGGCCGACATGAAATCCTCCACCCGCCCCACGAAGGCCATGCCCACCTTCTCCAGGGTTTCCACCACGGTCTTGAGATCATCCTTGGTGATCAACTGGGGGAGCACGTTACCCCGCAGATCTTCCTGGCGCTTTTCCACATGGTTCAGCCGGTTCCAGACGATGTTGCCCAGGGCTCCGGCGAACACGCCGACCAGCGCACCCATGGTCCCCACCAGGACTATCAGGGTACCGGTATGGTTCTGCAACTCGCTGATAAGCGAAGGTTCGGGCAATTCTCACCTCCTATCTTCTAGTCTCCGAGACAGATCGGAAATTTTCTCTTGCCCCATTGGCTCTGATAGCGCATCAGCCGGGTGGGCACCGGAAAAACCCTTTTGGTGATCACTGGCGGCTCAGTGCCATAAGCGACCAATAATCCCAGGGTATGAGCGTCAACCCAGCCGGTGTCAGGAATTAAGGAATAAGCCACCAACGTGCCCAGACCATTGGCTTGAACTCCTGGTGCCAGCTCATAGGCCGGGACCACTCCCACCGCATGGGCATCGACCCAGCTATCCCATGCAAGGTCAGCGGAAAATTCCAGCCAGGGGCAATATTGATTGGTGGTGGTTTCGTTTTCCGGAAGATCAGTGGCAGAATCATCGCCAATTTCTATCTTCCCGTTTTCATAGCTATAAACCGTGGCAAATGAACGGTGGCCCAGTTCGATGACTAGGCGATCCCCCTGCTGGCAGGCAACTTCGGTCAAAGTAGCAGGCGGCGGGAAATTTCTGTTGGCCAGGCTGGTGGCAAATTCCGAGGCTAAGGCCTCCGGGAAATGGGCCAGAAGGATACCCCGCACGGTGCTGCCATCCGCAGAAACCACCTTGATCACTACCGTTCTGCAAAAGTCGTCGGAAGAACTGAATTCTTTAGCACGGAATTGCCCTTTCACCGTGCCGGAGATGGTCTGTGCCAACAACCGGGGACTGATAAATTGCCAGGACAAAACATCGTACGGAGGATTGGACGCGGTATAGACAAAGGGATTGGAAGACACAAAGGGAGAGTTCTGTTTGGCCGGAACGCAAAGCCAGCGCTGCGCCGCGGAAGTCATATTCCATTCGTCATCATAAGCCGGGGTAAGCGGCGTAACGATATCGGATGGGAAGTAGATTCTGGTGGCCATCTTAGGGCCTCGATTTAATACCGGAGAGCATGGCGTTGACGGTGGCCACGTTCCAATTGCCGCCAGCCGGGTTGGTATCGAGGAATTTCCTCACCAGACCTTGAGCCAAAGGCAGGTCCTGGTCGGCCTGCACGTAATCGATCCCGCCGAGGCTCACGATCTGGGCGATCCTGGAGGGAGCCACGGTACTGCCCTTAAGGCCGAAGAAATCCAGGGCCACGGCCTTTACGGACTGGGCCTCGGCAGGCAGGTCTTCGAGATCGAACAGATCAATCAGGTCGCTGGCGGTAGCCCGGAGATAATCGTCTCCAGAGGGGGGTAATTCGTTCAGGAGGGCATAATGATCCGTGCCGGAACTGGGGGTCCATTCCTTGGGTCCTGCATCAGCTACCGGTTTAACGAGAAAAAGCTTCAAGCCTCCGGGCCAGCTGTTGTTAATCGATCCGGACAAATCATTGACGATGACGTCATCGATAAAATATTCCGGGCCGCTCCCCCAGCTGATCCAGTACAGGTTATCAACCGTGGTGTCGCTCCCGGGTTTGGTGTCGCCGATGAAGGTGCACTCCAGATTGCCGTCCAGCCGCAACTCCACGATACCGCCGCTATCCGCCAGTTTTAAATGAAGTTCCACCACATACCATTTGCCGTTGATAGTAGGCGTGACGCCGGTAGCTAACAACGTCCCGTTTTGACCTGAACGAACTTCTAAATAACCCGAAGCATTCCTGGAAATAGATAAAATCCACGTGCCCCCTGAGCGCAACCCGAAGGTTGCTCCGGTAAAGGTGTTGTTCATATATAAGCCATATTGTAAATAAATCTCGGGGTTGGCAGGAAAAGTCTTTTGCATAAAGTTGGATGAATAACCACCAACTTTATAGCTGTAATCGCCCGTTCTCTTTTGAACTGAGCTAACCGTAATGGTCATGGTATTGTTGTAAGCAGTCAGCTCCAGTAAACTGTTCCATTCCGCCGACAGCATGGCGATGGTGGCCATAGCCTGATCTCCTTTCTATGCGAACTGCTCCGCTTTGACGCCCAGAGCATACACCCCCGGATTAAGGGCATCGTGATTGATGATCCGGACCCGCAGGTTTCTACCTGCCAACTGGTCGTAGATCCAAAAAGGCAGGAAATCTTCAAAAGGGGTGCCTGGGACGATGTTTTCCACCTTGTAGAGCAGGACCGTAAAATCGGGATCCGCGTAGAGATGGACATCGTAAATGTTGGCAGCCTGGCCCCCGGTCTCATCGATCTTGAAGTAATGGACCAGGCCGCGGTTGCAGAAAGCTTCGATGGTTAAGTCCAGTGCAGCCCCGGCTGGCACCTCAATATTCGCCTGGCTGATGGTCTTTTCCTGGGTGCCGACGCCCATCACCTCTTCAAAGAACCCCAGGAGGTAGACGGCGAGGCCGGCGGTGTTAGGACCGGAGGCGAACAGGAAGAACTCTATGGTCTTGGCATCTCCCAGGGGGAGAATGATGTTCGCGGCCTTTTGCTCCGCGTCCGATTCATCGGACCAGACGGTAAACGCGGTGGCCGGGCTGGCCGCGCCCCCACCCTTTTTGAACATGACCTTGGTGCCGATCCCCAGAGCCGCATCTTTGAAGAAGACCCGCAGGACCACGGCGTTCACCCCGAATTGCGGGTCCCCGAGATGGCTACTCAGGTCGATGCCTTCATAATCCAGGCCCGGAGTGGAACCCCGCTCCACCTCGGAATAGACCAGGGGCGGATCGTCCCGGGGCACGTACCTGGTAAACTGCTGGGCGGCCAAGGAGAGGTCCACTTCGCCCAGGGCCCACCAGGAGTCACCCCCGTCATTGGAGTACTCCCAGCGCTTCGAGTCCCGGTTGTATTTCAGGTGGCCGGCGGGATCGTCGCCGTTGTTCACCTTGAGGCCGGCCCGGCCGCTGGGGGTGCCGGAGGCGTCCCGGTCGATTTCAAATTCTTCTGCGGTAGTGCCCACGTCGGTATTCTGAGTGTGGCCACCGCCACCTCCTCCCCCTGTCCCGGCCACTGCCCAAGTGCGCACGTCAGTGATCGTAGTAATGGCGCCGTTAGCCGTGGCTATCTGGAAGAGGGGAATCCAACCGGAGGTAAAGCCGGTGGTGTTTCGGGTCACGGTGCCGGTGTTAGGATCCACCTCCACATAATTGGTGGCGTTGTCGGCCAAGGTCACGTGGCCATCCGGGGAGACTGTAATCACCGAGTCGTTTCGGACCTTGCCGCCCCGGTAATGGAAGTTAAGGCCTTCCGCATGGTCTAAGGAGTAGAAGCCGGTCATGGCCCCAAGGAGCTGCTCGATCTCCTCCAGGCGGTCGGCCAGGCGGGTAAAGGTCCTGTCCCGGGTGGCGCTGTCAAGGCAGTCGGCGTAGTCATCGCCATCGAATAAAACGGAGATTCCCTGATAAAGGGCCTTGTTCGACACCACATGGCTGCCGCTGTCCCAGTGAAACTGCCGGATGGTGTCTTCTTTGACCACGTCGCTTAAGGCCGGGGTGCCGGAGCCGTCCAGGTAGACGTACCAGGTACCGGTGGCCCTGCCGGCCAGAGACAGGGTGGTGGAGGTGGCCTTGTGCAGAAAGTTGGCGCCGGACCAATAAGCCCCGGCGTTGACCCCCAGGTTATAGCTGGGCCCGGATAAAGCGCCTTCGGCGAAATCGTAGGAGCCGATGCCGATGATCCCGGCCCGGTCGAAGATCTCCTGGAGGCCCACGGGCACCGAGAGGTCACCCCCTGCCTGCCCGGTGAGCATGGAGAGGATGTAGTTCAGCTTGTCTTCGATGGTGGCGTAGTTGGCGTTGTGCTTGGTCATGTAATCGGTCATGCCCGCCACGAAGTTCTTAAACAGCGTCACGAAACTGGTGGTCATCAGTGCTGCTCCACGATCTCGACGAAAGTGCCGTCTGCTCTAAATTTTCCCTGCACGCCATAAGGCAGGATGCCGTACCCCGGGGGAGGCAACAGGGTTCCCAACTCCCCGTAGGTCAGGGGCCGGATCACGAACCCTCGCAGGCTTTTCCCGAGAATGCTGTAAGTGTCATCCGTAAAAGAC
>JAQTXE010000202.1 GCA_028688935.1 Syntrophales bacterium
CAGGGTACCCTCAGACGGGAAACTCTGCCCGGAAATATCGGCAACCCCGGAATATACCCCGCCGCCCAAAACCACGATGACGTCGCCGTTGACTTTCCGGGGGATCTGCCAGTCTTTCTCCAGCGGGCTCAGGAGACCGTTGGCCACCGGGGGTATGGAGAGGAAGTAAATCAGACCGGCCAGGATTATTAGGCTCCAGGCGCCGGCTTTTTGCCGGCGCTTTAACAGCCAGAGACCGAGGAGAAGCCCCAGGACCACGAAGATGCCCGGCGGCAAGATAAAAGCAGTGAGGATTTTTTTGACCGTGAACATTTTCTCCCCGGGAACTGATGACGGGAAAGGATGCAGGTCCTCCGGACCGGTATTTGCCAGGCTCAGGGGGAAAAAGCAGGAATATCCGGCCCCTAGTACCTTTCTCAATGGTATTACTAGAGCCTATCATTCTTAAAGAATTAAAGATTCACCGGGTGATAACCTGCTGCCGTAATGACGGCATAATAATAGGGCGGTCCCACCTCTTCCTTTAAATCAGCCTGTTTTTCCAGAAATTCCCGGCTCATCTTCAGGAGTTCGTCCAGAGTCGAGTCCCCGGCCAGGGCCTTAAAGAGCCGCATCTCCATACCCAGATTCCGGGGCATGACCACCAGGTTGGCCGTGGGTATCAGGCGCAGGGGCAGTTCGTTGTCCTCGCTGCCCAGGAGAACGAGTTGAAAGCCCGGTGGCGGCTTCTCCGGGTCATAGCCCGCCAGGACGAAATAGATGCGCCGGAAACCTTCGGGTTCCGGCCCGTGTTTTTCCAGGTGACGGGCGTATCCCTGGGATAAAACGTCGAGGGCGAACTGGACGGTCTCCTCCAAAGCCAGGGGGCCGGGGTGGCGCTGCAACAGGCGGCGCAAGTTTTGGGATAGAGGCACACTCATCCCGGCGCCGCCGCTCAGAATCGCACAACTGGACCCCAGGGGCAGAAGCTTGTTGACATTAAAGACTTCGGCATGGCCCGCGGCATCGAACCGGGTGGCCCGGCTGTCGGTGGCCAGGAAAAGGCCGTTGTCGTTATAGCCCGCCAATGCTTGAGTCAATGTAGCTCCTTTGAGAGTGAGCAGTGAGCTGTAAGTAGTAAGCAGCAAAAGAAAAAGGCCCGACGCTGGTTCTTTAACTGCTCACCGCTCACCGCTTACTGCTCACTGATCGCTTCCTCCGGTAGAGGCGGGGCATCCGGGTTATAAAAAAGACGCATCCGGGCCGGGGGCAAGGGGAATTCCTTCAGGGTCTGCAACTTCAAGGGCACCATATCCGGTGTCAGGTCCTGCCAGGCCTTTTTGGGTTTGTCCAATAAATCCGGCAGATTATGGATTTTGGCCCACTGATCCTCCCGGGTGGCGTTGATCGCGGCCAGGACCCGGCCCCGGCCCTGGGACCGGGATTTGAGGAGGAGGACCACCGGCTCGCCGTTGGGGTTGGCCCGGATCATGTGCCCTTCCTCCAGGAGCGCCGGGCACCCCTTTTTCATGCGGTTGACGCCCTTGATATAGCTGCTCAAGTCATAAGTGGGAGTCTCCCAGTCCTCGGGCCGGGTTTTAACCACGTGGAGGTGTTTCTTAAAGCCGAATTCGAAGCCGACGGGTATCATCAAGCCCGCGGAGAAAAACGCGGCAAAGAGATAACGCTGCCGGGCCACCTCCACTGCTCCTTCGGCTTCGGCAGCCAAACGGTCGGTGTCGTGGGTTTCGGGAAAGCTGATGGAAGGCGCCAGGCGGCGGAAGCGGTTATACTGCTCCAGGCACCAATCCGCCTGAAAATCCCACCACTTGGAGCTGTTATAGAAAAAGTCGAAGCCGGAGGAGGAAAGTTGGGCATACTCCTCCAGGCGGCAGCCCAGGGTTTCGGCAAAGAACTGCGCCCCTGGTACCAGCTTCCGGGCTTCGTCGATCAAGCGGGCCCAGAAGTACCCGGGGATTTTGTAGGCGGCATCGGCCCTGAATCCCTGGAAACCGAGCCGCAGATAATGGCTGATGACCTGATCCCAATAATGCAGCAGCATGTCCGGGTACTGCGGCGGCCAGTACTCCAGTTCCGCCAAATCCCCCCAGACGGTCACCTTGGTGGCGTCTGCGGGGTCGATGGCGCCGGGATGCTTGATCTTTCCCTGCTCATCCCGGGCGTACCACTCCGGGTGTTGCTTAGTCAGGGGGGAGTCAATGGCCGTGTGATTGATGACCAGATCCAGCATCACCTTGAGACCCCGGCGCTCCGCCTCGTTGAGGAAGTGGCCCAGGGCTTTTTGGGGGTCCTCCCCGGATTCCGGGTAAAAGAGGGGGTTGATGCCGAAATAGTCCTTGACCGCATACAGGCTCCCGGAAAGACCCGGAGTTTGGATGGGGTTGAGATAGATCCAGGTGAAACCCATGGCGGCGATGCGCTCCAGGTGTTCCTCCCAACGGGAAATAGGCCCTGCCAGGGGGGGGAACAGATTGTAGATCAATGTGGCTTCAGGCATTGGTCACCTCTATCTTAGTTCCAGGTTCAAGGTTCCAAGTTCAAAGTTAATGCAGATGCTGGCAGAGAGCCAGGGAAAAAAGTGGTCATTGATCAGTAATCAGTGACCACTGATCGGCGGAGATAAGACTGATTACTGATCACTGGCTTTTTTCTCCTCGATATTGCCGCAGCCTGGCGGCCAGGCGCGCGGCCGCGGGATGCCGGCGCATTTCCTTAATAGTCAACGGCAGCTTGCGCCGCCAGTTGGGATATTCGCTAATGGTGCCGGGGAGGTTCTGGGGCGAGGCCACCCCGAAAATCTCTTCCAGGCGCACCTCCAGGAGGACCGCTTTGCTTTTGGCCAAAAACTCCAGAACCCCAGATCTTACGGCCTCCGGACAGGATGCGGCAGTCACCCCTGCCCCGCTATCGTGCCCCTCCAACTTCGCCACCTCCAGCAACCGCGCCCGGTCCCGGACCCGCGCGGCAGTGTCTTCCGCCGCCATGGGGGCCTGGGGATAAAGGCCCAACGCGGTTTTCAGCTTAATATCTTCTCCCTGCCAATAGCCGGCCAAAGTGGGCAGATCATGGGTGGTCACCGTGGCCATGGCGTACGCGGGATAGTCGGACGGATCTTTGAAATTGCCTTCGTGGTTGCGCTCAAAATAAAAGACCCGGTAAGACAGCACCCCCCGCCGGGCCAGTTCCCGGCGGACCCGGGGGGGGACGGTGCCCAGGTCTTCGCCGATGATCAAGGTGCGGCGGCGCTGGCTCTCCAGGGCCAGGATACCCAGCATTTCCCGGGCCGGATAGTGGACATAAGTTCCTTCGGTGGCGCTCTTGCCCTGGGGGATCCAGAAGAGGCGGAAGAGCCCCATGACATGATCCAACCGCAGCAGGCCCCCGGGGGGGAGATTGGCCCGAAGAGTGTCTATAAACAGCCGGTACCCTTCCTGGCGGAGACGCTGGGGAATCAAAGGCGGCAAGGCCCAATTCTGCCCCCTGGGATTGAAGGCGTCCGGAGGCGCGCCCATATCCGCGCCGTGGGCGAACAGGCGGGGGTGGGCCCAGGTTTCCGCGCCGCCGCCGTGCGCGCCCAGGGCCAGGTCCTGATAAAGGGTAAAGGGCAGCCCCTGTTGCCGGGCCCGAGACTGTATAGCCGCCAGTTGCTCGGCCACCAGCCATTGGCCATACTGCTGGCCGTAAATAGTCTCCTGGTGCTGGCGGCTGAACCAGTCCACCGCCGGGTTTTCCGGGTGCTGATATTCCCGGGGCCACCGGCGCCAATCGTATTCCCCCAGGTAATCCGCCAGGGCGTTATATTGCCCGAAGCGCAGCAGGGATAACTCACCGGCCGCCACAAAGCGGGCAAATTCCGCACCCCGGGGCGTGCGGGGATTTTCCGGGGAGCCGTGTAACTCCAAAAAGGTTGGAAACAGCAGGGTTAACACCTGACTTTTCAGGCGATAGACCTCGGCGTAATCCACCAGGTCCGCGGCCCGGAGCCGGGCTTTCAGAGCCTGGGCCTCCGGGCTGGCCCACAGGTCTTGGGCCTTACGGGATGCCCCGAACTCCGGGACGCTTTCCAAGTCCAGATAGAGGAAATTCCGATAAACCCTGGTGCTGGGGGAATAGGGACTGGGGTCGGCCTTCGCCCCGGGCAGGCGGGCATGCAGGGGGTTTACCCCCACGAACGCGGCCCCCAGTTCCCCGGCCCAATTGATGGTCTCCAACAGGTCGGTAAAATCGCCGATCCCCCAGTTACGCTCGCTTTTTAAGGCATAGAGGGGCAGGTTGAGCCCCCAGAGCTTTTCCCCCTGCTCCAATGACGGTGGAAAATAGGCCCGGTTAGGGGCCACCAACAGACGGGTTGCTCCCGGCTCCACCCGGCCCCCGGCCTCCACCTCCAGGCTCAAGTCGTAATATCCCGGCGGCAGTCCGCTTGGCAGAGGCAGATGCAGGCGGGTGCGCCAACCCGGTCCCAGCAGAGGGTCGTGCACCTCCCGCCGGGCCAGTTGGTGAGGAGATGGGAAGCTCCCCTCCCAGGTTGATTCCTGGCCGCTTTCGTCTTTAATGGTGCCGGATACCCGGAGCGCGGGCAGGTCAACCGTGGGGGTCCAGGGGGCCATAATGAGCTGTTGGGGGTTGGAATTTTCAAAGACCAGGGTCAAACCATCCACCAGCCCGGACCAGGGCCGCAACCGCCGCCGGTCAATTTCTAAGGCTAACTGCTCCGGGTCCTCCCAGGGAACGTCCATGGCGGTGAGGAGGGCCTGATAAGTGGCCTGGGAGGTCAGGCGTCTTACCCCGGAGTTGTCCCAATACTCCGGGGCGATACCGCATAAGCGGCCCAGGGTGGCGATTTGGCTATGGTTCATCTTCCTCGTTTACTGCCGGTAAAGCGAGAATCTCCAAAGCTTCCGGCTCCGGCAGTTTCTCCACGGACCGGAGCTTTCGCTCTATGGCCCGGCTGCGCCTGCCGGTATCTTCAATAGTCCGGCTGGCGGTGGTGAGCTGGCGTTTGACCTTGTCCAAGACCTCGCCGAACTTGCCGAATTCGGTTTTTATCGCGCCCAAGACTCGCCATACCTCCACCGCCCGCTGCTCTATGGCGAGGGTCTGGAAGCCCATGCGCAGGCTGCTTAAAATCGCGGCCAGGGTCGTGGGGCCGGCCACCACTATGCGGTAACGGTGCTGGAGGTCTTCCACCAAAGCCGGTTGCCGCAGCACCTCCGCATACAAGCCCTCGGTAGCCAGGAACATGATGGCAAAATCGGTGGTAGCGGGCGGGCTGATATATTTATCATGGATGTCCTTGGCCGCGGCGCGCACGGTGCGGGCCAGGGCGTCCGCGGCCGCCTGCACCGCAACGGGATCAGCCTTTTCCGCGGCCTCATGCAGGCGCAGGTAATCCTCTTGGGGAAACTTCGAGTCAATGGGCAGCCAGACGCAGACTTCCGGCTCATCCTTGGGGCCTGGCAGCCGCACCGCATACTCCACCGCCTCCAAGGAGTCGGCCTTCACCCGGACGTTTTTGGCGAATTGCTCCGGGGTGAGGATTTGCTCCAGGATCGCGCCGAGCTGCACCTCGGCCCAGGTGCCCCGGGCCTTGACGTTGACCAGGACCCGTTTGAGGTCGCCCACGCCCGTGGCCAGATGCTGCATCTCGCCTAAGCCCTGGTGGACGGCCTCCAACCTCTCGCTCACCAATTTGAACGACTCGCCCAGCCGCTTTTCCAGGGTATCGTGCAGCTTCTCGTCCACTGTTTTCCGCATCTCCTCCAGCTTCTTCTCATTACCCTCCTGGAGTTCCTTCACTCTGGAGTCGAAGGTGAGGCGCACCCGGTCCAAGGCGGTCTGGTTGGAATTGATGAGTTCGGTCAATTGTTTCGTCATACCTTCCAATTGCGTCTGCTGGAGCTTGCCCAGGCCCTCCAGGGTCTTGGCCAGCACTTCGTTGGTGGATTTCAGCCCGCCTGACACTTCTTCCCGCAGCTCCCGGCCGGCGCTCCGGGCTTCTTCCCGGCTGAGGCGCAGCTCCTCCCGCACTTCCCTCCCCACACCTTGAGAAGCCTTGGTTGCCCGGATCAAGGAGACGACGACCAGGATCGCAGTGGCGGCGGCCACAGCCAGTATGATCCACAGGAGAACTACTTCGTTCATGGTTTGCTCCCAGCTACATAACCATGGTCAGGGTGCTAAGCCAGAGGTTACTCATAAGGGTTCACTGCGAGGACTGCGGTTGCTGCTGAACTTGGACCCGGCCACGCTTAATCCTTAGCCCCAGACCCGGGGCATCTTGGCTTCATCGTACTAAATATCGCCTGGGATAATCAAGGCTTCATTGGGAGAAGCGGATAAGCGCCGGCATGGCCGCAGATACCCATTATTCAAAACCATCAGAGTGGAGGACGTAGACCAGGGCCAGGGTTCCACCCCAGAAGCTCAGGTCAAGGCGTTTGCAATTGCAGTTCCAGGCGGATCACATCCTCGGCGGCGCGTTTTAGTGCGAAGCCCGCCTTTTTGGCCATCTCCAACATGGGTTGGTTTTGCACCAGGACATCGCCATAGAGGAGTTGCAGGCCTTGATCCCGGGCCACGGCGATTAATTGTTCCAACAATTTCGGACCCAGGCCCTTGCCCTGCCAGGGATCGCCGACGATCACCGCGAATTCCCCCGTCTTGCGGTCCGGGTCCATGACCAGGCGGCTGACCCCCAGCATTACTTCCGGGCTCGGAGGCTGGGCCAGGGCCATTAACCCCAGTTCCCGGTCATAATCGTTCTGGGTAAAGCGGATGAGCATCTCGTGGGTCCAATTTTTGATCAAGCGGAAATAGCGGAAGTAAATGGTCTCATCCGAACATTTATGGAGAAAATCCAGCACCAGGGGTTCGTCTTCAGGCTTCATGGGCCGAAGGAGAATAGGGGTGCCGTCCCTAAGCAGCCAGTGGCTTTCGTATTGGTTGGGATAGGGGCTGATGATCAGGTGCCGGGGCGCGGGCACCGTGCTCGGTTCGATGGAGATGCGGGCGTCCACGGCCACCACCCGGCTGCCGATGAGTAACAGGGGGTTGAGGTCCAGCTCCACAATTTCCGGGAAATCCGTAACCAGTTGGGAAATCCGCACCAGGAGTTCCACTAAAAAATCCAGATTGGCCCGGGGTATATAGCGATATCCCTGGAGGACCCGGTAAACCCGGGTCCTTTTCATCATACTTTGGGCTAAATGCACGTTAAGCGGGGGTAAATCAATGGCGTAATCTTCCATGATGTCGGTGAAGGCTCCCCCCAGGCCAAAGAGGATCAAGGGGCCGAAATCCGGGTCCCGTTTACTGCCGATGAAGAGCTGGCAATCCGGTTCCCGCTCCTGGGACTCCACGGTTACCCCCAGTATCTTGATCTCGGGATTGCCCATGGCCACTTCTTTCATGATCTGCTCGAACGCGGCCGTCACCTCCTGCTCGGTACGGAGATAGTAACGCGCCCCTCCCTCCATGGTTTTCGGGTTAAAATCCGGGGAATGGACCTTCAGCACCACCGGAAAGCCGATATCTTTGGCGGCCCTGGCGGCTTCCTGGGGAGAAGCCGCGGCCAGGGTGGGATTGATGGGGATACCGTAG
>JAQTXE010000203.1 GCA_028688935.1 Syntrophales bacterium
AAAGCATTCCTATTTACTTTTCTCCGGCTGGTATGGTAATTTGAGAACGGCTGAGGCCGGTTAACTTCGTGGACAGCCTGAGAAATTGGCGCATCCAGAGGAGTGCGCCGGGGGCTTAGGCCAAGCCAACTTTCCGGCTGCTGCATTGCGGTAAAAAACTACTTAAATCCAGAGATGGATACCAGGCAAAGGTCATACTCTCCGGACTTTTTTGGGGAGATTGGCAATAAGGCCATTTTTCTTGCCTAAAGGAGGAGGACGGCGCCATGAATGCGGCATTCATAATCCTGGGAGCCCTGGCCGTGGCCATCGGCGGCTACCGCTGGTACGCCGGCTACGTGGACCGGAAAGTGGTGGAGAGCGATCCCCACCGGGTGACTCCGGCCAAGATGTACATGGATGGGGTGGATTTCATGCCCACTTCCAAAAATGTCCTCTTCGGCTACCAGTTCAAGAGCATCGCCGGGGCCGGACCGGTGGTGGGGGCCATTATCGCCCTCCAGTGGGGCTGGCTCCCGGCCCTGTTGTGGCTCTTCCTGGGAGTCCTGTTCATCGGCTGGGTGCACGATTATCTCGCCGGCGTGGTGGCCATGCGCTCCGACGGTCTCTCTCTGGGCGGATTGAGCTACAAGCTGATCTCCCCCCGGGCCCGCACCATCCTGCTCTCCTTCGTCTATTTTTATCTCCTGCTCCTGGCCGGGGCTTTCGGCGGCGTCATTGCCGGGGCCTTGATCAAGCTGCCCTCCGGCCCCCTGGCCGTGCTCATCCTGGGGCTGGCCGGAGCCCTGGCGGGCCAGATGCTTTATCGCTGGCGGGTCAACATTATCGTCATGACCGTGGTCTGCGTCGCCATCGCCCTGGTGGGCATCAAGCTGGGGGACATGTTCCCCGCCCCGGTGATTATCGGCTCCCTGGCTAAAAGCAAATTAACCTGGGGCCTCTTTGCGGTCATCTTCTGCTATATCAGCGCGGTGCTGCCCATCTGGCGTTTCGGCCTG
Organism: Syntrophales bacterium; assembly: GCA_028688935.1. GTDB lineage: Bacteria > Desulfobacterota > Desulfobaccia > Desulfobaccales > 0-14-0-80-60-11 > SURF-52. The sequence goes on from JAQTXE010000203.1 coordinate 999, forward strand.
CCCCTTAATTACGTCGCCTTCTATATCGTCATGTTTGGTCTGATTGGCGGCATCATCGGCATCTTCGTGGGCCTGCCCCCGGTGGGCGCGCCGGCTTATAACCAATTTACCATCGGCATCGGCCCCTTATGGCCCATCCTTTTTGTCACCGTCGCCTGCGGGGCCTGCTCCGGCTGGCATGCCATGGTCTCCAGCTCCGGCACCTGCCGCCAGTTGGAATCCGAGTGCGACGCCAAGCCGGTGCTGGCCGGCTCCATGTTCACCGAAATGGTTCTGGGAGTGGTGGCCTTAATGACCGCGGGCGCGGCCATCCCTTATACCCAGTACCAGCAGCTGATGAAGTCCGGGGGAGCCGGCGCGGTCTTCGCCACCGGCCTCTCCAATCTGCTGCATGTCATCGGCTTGCCCATCTCTTACGGCCGGACCATGGCCACCGTGATCATCATCATTCTGGCCATCACCGTCATGCAATTGGTGCTCCGCTTCATGAAGGTGGCAGCCGTGGAACTGGTGGGCGATCAGTTGCCCATAATGCGTAACGGCCCGGTGGCCACCTTTGTGGCCGCGTTCCTGGTGCTGCTGCTGATCATGACCGGCTGGTGGCAATATCTGTGGATCCTCTTCGGCGGCGCCAACCAGTTGCTGGCCTCCCTGGCCCTGCTGGTGGCCTCCCTGTGGCTCATGTCCCAGGGCAAAAAAGCCACCTTTGCCCTCATCCCCATGTGGTTCATGTTCATCACCACCATCGCCGCCTTGCTCTACACCTCCTATAACCTGCTGAGCAAGGTGGCCGAGGGCAAGGTTAAAGGCGAAGCCCTGATCGGCAACGGCCTCATGGGCATCGTCGCCCTCTTCCTGGTGGTGGCGGCCGTCATGCTTCTGGCCGACGGCCTCAAGGCCCTGAAACGCTACCGGAAGCCGGGCCGCGCCGTGCCCGCGGAAGGAAAATGATATAAGATAGGGGGACAAAGCCGGGGACCGTAGGGGCGGGTTTTAAACCCGCCCCTGCAGCCCTTCCCCCAAAACCCAAATGGAGGTTCACCTGTGACTGAGGAGAAAAAAGGCGGTTTCCTGAACGCCATCAAGGAATTCATTTACGGCATGGCGGCCCATGATTCCGCCCGTTTTGCCTTAAAGACCCGGGCCAACATGGAGCACCTCTTCATCCTGGTGACCATGGGGGACCTGGTTGGGGTGCCGCTCTTGCCCCCCTACTACTCCCTGCGCCTCCTGCCCTACGTGGTGCCCCAGATCGCCACCTGGAAACGGCGGATGCTGCGGGAGAAGGATTTGACGGATACTTTGGCCTAGCGGAGTAACCAATGTTAAGATTTTAAAATCATTCTATCCAGGTAAGCGGAGTTTTTATGATTGAAAAAGGCCGCCCTGTTCCGAAGCGACTTAGAAAAGAACCGCTAATAGAGGCGGTGTGGGAAGTTCGATTTAGCAGCGATAAAGAGTCGGTTGCTGAACTGCTGCCTGGCTTAATTTATCAGGCTATGGGAAAATCATTTCCGAAAACCGAACGTTTACCGGCTTCTAATCTGCCGCGCGCAGTTCTACTGCAGGATGCGACCTTACGCTATGTACCAACCGTTCGATTAGAAGACCCCCCGTACTCGATTCAAATAGGAGAACATGTTGTTTCTCTGAGCTGCCCTCGCCCGTATACAGGGTGGGGGGAATTTGAATCAAAGATCATACAATTGACGAAGAAGTTAAAGACAACTAACTTACTTACCCGGCTGGAACGCTTTTCACTAAAATACATTGATGTTATACCGTTAGATGAAATGCCCTCTTTGAAGCCATTGCAAGTTAAAGTGAAATTAGGTAATCATGAACTGACAACTAATCCTATCCAACTACGTACGGAGCTTTTCGAGAATGGATTCCGCCATATTATACAGATTGCATCACCAGCCCAAGCAGTTCTTACAAGTGGAGAACGTTTTGAAGGGCTATTAATTGATATTGATACCATCTACCAACAAGAAACCGACGAATTCTGGGGAGATTTTCGTCAGTTGCTAAATCGTGCTCATTTGCTTAATAAAAACTTGTTCTTTCATATCCTAACTCAAGAAACTGAAATCCAGCTTGAACCTGAATACTGAGGCTCTTATGACGATTACAGAACCAATACTCGCTCGCCTACGTTCAGAAGAAAGCTTTTGGGGGGTAACGAGACCTGCTGCCCTTTTTGCAATCCTTGCTTTTTTAAGTGCGGATATTACTTATTCCCCTGAGATTCTTCCAAGGAAACCATATTACAAGGTTATCGAGGCATCTAGTTCCTCTAGTCCAGTATGCGATATCATACTATGGGATAGAACTGAGAAGCCAAAATACCAGCCGAGGACTATTTTGGGAGCGAGATTAATGGCTATACGAGAGCAGGCAATTGCCAAAGGTCTCCGATTATTGGATGCCGACGAAGTCATAGAAGAGATGCGTCGACGCCGCGGAGAGATTTCTTAATGTCAAAAACTAAGACCTTTGTAGATTCTAACGTTCTAATCACGGCATTCCAAGGAATTGAGGAGATTTGGCAAAAAGCGATGGAGGTTATTGACGATGCTGAGCGTGATTTCATAGTAAGTGATTATCTAAAGTTTGAAGTGATACCTCAACCTACATTTCATCAACGTTATGAAGAAATCCAATTCATGGAGACCTTTTTAGATAATGCAGCAGAATATGTGAGAGCAAATGACCAAATAACCAATGAAGCATTGACTCTGGCTTGCCAATATAGTCTTGGAGCTATGGACGCCTTACATGCTGGAACCGCGATTCTGTCAAAGGCAGATGAGTTGATCACTCTTGAAAAACCTGAGAAACCTTTGTGTCAAATAAAAGAAATTGCCGTTGTGTCCCTACGAAGTTGATATATGAAGTTAATTTCATAATCTATAATTTTATTGATTACAATTTTAAGCTGACCGCTGACAGCTTCACCGGAGGTGCACCATTTCACTCGCCACATTCATCAAAGAGCATCCGGACCGCCGCTATCTGATGTTCGGCGGCAAGGGGGGGCTGGGTAAGACCACCTTCTCCGCGGCCGCGGGCTACTGGCTGGCTCAACAGGGCCACAAGGTCCTGGTCTTTTCCGTGGACCCCCAGGCCTCGCTCTCCGACATCTTTAAACAGGACCTCTTCGGCAAGGGACCCATTAAGATCATGGACAATCTCTGGGCCCAGGAGATCGACGCGGACCATCGGGTCAAGGCCTACCAAGAGGAAATCCGCCAGAAGATTAGGGATATGTATGGCTTCAAGGAGCTGCCCGAAGAGATCGAGTCCTATATCCAGGCCGCGTCCGCGGAACCGGCCATGGAGGAGTCCGCCATCTTCGACGCGGTGGTGGACATCGTGGTGACCGGGGATTACGACTATTATATCTACGACCTGGTACCCCTGGGCCACGCCCTCTATTACCTCTCCATGGCCACGGTGTACGACGCCTGGATCGGCAAAATCACCGCCCTGCGGGAGCAGATGCGGGAGTACGACCAGGTGGCGGCCCACCTCAGAAAAGACTCGACCATGGATGAAGACGCCATCCTGGACGAGCTGTTGTATATCAAGGACCGCATCCAGTCCAGCTCCCGGATACTGACGGATAAGGAGAAAACCGCGTTCTTCTTCGTGTTGGTGCCCGAAGACATGATCATTGTGGATACCGTCAAGGCTGCGGAACTCTTCAGCAAATTCAAAGTGCCCCTGTCCGGTTACATCGTCAACCGGGTGTTGCCGGCCGACCTGGAGAAACAGAACATCCCGGAGTATTTGCGCCATCGCCTGGAGATGCAAGGGCGATATCTGGCCAAGATCAAGGAGACCTTCGGCGGCCAGGTGCTCACCCAGGTGCCGGAGTTGGAACGGGACGTCACCGGGCTACCCATGATTTCCCGGGTGGCGGATTATCTCTGCGAGTGAGGCGTCATGGAAAATCAAATTACCCACGGTATGCGCGACTATCTCAACCATCGCCCCGGCCTCAAGTTCCTCTTTTTCGGCGGCAAAGGCGGGGTGGGGAAAACGGTGATGGCCGGGGCCACGGCCCTGTGGCTGGCCAGCCAGGGGAAAAAGACCTTGTTGGCCTCCACCAATCCGGTTCACTCCCTCTCCGGCCTTCTGGACCTGGATGTCTTCGGTAAAATCACCCCTATTCCGGGGGTGGAGAAGGCCTTTGCCTATGAGATTGAAACCAAGGACACCATTGAAAAATCCAAAAAGGACATCCGGGACAAGATCAACTGGTTCCTGCGCTTCGCGGATTTGCAGCTCAAGGCCGATGAATTCGTGGACGCGGCCACCCTGAACCCCGCGTTCGAAGAGTCCGCCATGTTTGAGAACATGCTGGACTTGATGTTCGGGGAGGAATTCGACGTCTATGTCTTCGACACCGCACCCACCGCCAATGCCCGCCGACTGCTGGGCATGTCCAAAATCTATTCCCTGTGGGTGGATAAGATGGTGCGGAGCCGGGAGGAAGCCAAGTCCCTGCGCCAGCTTCTCTCCTTTTCCAAAAAAGAGGAGGCCGACCCCCTGATGGATTATCTGGTGGACTTTAGGGAACGCATGGGCCATGCCCGGGAGTTGTTGACCGACCCGGAACTCACTTCCTTCTTTTTCGTGACCCTGCCGGAGGCCCTGCCCATCGCGGTGATTACCCGCTTTTTAAAATGGTTTCAGGATTTCGGCATTCCCGTGGGCGGTATCGTGGTCAACGGCCTCCTGCCGGAGGGCGACCCGGACAAGACCCCGGAATTCGTCCGGAACCGGCGGGAGATGCAGGCAGAGCACATGCAGACCATTTGGAAGCTCTTTGACGGCGACGTCCGGGCCCTGGTGCCCCTATTTGAAACGGAAATCCAGGGGATCGCCCCTTTGCAGCGGTTGGCGGAAAAGCTGTTTGCCTAACCCAGCGGTTTGCTTGTCAATTACAGGAATTTCTGCCGCACAATACTAAAACTTTATCAGAGGCTTTTTATGTCCAAATTATTGCTGACGCTCACGTTGGTGCTGGCTATCTCCAGTACGCCTATCATGGTCAAGGCTGCGGAGATTGAGGGCGCGGAGGTTCTAAAATTCGGCATCTTTAAATCTGAAGTTGTTAGAAGTGAAGCTGCCGCAGGAGCAGCCGCAGGATCGAAAGGCATAGTGCGTAATGCTGTCCTGGTGACCCAAACCACTCGCATTCCCGCGCGTACCGGTACGCAATTCGGTTTTCAATATGCCGTCAAAGGGAGTCCTGTGGATGCTAAAATCAGGGTGACTAACAAATATCTCCATCCACTGGTACAGAATCCGCAAACGAAAAAATCGTTCACCAGTCAAACTACCAGGGCCACTCAGAAGATAGGTAAGGCTGTCTTTGTCGGCTACACGTTTGATCATGATTGGGAATTGGTTCCCGGCGAATGGACTATCCAGGTTTATTCCCGGGGGAAGAAATTAGCGGAGAAATCTTTCCAAGTAGTTAAATGATAATTGCTTTCCGGCCTGTTTTTTTGTACGGCCGCATGGTTATCGTCTGGTTCCAGTTGGAACAGCCAAGACCAAAGGCCGCGGCAAGGGGTGTTTGCCCGCTTGCCCTGCTCTTTCTTCACTTCTTAGGGGCTTAGATAATCACCAACATGCACGGCATTTCCCTGGACGAAAAATTAGCAGTGCTCCAGCAAGCCAAGGTCATGGAAATCTTCCACCAGGCAGGCGGAAGTGAAAATAAGGCCAGGGAAATGGCCTTAAGCGCATTTTTTTTCGCGGATCATGTCATCGGCTTGATAGAGGCGGCTAATCCCCTGCCCAGCCCCATCCCTTGTCAAACGGGTTGTCATTTCTGCTGCTTTGCCCAGGTGGAACTCACCCCTCCGGAGGCCCTGATTTTAGGGGAATACGTGGAGCAGCAGTTCTCCGAGACGGAGAAAAAGGAACTGCTGGCCCGCAGCCAGCGCTCCCTGGACCTGCAAGCCGGTAAAAGTAAGAAGAAAATCGCCAAGATCAGGGCAAAGCTTCCTTGTCCCCTTCTTAAAGAAGGAAAGTGCATGGCCCACCCGGTTCGCCCCCTGGTCTGCCGGGCCATGCACGCCTTGGACCCCGGGGCTTGCGAAAATGCCCTGAAAACCGCCGACCTTTCCAGTCCCCCCTATTATGCCCACCGCCAGGAAATCTTTTTCTCCATCAGCCAGGGTTTGTTGGCCGGTTGCCGGGACGTGGGCTGCCAGTCCGCGGCCCTGGAGCTGAGCCGCGCCCTCCTGGATTACTTTACCCAGCCGAGGGCCCAGGAACGCTGGCTTTCAGGGGAAAAAGTCTTTAACCTGCCAAGGCGCCAATAATACCGTTTCCGGTTTGCGGTTTTCAGTTTTCGGTTAAAAGATTAAAGATTATCAACAAGTTATTCGTTTGATTTGTTGCGGCAGAAACCGAAAACGGTATAAGTTGAGGGAGGGACGGGGGATTTATCGCCCAGGCTGGCTTGCCTGGGATTCCCCGGCCCTCCCTCATATATACTGGCGGGGCCGGTCAGTGGCCGGCTTTCCTAAAGATAAGCCGGCGGCCGAGTCTGTTT
>JAQTXE010000204.1 GCA_028688935.1 Syntrophales bacterium
AGGTGGTGGGTTTCCGCCGCCAGGAAGTGCTCCTCATGCCCTACGGCGAAGTGCGGGGCATCCGTCCCCAGGCCCGGGTGGTGCTCACCGACCGCCAGGCCGCGGTGCCCGTGGGGGAGGCCTTTTTAGGGCGGGTGATCGACGGCCTGGGAAGACCCCTGGATGGCCGGGGGCCGATAATCCACCAGACCAACTATCCTTTATACAGCGCCCAATTGAACCCCTGCTCCCGCCAGTCCATCGCCCAGCCCGTGGACGTGGGCATCCGGGCCATCAACGGCCTCCTGACCCTGGGAAAAGGCCAGCGTATCGGGATTTTCGCGGGTTCCGGGGTGGGCAAGAGCACCCTGATGGGCATGATCGCCCGGCACACCAAATCCGACGTCAGCGTCATCGCCCTCATCGGCGAGCGGGGCCGGGAGGTCAAAGACTTCATAGAAAAGGACTTGGGCCCCGAGGGCCTGGCCCGGTCCTGCGTGGTGGCCGCCACTTCCGACAGCCCGCCTTTGGTGCGGCTTCGGGGCGCGTACCTGGCCACCTCCATTGCCGAATACTTCCGGGATCAGGGGCACGATGTCATCCTGATGCTGGACTCCATCACCCGCTTCTCCATGGCCGGCCGGGAGATCGGCCTGGCCATCGGCGAGCCCCCCACGGCCCGGGGCTATACCCCCTCGGTGTTTACCCAGTTGCCCCGGCTCCTGGAACGGGCCGGCACCTGCGCCGGCAAAGGCAGCATTACCGGCATTTACACCGTCCTGGTGGAAGGGGACGATATGCTGGAGCCCATTGCCGACGCGGTGCGGGCCATCCTGGACGGGCATATTGTGCTGTCCCGGGACCTGGCGGATAAGGGGCATTACCCCTCCATCGACGTCCTGGGTTCCATCAGCCGGCTCATGCCCCAGGTTACGGACCCGGAGCACCTGCAGAACCGGGAAAAACTGGTGCGGGTGGCCGCGGCCTACCGCCGGGCGGAGGATTTAATCAATATTAACGCCTACGTCAAAGGCACCAATCCGGACATCGATTTTGCCATGGAAAAGAACGAGGCGGTCACCCGCTATCTGCGCCAGGCAGTAGCAGAGCCGGTCTCCCTGGCCCAGGCCCAGGAAGAACTGGCCACCATTTTTAACTCATGAGCCCGGTAGGCCGCTTCCGCTTCTCCCTGGAGACGGTCCTTAAGGTCCGGGGTTTGAGGGAAGAACAGGCCAAGGCCGAGGTGGCCCGGGCCCAACTGGAACTGGAAAAAAGCCGCCAGGCCCTGAAGGAGACCCAGGAACTGCGCCGCCGGCTGCTGGCTGATTTAGGAGGGGGCAAAAAGGAGTGGACGCCCCAGGATTTTACCATTTTCAAGGCTTATCTGGAGCACCTGAAACTGGCGATGGAAGGGTTGGAACAAAGGATTGCCGAACAGGAAGGGATAGTCCAGGAGAAAAAGGAGATCTTGAAGCAGCGCTATCAGGAGCGAAGGCTCCTGGAGCAATTGCGGCAAAAACATTACGCCATCTACCGCCGGGAACTGATGAAAGATCTGGAGAAAGAAACGGAAGCCATCGTCCTGGGACGCTGGAACCTTTAAAGATGGTTTTCCGTTTACCGTTTACCGTGTCGGGTTTTTTTACGGAAAACGGAAAACAGAAAACAGAAAACAGAAAACGAGGAGAAGGACATGGAACGTACTGCCACCCATCCTTGGTCCGGCTGGAACGTCTTGGCCTGCTGCCTGCTTTTCGGCCTGCTGGGCAAGATCGCGATTTCCGCCGTCTGTCTGGCGCCCCAGGGAGTTTTTCCCTGGGTAGGCCCCAGGACGAGTGAGGCCGCGACCCCGGTGAAAGCCGCGGTCAAAGCGGAGAAGCAGCCCGCACCCACCGTGCCCCGGGTCATGTCTCTGCTGGAGAAAGAACGCCAGGCCCTGCAGACCCGGGAACAGGCGGTGGCCGCCAAAGAAGAGCATCTAAAGGTCCTGAAACAGGAGGTGGAGGCGCGGCTCAAGGAACTGAATGCCATCCAGCAGCGGGCCATGGAGTTCCTGGAAGAGGAAAAAAGGATGCAGGGGGAACAGAACCGGCATCTGGTGGCCACCCTGGAAGCCATGCCACCGGATAGGGCCGGCAAACTCATGGAAAAAATGGACGATGACGTGGCCGTGCAACTCCTGCGCCGCCTGAAAGGCAAAGAGGCCGGGGCTATTCTCAGCCTGCTGACCCCGGATAAGGCCGCCAGGCTCAGTCAGAAGCTGCTGAAGTAAAAAAGATAGTTTTCTGTTTTCTGTTTTCGGTTAGAAAAACAACTTGGGGACCGGGGGAAAGATTCCCTCCGTCCCCATTTTTCTATCCTGGGATTTTCCTCTTTACCCTGCCTATTTTCCTCGGTGCCGGCCGATTATTATTTCCCCCATGTTGTCTGCCATTTAATATGATAAATTAGGTCCGGTCCTTGAAATTCTTGACTTTCCGGACCCATAAACTTGACCTATTCTCATGGGACGCTTAATTTTTTACTGAAAACCGAAAACAGAAAACCGAAAACCTTCTTTCAAGGGGGACCTGATGACCAAACCCGCCAATTCCCGGCAAGCCATCATTCTGTTTCACTTTGCGGACCGCCTCAAAGCCGAACTCCTTATCGCCTCCCGCCTGTTGGGCGCAGTGCTGCCCCTTAAAGGCGAGGAGCGGACCGGCGGCGGCCGCGTCTTTTTGGAATACCTCAAGGGCCTGGAACAGGAAATCAACCTGAGCGCCGCCCAGATCGACGACCCGGAAATGATCCGGGTAAGGACCGTGATCTCCGGTTTAATAGGCATGGCCGACTCGGGTATGTACCAGGACATGCAGGAACACCTCACCTGGATCCTCACCGTCATGACCACCTACGCTCAACGGGGCCTGGAAATGCTGCTCAAAGAGAAGCTGATGTAGGGGAAAGCGGCCAGCTTTCAGCAATCAGCGGTCAGCTTTGCTAGATAATAGTCCATGGCACCCGCATGAGATAGGGCTGTCGCCGGTGAAATGCCATTCTCCAGAATCCGTCCTTTAAGCTAATAGCTGATAGCTGAACGCTGACTGCTTATTATTTTCTTGACAACTATAGACGACCGGTCTATTATCGCCAGCAAAATTAAACCACGGAAACAAAAGATGGTGAAGCAAATCACCAAGCAGAAGCTCATCGAGATCGGCGCTCAGATCATCCACCAGAAGGGATTCCACCATACCGGTATCCAGGAGATCCTGAAGACCGCGGGGATCCCCAAGGGCTCTTTTTATTTCTATTTTGCCTCCAAGGAAGATTTCGGGCTCCAAGTCATCGATTATTTTAACAATAAGCACCGGGAAATGGTTCAGCCCATCATAGACGACACCTCCCTCTCCCCGATTAAGCGCCTGGAAAAGATCTTTGATTTTTTTATGAGTTATTTAAAGGGAATGGACTACACCTGCGGCTGCCCCATCGGCAACCTCTCCCAGGAAATGGGTGACCTCAGCCCGGCTTTCCGCCGCAAGCTGAATGAATCCATTGTGCGGATGGCGCAGGTGATCGTAGGTTTGCTGCAAGAGGGGAAAGAGACGGGAGAAGTGCCCGGGGATCTGGACCTGGAGGAAACCGCCAATTTTATCGTCTCCGCCTGGCACGGCGCCTTGATCCGCATGAAAATCGTCAAGGGGCCGGAACCTTTGGAAAACCACAGGCGGTTCATCTTCCAGACCTTGTTGAGGCAGGTGGACTAGGCGCAAAGATTCCGGAATATGTTGAGCGAAGCTATTTCTAGACAAAATAATAGACCGGTCTAATATCATTGCAAAAAGGCTTTAACCTGCAGGCGCCGCAGGCGGTTTAATATCCCTGAATGCGAAAGGAGCAGAAAGATGTTCATCCTGAACCACGTGAAACCTGAGGAGGCCACCGGCAAGGTGGTGGAGGTCTATGCCATGTTCCCCCCGGAAATTCCGGTGCCCGAGCCCCTGTTGATGATGAGCGCCAGCCCTGAGTTGGTCCATCTCTGGACCCAAAACATTATCCGCTATTACCGGAATCACGACCGCCTGGATCTGGGGCTGATGGCCGCGATCCGCTATCTGCTGTCCTGCGAGAACGGATATGACGCTTGCGCCAACTTTAACGCCGGGCTTTTGCAGCAGGCCGGTGGCCTGTCCGCGGCGGAACTGGCAGATATGCGGGCTCATCCGGAAAAAGCCCCCCTGGAGGAATCACAAAAGGAGATGTTGCTTTTCGTTCTGAAAGCCGTCAAATTTCCGGAAAAGGTGACCAGGGCGGATGTGGAAAAACTGCATGAGCTTGGCTGGCGGGACCAGGATATCTATGACGCCACTTTTATCGGCGCTTTCATGAAGTCCATCAGCATCCTGGGCAAGGCCTTAGCCGTCTGAGGATCATTGGTCTAAGTGTTGGGGGAGGGGGCATGGCCGGGAGCCGGTGACCCCCTCCCAACTTTTAACTAATCCTGGCCGTCCAAATATTTAGTATGACGATGTTGACTTAAGGGTTTAAATAACTATTTTTTAGTTGTCCAAATTTAAGGTATTCCCTGGAGGAGGAATAGCAACATGTTGGGATGGGCGGCAATATTCCTGATTATCGCGTTGGTGGCGGCTTTGCTGGGTTTTACCAGCATCGCCTTAATCTCCATGGAAATCGCCAAAATCCTGTTCATAATTTTTATCATTCTCTTCATTATTTCTCTCATCTTTGGGTTGATGCGACGGCGTCCGAGATTATGAAGGTTGAAACCGCCACCTAAATCCAGGCAGTGATCCGTTTTTTTTATCACTTATTACTATGTTATCATCTCCTTACTTCAAACATCGCTTTACCTCAAATATTCTCAATCAGCCTATAAACCTCAATAAGAGGAATCCCCTGCTTTTGACTCGTTCCCAAGTTGTACTTGGGAACGCAGGTAGAAGGGAAACTAAGCCTTCCGGTACGGCGTTCCCAAGCCAAGCTTGGGAACGAGTTCGGCAAGGTTAGCCCATACAGTCAAACCTTCTCGATCAAGCGGTAGACTTCGATTATCGGCACCCCTTGCTTCTCCGCCATCTCCCGGCAGGCCTCGTATTCCGGCAGGATGCGGCGGCGGCCGCCGTATTCCATGATTTTCACCCGTAAGGGACCGTAAGGGGTGTCGATGCTCTCCTGCCAACGGTGAGCCGCGACCCGGTCCATTTCCTGGACCCGGACCCCCAGGGTGGTGGAATCGAGAAAGAGCCGCTCCAGCAGGCCCTCCCGGGCTGCCAGCGGGGCCACCACCGTAAGGCGCACGCCGGGCCGGTTCTTTTTCATCTGGATGGGGGCCAGGGCCACGTCCAGGGCCCCGGCGGCAAAAAGGGCGGCCATCAGGGGCTCGTAGAGTTCCGGGTTCATGTCGTCGATGTGGGTCTCCAGGACCAGAACCCGTTCTTTGAGGCCCGGGGCCGGGGCTAGCGGCTCGCCCAGATAGAGGCGCAGCAAGTTGGGGTGGCCGGGGAGGTCCCGGCTGCCCGCGCCGTAGCCTATCTTTTCCAGGCGCAAGGGGGGGCAGGGCTCGCTTTGGGCCTCCAGGGCCTTGAGGATCACCGCACCCGTGGGGGTCACCAGTTCCCCGGGGAGATCGGTGCCATACAGGGATAAGCCCTGCAAAAGTTCCAGGGCCGCGGGCGCGGGGTTGGGGAGACGGCCGTGGGCCGCGGCGATCATGCCCCAGCCCAGGGGCAGGGGGCTGCAAAAGACCCGGGTAATAGAAAACTTCTCCACCGCATAGGCCACGCCCACCACGTCGGCCAAGGTATCCACCGCCCCCAGTTCGTGAAAATGCACCTCCTCCACCGGCTGACTGTGGATGCGGGCCTCCACTTCCGCCAAGAGGCGGAACATCTTCAGGCTCAGGTCCTTTACCCGGGGGCTGAGCTCCGCCTGGGAGACGAGCTCCCGGATATGCCCATAGGTCCGGTGGGGTTGATGCTGGGGGGCGGTAATTTTGAAGTGCGTGCCGCTTAAATGCTGCCGGGAGACCCGTTGCACCTCCAACCGCACCTCACCCAAACCCAGAAGCTGAAAGAGGCTCTCCAACTCGGAGACTGCCAATCCCAGATCGAGGAAAGCCCCAAGGGTCATATCGCCGCTGATCCCCGAGAAACAATCGAAAAAGGCCCAGTGTTCTAAAGAGGTGTCATCGATTTTTGGTACCGGAAACTTGGGAATCTCTTCTTCATTAATTTTTTGTAGGGCGGGCGTCTCGCCCGCCTTAGGTTTCACGGGCTGTAAAAAAACCTCGATGCGCCCGCTTCTGGATCGAGGCATTATTAATTGTTCAATAATTTTCTTTTCTTTTAAGACATGCAAAATACGCCTTACTTGCCTCCTGGTATAATTCTTCTCCATACGGGGGTCTTCACCTGGCGGCAGAAGGACACGCATGCTCTCTTGCTCTTCGGCCAAGTCTTTTAAATAGCTTAGAATAAACCACTCACCAGGTGTGAGATCATATTGTTTCGGGTTCGACAAAGATTTCCACCTCCTTTAAGGTCCGGGCGTCGGCCTGGCGCACGGTAAAGCGGAGATTATTGTATCTGATGTGTTCACCCACCCGGGGCAAATCCCCGGATTGGGCGATGAGGAACCCGGCCAGGGTCTCGTAGTCACCGGGGGGCAGGTTCAGGTGCAACGCCTCATTGAGAATCTCCACCTCCATGCGGGCGTTGACCAGGTAATGCCCCTCCCCTAGTTTTTTATAGGGCGTGACCTCCTGGTCGAACTCGTCGGCGATTTCCCCCACGATCTCTTCCAGAAGGTCTTCAATGGTGACGATACCCACTGCACCCCCGTATTCATCCACCACCGCGGCCAGGTGGATGGCCTGGCGCTGCATTTCCGCCAGCAGCCGGTCGATCTTTTTCAACTCCGGCACGTAGGTGATGGGACGCATAAAAGCCCGGATGGAGCGGTGCAAAGCTTCTTCGCCCAAAAGATCGAAGGCATGGACCACACCGATGAGGTTGTCGATGCGGCGATGGTAGACCGGCAACCTGGAAAACCGGGAGGTACGGAATTCTTCCAGGGTCTGGGCCACGGTCAGGGTGTCGGGAATGGCCGCCACCCGGATCAAAGGCACCATCGCTTCTTTCACGGAGTGGAGGCTGAAATGCAAAATGCGTTGAATGATTTGCCGTTCCGGGGTTTCCAGATCCACTTCCGGCCCGCTTTTCTTCACCACCAGGTGCAAGTCTTCCCGGGTAATAAAGGGCATTTGGCTGGCATGGCGCGAACCGAGGAGAAATAGGACCGCCCGGCTCAGGCCGGCAAAGATGAAGGTTACGGGATAGATGATCCAGGAAACCACCCAGAGGATGGGACCCAGACGTTGGGCCAGCGAATCCGCAAGTTGGCGGCCGATGGATTTAGGGGTGATTTCCGCCAGGATCAGGATCAGGGGCGGCAGCAGCAACACCGCCACGATTTCTCCGGTTTGACCCATAACCTCAATTAAAAACGCAGTGACCAGGATGGAACTGCTGATCTCCGCCAGAT
>JAQTXE010000205.1 GCA_028688935.1 Syntrophales bacterium
AAAAAATTCGTAATCTTATTTTGAGAGAAGGAAATGAAAGGGGCCAGGTTTTTCCATCGACAGAAAATCTAAATTTGAGAGGAAAGGCAAAAAAATGAGAATTTGCTTATCAAAATGAGAGGTCAGCAAGCATCAAATTAAGGGAGGAGATTAAGGTCTGGCGGTAATCAGAAGGAGTAATAGGGTCTAATTCTTTAAGCTGACAGCTTAAAGCTCAAAGCTGACCGCTATTTCCCAGCCCGGCAATCCCCCAGATATTTTTCCAGCCGCCGCAACGCCTCTTCCAGGTTCTCCAGGGAATTGGCATAGGACAGACGCAGGAAACCTTCGCCGCCGGCGCCGAAGTCGATGCCCGGGGTCACCCCCACCTTGGCCTTCTCCAGGATATCGAAGGCCAGGGCGTAGGAATCATGAGAAAGATGGCGGGCGTTGACCAGGACATAAAACGCGCCTGTGGGAGGAACCGGAATATGAAAGCCCAGTTTCTCCAGGCCTGCCAGCAAAAAGCGCCGCCGGGCGTCGTAGGTGGCCCGCATGTGCTCTATCTCCGGGCCCGCCTGGGTCAGGGCCGCGATCCCGGCCCGCTGCACAAAGGGATTGGCGGAGATAAAGAAATTCTGCATCAGTTTTTGCAAAGGCCGCACGAAGTCTAAGGGAGCGATGAGGTAGCCCAGACGCCAGCCGGTCATGGCGTAGAGCTTGGAAAACCCGTTGATCACCAGGGCCCGGTCGGTGAACTCCAGGATGGTGTGCTCTTTCCCTTCATAAACCAGGCCGTGGTAAATCTCATCAGAGACGATGAAAGGCCCCTGTTCCGCCAGCGCGGCCAGGTCTTCCTGGGAAAGCAAAGTGCCCGCGGGGTTCGACGGGGAATTGATGATCATGGCCTTGGTACGGGGCGTTAAATAGGGACCCAACTCCTGGGGCCGGTACTGAAAGCCGTCTTCTTCCCGGACCTTAACGTAACAGGGCACGGCCTCCACCAGCCGCAGCATGTTGGGATAACAGGCGTAATGGGGGTCGGTTAACAGCACTTCGTCCCCCGGGTCCAAGAGCCCGGCAAAGATGAGGACCATGGCCGGGGAGGTGCCGGAGGTGACGATGAACTGCTCCGGTGAAAGCTTTACCCCGTACTTTTCTTGATAATGTGCACACAGGACCTCCCGCAACTCCAGGAGCCCCTGGGAATGGGTATAATGGGTCTCGCCTGCGGCCAGGGCCCGGCGGGCCGCGTCCGTGACTACCCGGGGAGTGGGGAAATCCGGTTCGCCGATCTCCAGGTGAATGATGTGCTCGCCCGCGCGCTCCAGTTCCTTGGCCCGCTCCAGGATATCCATCACCAAAAACGGGGTGATCTCCTCAGCCCGGCGGGAGACGGCGCGGCGGATTTCTTCCTGCCGGCTCATGCCAGGCAACATAACAGGAGCCGGGCGGGAAGGCAAGGGAGATAGCTGAAAGCTTATTCTCCGAAGCCTCACCCTAAATTTATGTATACTATTTTCTTGACACGTATGATTTTGTATAGTATATAGGAGCCATGAAGCCTTTAACGGAGAAACAGCAAGCGGTATTGACCTTTGTGGAGGAGTTTTGTGAGCGCCAGGGGTACCCGCCCACGGTGCGGGAGGTGGCGGCCCATTTTGCCATTCAGCCCCGGGCCGCGGCCGATCACCTGGAGGCCCTGAAGCGCAAGGGGCATCTCCGCCGGGAGCCGGGCCTGTCCCGGGGTTTGGTCCTCTCCCTTCGGGGCCCCGGCCAGGTGGTGGAGGTGCCGGTCTTGGGCCGCATCGCCGCGGGCCAGCCCCTGCTGGCCCAGGAGCAGGTGGAAGACACCTTGCCCTTGCCCCGGGCCTGGGTCCGGGGGGAGGAGGTCTTCCTTCTGAAGGTGAGCGGCGAGTCCATGGCCCCCCTGATCCTCCCCGATGACCTGGTGATGGTGCGGGTGCAGCGCCAGGTGGAGCGGGGGGAGATCGCCGTGGCCATGGTGGGGGAAGAGGCCACCCTGAAGCGGGTCTATCAGGAGGCCGGGGGGCTGGTCCTCAAAGGGGATAACCCGGATTTTACGCCTCTGCGCTTTTCTCCCCAGGAAGCCGGAGAAATGGTGCAGATCCTGGGAAAGGTGGTGGGCGTGTACCGCAGCCTGGAGAAGGGGAGAAAATGAAGGCCCTGAGCCGCTGGCTGGCCCCCTTGAGGCCGGGGCGGGCCGCGCTGTTGTGGGGCGAACCCCTGCGGCCCCTGGCCGCGGCGGCCGCGGCCTGGGGCGTGGCCCGGGGCGCGCCGGTCTTCGTGGTGGACGGGGCCAACCGCTTCGACCCCTACAGGTTGGTGCGGGAGGCCCGGAGCCGGAGCCTGGACTATAAAGAGGCACTCTCCCTGGTGAAGGTGGCCCGGGCCTTCACCTCCCACCAGTTGGTGCGCCTCCTTCAGGAGGAACTGGCCCGGGAACTGACTCCCGGCGGCCTGGCCCTGCTCCTGGGGCCGGTGAGCCTCTTTTACGACGAACAGGTGCCTTTAAAAGAACGCCGCCGCCTCTTCCAGGAACTGGTGGACACCTTGACCCTGATTAAAACCCAGGCCCCCATCCTCCTATTGCAGCCCTTGCTGCCAAAGGCGGCCACCAACCGCCACTTCGGGCGGATGCTGCGGCCCCTGGCGGAGGTGGTGGGTAATTTCGGGGCCGGGCCGGGGGAACAACGGCACGGAACTTCCCCGCCCATTAGCCTCACGTGGGCGTGATCGATCATAGAAAGATTAGGGGAGTAGAGACCATGTCACAGGTTTTCAGTCAGACTATGGCAAAAATTCCCACCGGAGAAGAGACCGCGGTGATTCTGGCCATTCCGGAAGATTCCATTATCTTTGCCCGGGAGATCCTGAAGTTTCTGGGGACCGTGGCTCTGATCGCCGCCACCGGCCTGCTCCTGCTGCTGGCAGGGTGAAGGAAAGGCAGTAGCCAGTAGTCAGTGGCCACTAAAGAGAACACCATGGGGCGCACGGTTTTACCATACAGTCATGTCTGGGAGGAGGAGCGGAGCCGCTGGCTCAAGTTCCGCCGGGCGCTGCGTAAAGAAGATCAGGTCCATTTCGACCGGCTCTTTGAACTGGCCCGGCTGCACCTCCAGGCCGGGGTGTACGCTTCCAACCCCTGGCCCCTGGAGTCTATGCTGCTCTCCATGCTTCTGGAGCATGAGAAGGCCCTCAGCGTCATTCAGGAGCGCTTGCAGAGGTTGGAGGGGAAGATTTCGGCGGGAGGGTCAGGGAACTAGGGGCGCAGCCTTGTGGGCGCCTTTAAGGGGTGGACGCCTGGGTCCGTCCCGACGGAAATATTGGTTGGCAGTAGAGTATGGGGGAGGGGATAAGGGCTAAACGCGGGCACGGACGCCCGCCCTACCGGCCCTTAACCCTTCCCCTGGTTTTTTTTTCGCAAACCCCCATGAAAACCACCGGCTGGCTCTTCGATCTTTATCCCCTGAACGACCGCATGGTGTTGTGGTTTATCACAGATGAAGGTCAGCGGCTGCGGTTGGAGGATGAATTTCCCTATGTAGTCTATCTGGGAGGGCCGGAGGCGCGATTGCGAAACCTGGCCCAAGTCTGGGAAAAGGGGAGATGGGCGCGGCGGGTCTATTTTAGCCGGGGCCGGGAATTATGGAGCGGCGAGGAAATCCCGGTCCTGGCCCTGGAGCTCAAGTCTTACGCCCATCTGTCCCGGCTTCGGGGCTGGCTGGGGGCCCAGAAGGAGGGACTGACCGGGTACAACTGCGACCTGGATTTGGCGGCCTATTACTTTTACCGCCGGAAGCTCTGGCCCTGCGCCTGGTACGATCTGGAAATTAAGGCAGGGCGGCTGTGCCGCATCTTGCCCCTGGAGGAGCAGTTTGCGGTGGAGTTCTCCCCGCCGCCCCTGAGTATCATGACCTTGGGCCTCACCCGGGACCCCCTTATTCCCCTGACCGCAGGCAATGGTTTGGTAATGAGCTGGGAAGACCAGCACCTGGAACTGGAGGTCCAGACCGCGGCGGACCTGGTGCGGGAACTGGGCCGGGTGCTGGAGCGCCAGGACCCGGACCTGGTCTTGAGCGACTGGGGAGATGAAGAAATTATCCCGCCCCTGTGGCACTGGAGCTGCCAGCACCGGGTGAGTCTGCCCCTGGACCGGGAACCGGGACCCGTACCGCGGAATTTTAAAAACGGGCGCAGTTATTTTTCCTACGGCCAGATTATTTACCAGGGGCCGTCCGCGCCCTTCTTCGGCCGCTGGCACGTAGACCGGCGTAATTCCTTCTTTTTCCGGGAGGCGGACCTGATGGGACTGATGCAGATCGCCCGCCTGGGGCAAATGTCTTTGCAGGCCGCGGCCCGGACCAGCCCCGGGACCCTGATCACCTCCATGCAACTGGCTAAAGCCGTGGCCGGGGGCATCCTCATCCCCTGGCGCAAAGGGGAACCCGAACGCTTCAAAAGCGCGGCGGAACTCCTGGTCATCGACAAGGGGGGCCTGACCTTCATGCCTCCGGTGGGCGTGCACTTCCAGACCGGGGAACTGGACTTCGCCTCCATGTACCCCACCATCATGACTATCCATAATATATCGCCGGAGACGGTGAATTGTAGGTGTTGTGGGGGGGAGGAGGAGTTGCCAGTTGCCAGTGGTCAGTGGTCAGTGGCCAGTAGTCAAAGGAAGAGCATACTGACCCCTGCCCCCTGGCCCCCGGCCCCTAATATGCGGTTTGAGAAAGGAGGTATGGGGAGAGGAGAACCCGTTCCCGAAGCCAATTACCGCCTCTGCCGGCGGCGGGAGGGGTTGGTGCCCCGGACCTTGCGGCCCATTTTGGTCTTACGGGAGCATCTTAAGGCCAGGGCCCGGGAGGGCGGGGCGGACGCGGGGGTCTATAAAGCCCGGCAGAACGCCTTGAAGTGGATGCTGGTCACTTGCTTCGGTTACCTGGGTTACAAGAACGCCCGTTTCGGGCGCATCGAGGCCCACGAGGCGGTGACCGCCTATGGCCGGGACAAGCTGCTCACCGCCAAAGAAATTTGTGAGGCCGCGGGTTACCTGGTGCTCCACGGCCTGACGGATTGCCTCTGGATTAAAAAGCCGGGGTTGAACGCCGGGGAGTTGGAAACATTATGCCAAGAAGTTTCTAAGGCCACCGGCGTCAAACTGGCTCTGGAGGGAATCTATCGCTGGATCGTCTTTCTGGCTTCCAGGCAAGACCCGCAGCGGCCCGTGGCCACCCGTTATTTCGGGGTCTTCGCAGACGGCCAGCTAAAAGTGCGGGGTCTTATCTGCCGTCGCCGGGATACGCCGCCCTTCGTGCGCCGGGCCCAGGAGGCGCTGCTGGCGCGGCTGGCCACCACCGCTACTCCGGCGGACCTAGCCGCACTGCGGCCGGAACTGGAGGAGATGGCCGCCGGTTTCCGCCAGCGTCTTAGGGAAGGAGATCTGAAACCCCGGGACCTGGTGATTACCCGGGTGCTGTCCCAGCCCGTGGAGGAATACCGGGTGGATACCGCCACCGCCTTGGCGGCCCGGCAACTTAAAGCCGCGGGCATCCACCTGGCGCCGGGGGAAAAAGTGCGCTACGTGCAACTGGAAAGAAAAGGCCCCAAAGAGACCCGGGTCCAGGCCGCGCCTTTCCTGGAGACCCTGGAACGCTACGATACGGAACACTACCTGGAGTTGCTGGATAGGGCGATAGATGAAGTGTTGCTGCCGTTCAGGGAAGTGAGCAGTGAGCAGTAAAAGCAAGACCACTCGGTTATTACACTGCTCGTTTCCGAGCCAAGCTTACGGCGGTGCAGTTCAAGCAGTTCCCCCAGGGTCAGATATCGTATCAACAGAGCCGCCGATATAATTCCTCATTTTCCTGCATTACGTAGGTGGCAGCTTTCTTAAAATCCTCTTGCAACAACCCCAGCAAATCGGCCAGGCTGGCCCGGGCCAATTCTGCCGGTTTCAGCCCCAAACGGTCCGCCGCGATCTGCAGGATTTCCGCCTGTTCACTGGATAATTCCAGAGAAATCTTCAAGACAGTCCCTCATGAGCCAATGGCTCACCCATAAACTATAAAAGCGTAGTAACCTTGGGACCACTGTGATAACGAGTTGCAGTCAAACAGTTATTTTCGCGTAGGGGCGAACCTTGTGTTCGCCCAGGGTGCTCCAGGGCGAACACAAGGTTCGCCCCTACGGTTCAACGCCTTTTGAGTGCGAATTGGTATGAACGCCTCTTTTTGTCATTCTGGGACCGGAGCGACCGAAGAATCTCGTATTTCGGGCGCAGTACGAGATTCTTCACTCCGCTGGCGCTGCGTTCAGAATGACAGAAGGGGGCTCAACTTTGAACTTTGAACCTTGAACCCTACCCAATTGTCTAGCGTCTTACTTTGCGCCTTGGCGTCTTGGCGTGAGACCAATCTTTTCGAAGCAGTTTCCCTTTATCGCCGCAGAAACCGGGCCAGGAGGCGGCCGTAGAATTCTTTGGCGTCTTCGTCGGTGGGGCGGCTGAAGGTGGTGGCCCCTTTGCCTTCCGGGGCTTTTTTGAGGACGATGCCTTTTTCTCCGAAGAGCTTCAGGGCGTTTTGGAAGGTGGCTTCCGACAGGGCTTCGGAGCGTTCCACTTCTCCCAGCTTATTGAGTTTCTGGCCGATGGACTGGATACGTTTGAGGAATTCCTTTTCGCTCCGGGGTTTTTTCTGGAGATACTTTATACTGCGAAAAACGATCCAATATGATTCCAAATAGTTAAAGAGGAGGTTGGCGAAATAGGCCAATTCCTTAAGACCCGAGGCGGACAAAGTATAGAGCCCTTTTTCCCGGTCCAGGATGACCACCACTCCCCGGGAACTGAAGTAATCCAGGGTCTGTTCCACCTGTTGGACCGGCGTCAGGTCGCCGAAGATGAACTCATTTTTGAAAATGTCCGTGAGGAACCCGAAGTCCGTGAGGACCTCCTCCCGGTTAAACTCGAAGCCCTGTCTGGCCAGGATGGCCAGGGACACTAAGGAGGCGGGGAGGAAGAAATGGATAATGTTGTTTTTATAATATTCCAATAAGGGGCGCTTGGTTTCGTCGATGCTGTAACCCCCTAACCCCAGTTCATCGGTGAGGCCTTCTTCTTTTTCGATGGGGGTGATGAGTTTCCGGGACTCGCAGAGCTTCAGGGTATCTTCCACGGCCTGGTGCAGATTATCCAGGGAATCGGCCCGGGGGACTTTCTGGTCTTCGAGGTAATCATGGAGCACGTGGATGATTTGCAGCAATTCCCGGCGATAGACGCCTTTCCGGGGATAGGTAAGGAGCGCGGCGCAGACCAGAGAAAAGGTGCTGACCACCGAGATGCGATTGATGGCTTGGATGATGCGGTAGCCCAGGTCCTGGCTATGTTGGCGGATTTCCGCGGCCTGGTCCGCGGCCGGAGGGAATTGGGCCAGATATTCTTTCAGGGAAATGGGTTCGCTGAACTGGATATAAGCCTGGCCGTAGCGTTTTCTT
>JAQTXE010000206.1 GCA_028688935.1 Syntrophales bacterium
GTGGAACGTACCTGGTCCCCCCGGGGCCTGAGATGGGTGAAGCTGAAGCCGGTGCCGCCCCCGGTCTGATGGATGAGGGCCATGTCCCGCACTCCCTCCAGGATGCTGCGCATATCGTCGAGGACGGGGATGACGAAGCAGGCGGCCAACTGCCCTTCCGGAATGCCGGCGTTCATTAAGGTGGGGGTGTTGGGCAAGAATTTCAGGGAGGACAGGGCCTCATAAAAGGCCTCTTTTTGGCGAGCCACCACCCTGGTCCCGCCATAGCGGGACTCAGCCGCAGCCACGCCCCGGGCTACCCGGCGGAACAGCTCTTCCGGGGTTTCCACCACCTGGCCCTGGGGGTCCCGCCGCAGGTAACGCTCCTCCAGGACTCTCAGGGCAATGGGCCGAAAGGCGATGGGAAGGGGGGGCGCAGCCATGATGACACTCCTATTCATCTAAGCAATCCCCCACTTTTTAGCCCTCTCTTCATAGGGAGGAGGAAAGGCGGGGGTAAAATTCTGGTACACGGTGACGGGATAGCGCGCCCCGATTTTCCGGCCCGCTTCTTGGAGGCCGTGGAGGATGGCATCCAGGTGGGCGGCCGGGAAGCTGGTCACCATTTCATCGTCCTGGGTCATGGAGAAGATGCGGTCCCCCATGCCGGGAATAGCCACTATGACTTTGCCGGTTCTATAGGGGCCGATGAGATAGGAGGCGCATTCCACCTTGCCGCTGAAATCACCGCTAACCTGTTCTCCCAGGCCGAAATTGGCGGCCTGGATGAGACGCATCATCTGGGCCGGGTTGCCCCAAACGGCTACGACCTCCGGGGCTAGGGCCAGTTTCTCCAGGGGCGCGAGATAAATGGCGGTGATCTCTTCCGGCGCAAATCTGGGCAAGGCTTCCACCTCCTTCAAGGCCGGCCCCATCTCCTGGTTAAAACCCACTTCACAGAAGAGTTGGGCCAATTCCAGGATGGGGTCGGCGGCGGGGGTGAAGCCGAAGGCCAGCATGCCGGGGACGCAGATCAGGTCCTCCCGGGTCAGGCCCACGGACCAGCCGTAAACCCGGGCCATGGTGACTCCCTGGCAGATGGTCACCTTTTTCCCAAAAACCTGGGAGGGCCGCCGGACTTTGGGCAAGGCGGCCAAATCCTTCAGGTAAGCGACTCCCAGGGGTTCGGTGCGGAGACGCAAGGCATCCTTCAGTCGGGCCGAAGCTGATTTGAAATCCATTACTTCTCCTTCCTCTGCCCATGATGGTCAATAGCTGAATTTAAGTCCATATGGCAGAATATTAAGAATTTATTGCCGGAGATGCAAGTTTCGGCCTGGCGATTTCCCTTGGCCGTTCTTAGAGTTCCAAGTAAACTATACTAATTCCCAAGTGCGTCAAGATGCTCTCCCCGGTTTGATGGCGGGGGAGATCCGTTGTTCCTGTCCCTAAAATAAAAAAATGAGATCTGCGATGGTGATGGAGCCAAAACCATTTCATACCATGAGTCCTCAGCAGGTCCTGGAACTGCTGGAAACCGGCCCCCAGGGTTTAAGCCCCTCTCGGGTCCAAGAGCGCCTGGAGCGTTTCGGCCCCAATGAGTTGGCTGCGGCCAGGTCCGTCTCCCCCTGGCTCATCTTCCTGCGCCAATTTCAAAACCTCCTGATGGTCATCCTGGTTATCGCCGTGGGCATCTCCTTTATGCTGGGAGAACACCTGGATGCAGTGGTCATTCTGGTCATTGTCCTGGCCTGCGTAGTCCTGGGGTTCTTCCAGGAGTACCGGGCGGAACAGGCGGCCGCGGCCCTGCAAAAAATGGCGGCCCCGGAGGCCGCGGTCATCCGGGAGGGACGGGAGCAAGTAATCCCGGCCCGGGAAGTGGTGCCCGGAGACATATTGGCTCTGCACACCGGGGACCGGGTGGCCGCGGACGGCCGCTTGCTGGAGCAGTTCAACCTGATGGCCGATGAGGCGGTGCTCACCGGGGAATCCCTCCCGGTGGCTAAAAACCTCGCGCCCCTGGCGGCCGCGGATACGGCCGTGGCCGACCGGCATTGCCTGATCTTCGGGGGTACGGTAATCACCTATGGCCGGGGGCTGGCGGTGGTCACCGCCACCGGCATGGACACCGAGTTCGGGCGTATCGCCGGCCTCCTTAAAGAAGTGACCTCGGAACCCACGCCCCTGGAAAGGCGGATGCATACCATCGGCCGGGTCCTGAGCCTCATCTGCCTGGGGGTGGCCGGAGGCGCCGTGGTTCTGGGGCTTTTCCGGGGTTACGGCTGGCTGGAGATGCTCATCTGGGGCATCAGCCTGGCCGTAGCCGCAGTGCCGGAGGCCCTGCCCGCGGTGGTCACCGGCGCCCTGGCCATCGGCACCACCCGCATGGCCCGCCGCCACGCCATCATCAAGCGGCTGCCCGCGGTGGAGACCATGGGCTGCACCACCGTCATCTGCACGGACAAGACCGGCACCCTCACCAGAAATGAAATGACCGCCCGCCGCCTCTTCCTGGAGGGCCGGGACCTGGAGGTCAGCGGCTCCGGCTATGAGCCGGCGGGGAACTTCTCGATTGAGGGGCAAGAGGTGGCTCCGGCTGATGCCCCGGTGCTGGAGTTTGCCGGTCGCATCGCTATCCTTTGCAACGACGCCTCCCTGGAAGAAAACGAAGGGGGCTGGCGGGTGCTGGGAGACCCCACGGAAGGGGCCCTGGTGGTGCTGGGACGGAAAGCGGGTCTTGACCCTGAAGCCCTCAGAAAAGAATTTCCCCGGATGGCGGAAATCCCCTTTGAGGCGGACCGGAAAAGGATGAGCACCATCCATCGTGAGCCCCAGGGTTTCTTAATGTGCCTCAAGGGCGCGCCGGAAAGTCTGCTGCCTTATTGTGCCCGCATCTTGACCGCGCATGGTGAAGAACCCCTGTCTGCCCAGGAGCAGCAGCAGATCATGGACCGGGCAGGGACTATGGCCGGCGAGGCTTTCCGGGTGCTGGGGCTGGCCTATCGCCGCTTGGGGGAGGTTCCGGAGTTGGTCCCCGGGTCGGAAGAGGCTGATCTGGTATGGGTAGGGCTGGTGGGCTTGCTCGATCCCCCCCGGACCGAAACTAAAGACGCGGTGGCCCGCTGCCACCGGGCCGGCATCCGGGTGATCATGGTCACCGGCGACCATCCGGATACGGCCGGCGCCATCGCCAAGGAGATAGGGCTGATCCCGGCCCAGGCCCCAAAACAGAAAGCCCTCACCGGCCGGGATCTGGACGGATTGAGCGATCCGGAACTGAAGCAGGTCTTGCGGGAAACCTCAGTTTTTGCCCGGGTGGCCCCGGATCACAAGCTGCGGCTGGTGGACCTCCTCAAGGACCAGGGGGAAGTAGTGGCCATGACCGGCGACGGGGTCAATGACGCGCCGGCCCTGAAACGGGCGGACATCGGCGTGGCCATGGGCCTCACCGGCACCGAAGTCACCAAGGAGACCGCGGCCATGATCCTGGCGGACGACAACTTTGCCTCCCTGGTGGCCGCCGTGGAGGAAGGCCGGGCCATTTTTGACAATATCAAGAAATACCTGATTTTTCTCTTGAGCTGCAACCTGTCGGAGATTCTGGTGCTTACCGGCACTTTCTTCATCGGCATGCCCATGCCGCTCATCGCCTTACAGATTCTCTGGGTCAACCTCACCACCG
This sequence comes from Syntrophales bacterium, assembly GCA_028688935.1. Classification (GTDB taxonomy): domain Bacteria; phylum Desulfobacterota; class Desulfobaccia; order Desulfobaccales; family 0-14-0-80-60-11; genus SURF-52. The sequence continues at coordinate 3,662 of JAQTXE010000206.1, forward strand.
ACGGTCTCCCGGCCCTGGCCCTGGGGGTGGACCCCCCGGCCCCGGACACCATGACCCGGCCCCCCCGGCCCCCCCAGGAAGGGGTCTTTACCCGGGAGGTCAACGTCCTGCTGACCGTGATTTCCCTTTACCTGACCCTGATTCTCATCCCTCTATTCGCCTATTATTATTACTGGAACCCCTGGAAGCTGCCGGACTCCGAGCAGGTGCTGATCCTGGCCCAAACCATGGTCTTCATCACCCTGGTGTTAGCGGAACTAGTCAATGTCTTCAACTGCCGCTCCGATCATCTCTCGCTCTTCACCGTGGGCCTCTTTGCCAACAAATTTCTTCTGGCTGCCGCGGTTCTGTCCCTGGGGATGATGGTGGCGGTGATCGAATGGGACCCCCTGGCCGCGCTCTTCCATACCACCCCCTTGCACTGGCAGGATTGGCTCCTGGCCGCCGGCCTGGGCCTGCTCATCATCCCGGTGGTGGAAGTGGCCAAGTGGTTTGTCAGGAGGCGCTAAAGGGTTCCCGCGATCTCTTCATCCGGGAATTGATAATACCGAGAAGGGATCAATAAGCGTTACCAGCGGATCATTAGCCAGATTCCGCCAATTGAGATGCTCCGGGTTAAATGAGACAGGAATCCAAGCAAAGGTTATATGCAAGTGCGGCAGGATGTTGGCTTCTTGAGGAACGCGGGCGATCCAGGCAATCGGTTCCCCTTCGGCCACTTTTTTCCCCACGCTGACCGCAGGGAACGGATTGGTATGGCCAAAGACGCTATATAGTTGCCTATGGTCATCCGAATAAATATGATGGCTGATATATATTGATCTTCCGAGAAAATCTTTCCCGATTTTGACAATTTTCCCACTAAAAGCAGCAGGTATCTTTAGAGTTATATCAACGTTATTAACATGGCTGGCATTATCTTCAAAAAAGCAGAGGTCTATTCCTTGATGGGCGCCAGGCCTGCTTTTCTCATCTCCCCACCATTTTTCCAAAGAATTAAACAGCATTCCCGAGGAAAAGACCCATCTCTTAAAACCTGGCAAATTTTCCCTATTGTTTATTAACAGATGCTGCCAGAAATTGCTATTAAAGCCAGTTGCATTCATAATGTTATGGAAAGTAGTTATTATTTCTTGAGAAAATAAGTATAGCAGGCGTTTCTCACGCCTGCTGTATTTGAAATAAATAATAAAGCCGAAGCAAGGATAATAATTGCTCAGCTACGGTAGTCGGCGTTGATGTGGATATACTCTTCGGTATAGTCGCAGGTATCGTAGTAGTCCTCGAAATCCCCGGCATTCAGGTTGATGTGCAGGTGAAAGGGTCCGGCCTTAAGGACCTGCTGGGCCTTGGCTTCCGCGTCCGGGCCCAGCCCCAAGCCGTTTTGCACCACCGGATGCTCCCCGAAGGCGATATCCACTCGCTCCGGGTCAAAGCGCGCGCCGGAGCGCCCCAGGGCGGCCATAATACGTCCCCAGTTCACGTCTTCGCCGGCCATGGCCGTCTTTACCAGGGGAGATAAAGCTACGGTCTGGGCGGCTTTCACGGCCTCCTGAGGGGTATTCGCGCCCCGGACCACGACCCGGAAGAAATGCCGGGCCCCTTCGCCGTCGGCCACCACCTGCCGGGCCAGGTCCCCCAGCACCTGGTTAACGGCCTCGCCCAGGGCCGCCATCTCCGCCCCGGACTCCTCAATTAGCGGATTCCCCGCCTTACCGCTGGCCATCAGCAAAATAGTGTCGTTGGTGGAGGTGTCCCCGTCCACGGTGATGCGGTTGAAACTCAACGGCAGGGCCTGGCGCAGCAAAGTCTTCAAAACTTTGGGCGTAGCCGCCACGTCCGTAAAGACAAACACCAGGAGGGTGGCCAGGTCCGGATGAATCATCCCCGACCCCTTGGCGATCCCGGCCAGGGTGAATTCTTTCCCGGCAATTTTGCTTCTTATAGACGCGGTTTTAGGCCGGGTGTCCGTGGTCATGATGGCCCCGGCCGCGTCCGGCAGGCCCTCTACTTTGAGACCGGCCACCAAATCAGGAAGTGCGGCCTTGATTTTTCCCACCGGCAGCGGCTGGCCGATAACCCCGGTGGACGCAGGCAGAACCAGCTGTTCGGAAATCTTCAGCAGTTCCCCGGCCCTGGCGCTGGTCTCCCGGGCGGCGCTTAAGCCCGCCTCTCCGGTGCAGGCGTTGGCGTTGCCCGCGTTCACCAAAACGGCCTGGGCCTTGCCGTTCCGGAGCCGCTGCCTGGTGACCAGCACCGGCGCCGCTTTCACCCGGTTGCGGGTAAAGACGCCCGCGGCCGCCACCGGCTCGTCTGCGGCCATTAAAGCCAGGTCCCACACCCCGGCCTTTTTGATACCCGCCATGGCCGCGGCAAACCGAAATCCAGGAATGATCATGTCCGCCTCTTAGAATAAAGATTTCCCACAGTTGCTCATGGGCCTGCGGCCCACCCATAAATCATGAAAAGCCGTAGGGCGGGCGTCTCGCCCGCCCTGGCAATCCGCACAGGCTGGAAAGCCTGTGCCACCGTTTCATCTTTTCGAAGACAGAGACACAAAGAGCACAGAGAGCCACAGAGATATTTTTTACCTTGGCGGTAAGGCCGCCAAGGCAAAGATGTTCTCTGTGCCCCTCTGTGTCCTCTGTGCTTCTGTGGTAAATTTTCCCCCGCCGCACCTGCGGCGTTTGCTCCGGGCCCTATCACTTCATGGCCTCCAGGGTGACGCCCTGGCGGAGGATGGTTTTCAATTTCTCCGGCGGAGTGCGCCGGGGATCGCTCAGATAGATTTCATGGTGCTTGCCGCAAACATGGTAGCCCTTCTGCCTGATAAAGGAGTGCAGGCGCTCGATGCTGGCCGCCTCCTCCCGGTAAGGGCCCACGTGGAGGAGCTGCGCTGACTGGCCGCCGTCATAGAGTTCCAGGCGGACTTTTTCCAAGGCAGTCAGCGTTTTTTTCTTCCGGGCCGCGGCCACCGCCCGGGCCAGGAGGTCCTTGGTTACCTGTTCCGGCTGCATGATCATCACGGTCCAGCGCCAGTCGTCCCGGCGGTCCAGGTCGAAATCCGCCATCAGCATCCACCACAAGCCCTCCAGAGGCGGCACCACGTAATCCAGCCCCTGCTCCTTTTTTAAGAAGGACTTGAGGGTATAGGACAGGGTGTACAGGGCCTCCACTGCGGCCGGAAACTCCGGGTTGGTGTCGGGGTCCCCGTAGCCGTTGAGCATCAGGTATTTCAAGGGCGGCGCCGTCACCAGGCTCGCTTCCTTGGCGAAGGCCTGATACAGGGGCTTCAGTTCTTTCTTAAAATCTATCTTGCCCATAAGTTAAAATTTACCATAGAGACCGGGAGGACACAAAGGAGCAAAGAAAAAAATATTGCCTTGGGGGCAAAGCCGCCAAGGCAATAGATATTTCTCTGTGATTCTCTGTGCCCTTTGTGCCTCTGTGGTTAAATTGTTTCACTTCCCATGGCATTTTTTGTATTTCTTGCCGCTGCCGCAGGGGCAGGGGTCATTGCGGCCCACTTTTTTCTGCTGGCGCTCCTGGGGTTCGGCAGGGCCGCTGTCACCATGGCTGAAAGAGAGGCGTTGGGCCCGGCGTCTTTCTTCTTCCACCGGCAACTCCCGGTGGGGCTCCACCTGGAGGTGAAAGAGGGCGCCGACGCTGTCCGCTTTGATGCGATGGATCAGGTCCATGAAGGCGTCGTAGCCTTCCCGCTGGTATTCCCGCAAGGGGTCCTGCTGGGCGTAACCCCTCAGGTTGATGCCGTCCCGGAGGTGGTCCATGGAGAGGAGGTGCTCTTTCCAGTGGTTGTCCACCACCT
>JAQTXE010000207.1 GCA_028688935.1 Syntrophales bacterium
TACGCCCCCGGTGTCGATGACCAGCACGTCCCCGGGTTGGGCCGCGTCAATGGCCTCCACCGGTTTGGCCCAATCCCCGGGATAGGAGCGCACGGTCAAGGCCCGGCCCACCAGGCGGATGCCCGGAAACAGGGGCCTGATCCCCTCCAGCACCCCGCCCCGGTGCAGGGCGTCCGAAAGGTTAGCCGCGGAGACCAGCTCCAGGACCCGGCGAACCTCTTCCTCGCCCACCCGCTTAAACAGGGTGGTGGGAATGATCGCGCCCTCATCCAAGGCCCGGCGGATCTCGGCGGTGGCCGCGGCCGGGTCCTGGGCCTTGGTAATGGCCCCGCCCACGATGACGTAAGCGGCCCCGTGTTCCAAGGCTAAAGCCGCGGTCTCGGAGTTGATGCCCCCGGCCACGCCCACGGGCACTTTCACCGCGTGGCTCACCGCATAGAGGGTGGCAAAAGGGTCCTGCCCCCGCATCTGTTCGTCAATGGCCACGTGCACGCTGATGTAATCCGCACCCAGGGCCTCCACCTGTTGGGCCCGGGCCACGGGGTCGGGCACCGCGATCAAGTCCACCACGATCTTGGCCCCGTAATTCTTACCCGCCTGGACGCACTCTTCAATGGTGGCGTCCGTGGCGGTCCCTAAGACGTCGATGAGCTGGGCTCCGGCCTTGGCCGCGGCTTCCACTTCGATGCGGCCCGCGTCCATGATCTTCATGTCCGCGACAATGGTTTTGCCCGGGAACCGTTTTTTCAACTCCCGCACCGCGTCCAGCCCTTCGCTCTTGATCAAGGGCGTGCCCGCCTCCAGCCAATCCACGCCCGCGGGCGCCGCCAATTCCGCGACCTTCAAGGCCCGGTGGAGATCCACAAAATCCAACGCCAATTGCAGTATTGCCGTCATAGTTAGTCCCTGAATGATGTGTAAGACGATTTAGGAGGGAGAAATAAGGGATGTAACTGTAGGGGCGAACCTTGTGTTCGCCCGGTAGCTCCAGGGCGAACACAAGGTTCGCCCCTAGGTTCACTGACCACTGTCTTCACCCGGCCTCCCCCTCAATACTACTCCAAATCCGTATGCCGGGAGAGCATTTCCCCCCGGTCGTGGCCCAGGCGCTTTTTGTAGAGCAGTTGCACCACGGCTTCCAGGAAGAGGAAGCCGGCCTGCTCAAAGAGGCTGCCGGGACACTGGAGGGAGGCGGGTTCGTGAGCCAGGGTCAGTTTGGTGGTGCCGGGGATAACGATGGCCACCTGGGCTTCCCGGCTGATGGTGGAGTCCGGCGCGGCGGTAATGGCCACGGTGCGGGCGCCCACGGTGTTGGCCCGGCGCTGGATCTCCCGGGGTTGGGCCGTCTCTCCCGAGCCGGACATGACCAGGAGCAGGTCTCCCGGTTGCAGGCGGGGGGTGATGGTTTCCCCCACCATAAAAACGGTGAAACCCAGGTGCATCAGCCGCATGAGGAAACCCCGGAGGATGAAGCCGGAGCGCCCGGTGGCGCAGCCGAAAATCCGGGGGGCGGCCTCCACCTCGCGGATCAGGATCTCGGCCATCTGGGGGGTGAGAAGAGCCAACAGCCCTTCCAACTCTCCCAGCATCTGGTCCAAGGCCTCGGTGAATTCCATTTTCTGGGAAGACTCCGAAAAAAAAGCCTCCCGGCGAGTATTCGGAAGGCGCATCATCATGTCCCCTCCCTTCAGTCTCGGTCCAAACCGGGTTCGGATCCAAGCTATTCTAGAGGATGCTTAATAATTTTCTAACACAATTTCTAGACAATTGCCAGAAATCTTCTACTACCGCGGATTTTCTCCGAAAGCAACTCCCAAATGGCTGGCTCATACGTTTATTTTAACAGAGGCGCATTTTCCCGCCGGTATTTCGGGAACAGGCTGGCGCGCCCGGCCGGGGCTGATTATCTTATGACCAACTTAAGTTTGGATGATGGCGGACGGAGACGCCCGCCCGACGATCTCGCACTAAAGAAAGGATCGACAGATGGGAAGATATGACGAGAGCAAAAAATCCAGCGGCGCCAAAGGCAAAAAATTCGGCCATGCCGGGAGGGCGGAAGATCCCTACCGGCCGGAAGAAGGCCAGGAGGCTTCCATCTGTAGCGAGTGCCAGGCTCTTTACCAGAACAAGCGCTGGTTTTTCGACGAAAAACTGGCCCGGCGGCTGGCCGGCACGGACAAGGTGCGGCAGGTCGTCTGCCCCACCTGCCGGCAGGTCAAGGATGAATATCCGGAAGGGATTTTGACTTTAAGCGGCGATTTTTTCAAGGAACGCCGAGGGGAGATCTTGACCCTGATTAAAAACGAAGCCGCCAGGGTTTCCAGCCGCAGCGTGCAGGACCGGATAATCAAGATGACTGAGGAAGCAAAAGATAAGCTGGTGGTGGAGACCACCACCGAGAAGCTGGCCCAGCGGTTGGGCCGGGCCGTCTATCGGGCCTACAAAGGGGCGTTGGACTTCCGTTGGGCGGAGATGAACCGCTTTGTCCGGGTCTATTGGTCCCGGTAAAGACGGTTTTCTGTTTTCCGTTTTCCGTTTTCCGTGAAAAAATAAGTGGCCTGGCTGGGGGTCCCGCACCCCCAGCTTTTTCTTATATTGATTATTTTTTTAAGGACGCAGATATCCAATCCGCCCAAAAATCTCCCCCGCTTTAACAGAAAACGGAAAACCGCTTTTAAGTGTCTGCCAAAAATTTAATGAAGGTCTTCAAATAACTGGGGTCAAAGACCTTGCTGCGCTTCCAATCGCTGTGCATGGTCCACAGGGCGTCTTTAGGCTCCAGGGCGGCGCGCCAGGGGCGCTTGGCGGTCATGGCCTCGTAGCTGTCCAGGACGCGGCAAATGCGGGCCCAAGAGTGGATGGTGGCGCTCTTCAAGCCCTTGGGGTAGCCGGAACCGTCGCCGTTTTCATGGTGCTGCAACACCATCTGCAAGGCTTCCCAACGCAGGTTGACGAACCCTTGCACCATGCGGCCGCCGTCAATGGGGTGGCGCTTGATTTCCAGCATTTCATCGGCGGTGAGCGCCCCCTTTTTCTCCAAGATGGCCCGGGGGGTGCGTGTCAAGCCGATATCATGGATCAAGGCTCCCAACCCGAAGCCCAGGACCTTTTTCCGGCTCCAACCCAGGTAGGTGGTAAAGGCCAGGCCCAGCAAGCAGACATGGAGGCAATGGGTGTACAGGCGGAAACCTTTATGACGTTTAACCTGCAATAACTGCCAGATATTATGGGGATCATCCTTGATGACGGTGAATAAGTAATCCAAAAAATGCAGGGCGCCGTTGATTTCTTCGGCGGTGCGGGCTTCCTCGCGATTAAAAAAATTGATGGCCCACATATGCGTGGCGTCGCATACCCGCACCCCTTTTTCCACCTCGCTGAGGGTATCGTCCCCCAGCACCAGTTCCAATTGGTGGTGGATATATTGCATGACACGGCCCATCTCTGCCAAAGAGACATAGACGCAGGGAATTTTGAGTTTGAGCAATTTCTGATTCCAGTCTTGCCGGTAGATGTCGCCCCGGGCGCAACCTTTGACAAACTGGGGCCCTTTGGCCCCTTTCTTTTTGATCTTCAAATAGACATCAAAGGGAACCTCCTGTTTCAGGGTCAGGTTCCGCAAGGGTAAGGGGCCATAGCCCTCCGCCTCCTCCAGGCCGGGAATAATGAGAATTTCACTGGCATCCACGGATTGTTGGAGATTGTCGGTCATGTTCTGATTACCGCTGGTTAACAGGCTTGCTTTCCCCGTTTCTGATATTCTTAGCCCTCTGCCAGGAATTTCATAAAAGCCTTCAAGAAATATTGGTCAAAAATTTTACTCTTATCCCAATCGGTGCGCATGATCCAGAGAGCTTCCTTGGGCTCCATGGCCGGGCGCCAGGGACGATCAGCAGTCAGGGCTTCATAGCTGTCCAGGATGCGCAAAATCCGGGACCAGAGGTGAATCTCGGGGAGTTTTAAACCCTGGGGGTAACCGGAACCATCACCGTTCTCATGGTGCTGCATTACCATCTGCAATGCCTCCCATCGCAGCTGGAGCATATTCTCCATCATCCGGAAGCCGTCCTGGGGATGACGTTTCACTCTTGACATTTCATCGGCGGTGAGCCTCCCCTGTCTCTCCAGAATGGCCCGGGGGGTGTGAATCAAGCCGATATCATGAACCAAGGCTCCCAACCCAAATCCCCTGATGTCCTCCCGACCCCAATCCAGGTAGTAGGTGAAGGCCAATCCCAATAGACAGACATTAAGACAGTGATTGCTCAGGCGGTAACTATGCTGTCTGATGTCCATCAGATGCAAGATAAGCTGGCGGTCTTGTTCGATTAATTCGAACATGGCATCCAGGGATTTCAGGGCCAACTTGATATGTTCACCGGTGCGGGCGACCTCACTGGTAAAAAAACTGAGAGCCCACATATTGGTAGCATCATAGACCCTCAAGCTTTTTTCCAGATCAGTCTTGCCGGCGTCGCCCAGCGCCAGATTCAAGTTGTGATGAAGATATTGAATTACCCGGTCTAAATCTTTCAAGGAGAAATAGACGAAGGGAATTTGGAGCCGGAGCAGCTTCTCATACCATTCCCTCCGAAACACCTCGCCCCGAGGGCAGCCCTTAACGAATTGGGGCTGCGTTTTCCTTTTCTCTTTGGCCTTCAAATAGACGTCAAAGGGGATTTCCCAGTCAACGACCAAGCTCCTTAAGGGGAGCGGCCCGAAGCCCACTTCCGCGTCCAGGTCTGGCGTTACTGGAATTTTATCCGCATTTAATGGTAATTGCAGAATGTCTGTCATGGTTTTGGCTTCTGCTGCTCAGCGGTTGGGACCTTCCAGCCCCGCCTTTCAGCTTCCTATCGTCCTGTCAGAAATATCATAAAGGCTTTCAAGTAGTTCTGGTCGAAAAGCTTACTCTTTTCCCAATCGGTACGCATGATCCAGAGAGCTTCCTTGGGTTCCAAGGCCGGGCGCCAGGGCCGCGCCGCGGTCATGGCTTCGTAACTGTCCAGGATGCGTAGAATCCGGGACCAGGGATGGATCTCGTGGATCTTTAGGCCTTGGGGGTAGCCGGAACCGTTCCCGTTCTCATGGTGCTGCCCCACCATCTTTAGGGCCTCCCAGCGCACATGGAGGAAAGACTGCAACATCTTAAAGCCGTTCAGGGGATGCAGCTTGACCGTGGCCATTTCCTCGTTACTGAGTCTCCCCTTTTTTTCCAGGATAGTCAGGGGGGTACGCACCAGACCGATATCATGGATCAAGGCTCCCAATCCGAACCCCCGAATATCCTCCCGGGGCCAATTCAGGTAGCTGGTGAAGGCCAGACCCAGCAGGCAGACATTGAGGCAGTGGGTGTAGAGGCGGAAGCTATGCCGCCTGATTTCCATGAGATGCAGATTGTTTTGGCGGTCGCTTTGGACCACTTCCAATAAGGTGTCCAAGAATTTCAGGGCCAGCTTGACCTGGTTACCGGTGCGGGCGATTTCGCTGGTAAAAAAATTGAGGGTCCACAGATGCGTGGCGTCACAGACCCGCAAACTTTTTTCCAGGGCGGATTTGCTCTGGTCCGCGAGCAATAGTTCCAGATTGTACTGGAGATACTGCATTAACCGGTCCATATCTTTTAAGGATATATAGACACAGGGAATCTGGAGTTTCAACAGTTTCCCATGCCATTCTTTCCGGAAGACTTCACCCCGGGCGCAACCCAAAATAAACTGGGGTGTTGTCTCCCCTTTCTTTCTGATCTTGATAAAAATATCAAAGGGGGCTTCCCAACCCACGGTCACGTTCCGCAAGGGCAGGGGCGCATAACCCGCCTCTTCTTCAAACCCGGGCAGAAAAATAATTTCCTTGGTACTCAGCCGGTGTTGAAAAATGCTGGACTCAAGGTCCCCGGGGGAAGTCTTCACCTTTTTCTGATCTGCTGCTTTATTTGCCAAGTATCCGACTCCCGGCCAAAAATTTAATAAAATGGCTCAAATAGTCCGGATCATAGATCCGGTACTTTTCCCAACCCCGGCGCAGGCTCCATAAGGCCTCTTTAGGGGGCCGGGCGGCCCGCCAATGCCGGGTGCTGACCATGGCCTCGAAGCTGTCCAGAATCCTCAAGATCCGGGCCCAGGGATGAATCTGGCGCAACTTCAATCTTTCCGGATAACCGGAGCCGTCACAATTCTCATGATGCTGCATCACCGTCAGCAGAGACTGCCAGCGGCAAACGGGAGAATTCCATAAAATGGTAAAACCCGCCCGGGGGTGGTTTTGAATAAGACCCTTTTCAATCCGGGTCAAGGGGTTGGGTTTTTCCAGGATGGCCCGGGGCACCTCGGTCAGGCCCACATCGTGCACCAGGGCCGTGAAACCCAGAGCCTTGACGTCCTTTTCCTGCCAACCCAGATAACGGGCAAAGCCCAGACCCAGGAGACAACTGTGGAGACCATGGGCCGGCAGGCCCTCCTGCCGCCAGAGGTCCAGGACCAGCCCCCCCGGATCTTTCTCCTCCATTATTATTTCGTAAAGATTTTCGATTAAGTTAAACCCTATTTCCAACTCTTCGCTGAGGTGGTCCCGCTCCAAGGCAAAGAGATGCTGGAGCCATAAGAGGGCCGCCTCATAACCCCACCGGGCCTTCTCCCGGTTGCCCCGGGCCTTGGCCGCCAACATCTCGTTAAATTTTTGCTGCACAAAGGGCAGGGCCTGGGGACTCTCTTCCCGGCGGATGTACACCCGGGAGATCTTCAATTCCTGCATCCGGGCCTGCCAGCGGCGGGGGAAGACCTCCCCCTTGGGACAACACTGGAGATAAAGAGGCCGGGGATGGCCCCGGGGCCTGATCTTGAGATAGACCGTAAACGGCACCGCCGTCTCTCCGGCCAGCAAACCCAGGGGCAAGGACTGAAAGCCGCCTCCCGGCTGCCGCCCGGGGATCAGGATGCTTTTAGTCCGGAGAATTTCCTTGATCCGGCTCATGGTCTGCCAACACCAGATTGACGTGGCGGCGCTTCAGGTCCACGTGGGCCACCCGCACCTCCACTTCATCCCCCAAACGGAAGGCGCGGCGGGTGCGGCGGCCCACCAGGCGCTGCTGGGCCTCCTGGTAGCGGTAATAGTCGTCCGGCAGGTCCACCAGGCGCACCAACCCCTCGGCATAAAGCTCGTTTAAGGAGACGAAAAATCCGAAGGCATTCACCCCGGTAATGCGCCCGGCAAAGGTCTCTCCCACCCGCTGGGCCAGGCAGCGCACCTGCATGCGGGAGAGCATCTCCCTTTCCGCCTCGATGCCCAGCCGTTCCCGTTTGGAGAGGTGGTTGGCCTGGGCCTCCAGGTCTTCGGGCTTCAGGGAAAAGGGCGGTTTTCTCCCGGCCAGGCGGGCCAGGAGCAACCGGTGCACTTGCAGGTCCGGATAACGGCGGATGGGGGAAGTGCAATGGGTGTACCAGTCAGTGGCCGGGCCGG
>JAQTXE010000005.1 GCA_028688935.1 Syntrophales bacterium
GGCGGTACTGTTCTGGGTGGGCGCCGAGTGGATTCACCGGGGCAAGCCCCCCACCCTGGGCGCGGCCTCCGGCGCCGTGGCCGGCCTGGTGGCCATTCCCCCGGCGGCGGGTTTTGTGGGTCCCATGTCTGCCATTCTCATCGGCTTGGTGGCCGGGATTGTCTGTTACCTGGCGGTTTTGGCCAAACCTAAACTGGGCTATGACGACTCCCTGGACGTGGTGGGGGTGCACTGCGTGGGGGGCGTCGTGGGGGCCCTGCTCACCGGCTTGTTTGCGTCCAAACTGGTGAATGCCGCGGGCGCCGACGGCCTCTTTTTCGGCAATGCCGGACAGCTGGGGATTCAGGCGGTCGCCGTGGGCGTGACCCTGGTTTACTCCTTTGTCATTAGCTATATCCTCTTTAAAATCCTGGACGCCACCATGGGCCTGAGGGTCAGCCCGGAAGACGAAGTGGCGGGCCTGGACATCACTGAACACCAAGAAACCGGATATAGTCTGTAATATCTCGAGGAGGCAGACATGAAAAAGGTAGAAGCGATTATCCAGCCCTTTAAGCTGGAACCGGTGAAGGAGGCCCTCCACGCCCTCAGTGTCCAGGGGATGACGGTCACGGAAGTCAAGGGGTTCGGGCGGCAAAAGGGCATCCGGGAAGTCTACCGGGGCATGGAATATCAGGTGGATTTTCTTCCCAAGGTGAAAATCGAGATCGTCATCCCCGATGACAAGGTGCAGGCCATCGTTGACACGATTGTGGAAAAGGCCCGTACCGGCCGCATCGGCGACGGCAAGATCTTCGTCTATCCGGTGGGGGAAGTGGTCCGCATCCGCACGGGAGAAACCGGCGAAAGCGCAGTTTAAGGCGTTATCCGCAGATAAGGGAGGGCTCCAGGGGGGCCCTCCGGTCTTTTTTTTTACGATCCGACCTGTCTCCGGCCTATTTTTTGAACTGACCTGCCAATCAAATATTCTAATTATCATCAAGAGTTACCCTAAAAACCTTCTTCCGTTAACATATTATTAACAAAAATGAGTAAAAGGTTATTGTTTGCTAACAATTGTGTAATTTTAACCAAGCGGCATTTTTTGTATGTGACTAATATTATTAACTATTTATGGTGGCACGGCAATTGCTTTGAGTTGCCTGTGAGCGTTCTCACAAAACTCGCTCAAATCGACACAAAGCAGGGTTTTAACGGTCTGGTTGGGGTTTTGATTTAAATTATCCGGAGGTTGAATCATGTTAAGGCGCATTCTTTTTTTGGGTTTTCTGGCGATGCTTTTACTGGCTATGGTAGCCGGGGCTTGGGCAGCAGCCCCTGACCCCACCGGCGCGGCCACGTTGAAGGCCGACCCCGGCAAGGCGGTGGACTACGTTTGGGTGCTGGTGTGCGGTTTTCTGGTGATGTTCATGCAGGCCGGGTTCGCCTGTGTGGAGTCGGGCTTCTGCCGGGCCAAGAACGTCACCAATCTCATGACCAAGAACCTGCTGGATTTCGTGGTGGGTTCCCTGGCCTTTTGGGCCGTGGGTTTCGGCATTATCATGGGCACCGACTGGGGGGGGCTGATCGGTTCCTCCAAGTTTTTCCTGGCCGGTGACAGCTATGATGTGGAAACATACTTAAGCTTTTTCTGGCAGCTGGTCTTCGCGGCCACTGCGGCCACCATCGTTTCCGGGGCCGTGGCCGAGCGCCTCAAGTTCAAGGCTTATCTGGTCTATTCCGCGGTGATCTGCCTCTTCATTTATCCGGTGTACGCTCACTGGGTCTGGGGCAGCGGCTGGCTGTCCAAACTCCCCTTCGGTTTGGGCCATCTGGACTTTGCCGGTTCCGGCGTGGTGCATGCGGTGGGCGGTTTTGTGGGTCTGGCCGGGGCCATCGTCCTGGGACCGCGTTACGGGAAATTCGGCAAGGACGGCAAACCCAGAGCCATTCCGGGCCATAGCATCTCCCTGGCCGCTTTGGGCACCTTTATCCTCTGGTTCGGCTGGTTCGGTTTTAACCCCGGCTCCACTTTCTCGGCGCATCAGTTGCGGATTTCCGTGATCGCCGTGAATACCACCATGTGCGCGGCCTCCGCTTCGCTCACGGCGCTGCTTCTGGTCTTGGGAAAGACCGGAAAGTATGACTTAGGTATGGCCTTGAACGGGGCCCTGGCGGGGCTGGTGGCGGTTACCGCCCCCTGCGCCTGGATCTCCTCCTGGGCCGCGGTGGTTATCGGCATCGTCGCCGGCTTTTTGGTGGTGGGTGGCGTTTACTTCTTAGAGGCCCTCAAGATTGACGACCCGGTGGGCGCGGTGTCGGTGCACGGCTTTAACGGTGTCTGGGGCCTGCTGGCGGTGGGGATCTTTGCGGATGGCACCTACGGCAACTACGCCACCAAGGCTCCTTTTGTCGAGGGTCTGCTTTTCGGCGGCGCGGGGGCCGGCCAATTCATGGCGCAATTGATCGGCGCGGTGGTGGTGATTGCCTGGGCCTTCGGCTGCGGCCTCATCCTCTTTAAGGTACTGGACGCGGTACTGGGCGTGCGGGTCGATCCCCATGAAGAATTGCAGGGGCTGGATATTGTCGAGCATGGCACTCCGGGGTATCCTGAGTTCTACATCACCCGGTCATAAACCAATAGCCCGGGCCAGGGGCGGGGTGGCCTATCCCGCCCGGGACCCGGCTGGCGAGGAGAAGAGCATGAAAGAAATAAGGGCTATAGTCCGTCTGGAGAAAGTGCGGGATATCCTGGATGCCCTGGAGGATAGCGGCCATCCCGGAGTATCGGTGGAAAGAATAGAGGGCCACGGGCGGCAAACCGGTCTGGTGGAACAGTTCCGGGGACGGGAGTTCAAAGTGGACCTGCTGCCCAAGGCGCGGCTGAACATCGTCTGCGCCGATGAGGAAGTGGACAAACTGGTAAATACCATCGTGGATAATGCCAAAACCGGAGCCATCGGAGACGGCAAAATCTTCGTTTATCCGGTGGAGAATGCCTTGCGCATCCGCACCGGAGAAGTCGGCCAGGAGGCCATTTAACCCAAAAGGCGGAGGCTTTAAGGTCTCCGCCTTTGCCAAACTCATAACCTGCGACATTAAACACGGTCTTTTTATACCTAATTAAGGAGAAGGGGGAAGCAAACATGAAACTGTTTCGGCATGTTTTGAACAAGACTTATCTGCTGGTCTTGGTCCTGTTTTGTCTGGGACTAGGCCTGGTTACCGGAACTCCGGCCTGGGCCCAGGTCCCGGGGGAGCCGGCGCCGTCCACAGAGAAGGGGACACCGGCCCCGGTGGCGGCGGAAAAGACCGCAGCCGAGGAAGATAAGCCCACCGCCAGTGTGTCCTTTGATATCTTAAGCCAATACATCTGGCGGGGTATCGCCTTGAGCCGCAGATCCGCGGTGATCCAACCATCGGTGACCTTGGGCTACAAGGGCTTTTCCTTAAATGTCTGGGGCAACCTCGACACCGGCGAGGATAACCGTTTCTTATATCCTTCGCCCGGCAAACGGGGACTCAAGTGGAACGAAACCGACTTTACCTTCGGCTACAGCCGGGACCTTTATACCGGCAAGATCATCAAAGCCCTCAGCGCCAACGTGGGGGTGATTTATTACGCTCTGGACTCCACGGCCAACCCCCAGGGTGATTCCTTTGAGCTTTATTGGGGCTTAGGCCTGGATGTCAATTGGTTCAAACTGGCGGTGACGGTGAACAAAGAGATGTTGCATTATCCGGGTTGGTGGTTGACGATAGGGATTTCCCGGGTCTTTGAATTGCCGTGGAAGATTCAGAATAACAGCAACCTCAGTTTAGAGGTGGGGCATAATTTTCTCTTTTTATTCTCTGAGGATGCCGCTGCCTATCCTAATCCCAACAGAGCCAATTTAACCACCCCGTTTTCCGGTCCTTTAGCCGGGCAGTTATATGCCACTTTGAATATTCCGGTGTACAAATATGTGACCCTGGCGCCTAAGGTCGGGTTCTGGTACGCCGCGGGTGGCAACGCCACCGACCTGTTGGGCAACGGCGGCGCTAAGCAGTATATGACCGGCCTGTCCTGGGACCAGCAACATAACCATGTCTATGGCGGGTTAAACTTAACCTTTGCCTTTTAGGGATTTAACAGAAAGAGTTAATGCGGACGAGGAGGTATGAAGATGGACAATACTTCTGGTTCATGCCTCCTCTTCCTACTGCCTGACGCCTAGCTACTTATTATAAGACGGCGCGTTAATAACGGTTGCCGCGGTCACCATCCCCGCAATGAACTTGTCTGCCAGCCTCCGGGCGGAGAAACGATCTGTCATCTCCCCGCATCAGGAGAATTGTCCGGAAGGGGCAACATGTTTTGGACCTTGCTGCCATTCGGGGTCGTGGTCATCTTAGTGTTAGGCATGCTCTTGATTGCGGTCGTTAGGGATCAAAAGCTGGGTGTACCTGGGCCTAAAGGAGTTTGTCCGGTGGAAAGGACCAAAACGTCTGACCAGTATCAAGGCAAGCGTTTCGCTATTGTGGATAAGGATACGCCCATCCGCTTCCTGAGCCGGGAAGAGTTTGACGCCATCAAGAAGTTCAACGGCAACTTCATTGAAATGAAAGCCGGCGATATCGTCTATCTGACGGAACTGCCGCCAGGTACTTGCCAACTTATCCTCTGAGGATAGGCCAGAAAGCCTTCGGTTCTCTTCGCATCCTCAGAGGAAAATTTATCATGGGCGGAAAAATACGAATCTAGGGGTTAATTACCCGAGCGGAACCAGCCGGTTTGTTTGTTCACCTGGATTTTATCCACCAGGGAGCCGTCCTTGGTGACTACCTCCACCACATAGTTGCCTTCTTTCTCGGAAACCTTGCCAGCCTTCAAGTTAGGGTTAGAGCTGATGTGCTGCGCCACCATGGCCTTAGCCTGATCTGCTGTCAATGGCTTTCCAGGTTTAGCCACCGGGGGACCTGTCTGGGTTCCCATCCAAGGACAATACCATCCCCCCCGTCCTCCTTGCCAGCAGGGACCCTGGCCGCCGCCCATCCAGGGACAGTAATAACCGCTGCCCTGGCCGGAACCCTTGGGTTGAGCCAAGGTGGTTCCGGCAATTAACATAATGGCCAGAAACGCAAGTAATCCTGTAATAGCTAATCTTTTCATGCTCGTGCCTCCTTTTTACTGCCGATTAGACCTCGAGCATCCGGCTTAAGCCGGACGACCCGGACAATCTGGTAGACATTGCCTCCAAAAGCGTGCTAATAACATCGGCCCGGCCGCCCGGGGCCAGGCCGATGTTGCTAGCGGTTCAGATTACCGGCAGCCCCAGCCGCTCCGGGAGCCCCGGGTATTACCGGAGTTCCAGGGGCACCAGGCGCCTTGGTACCCTTGTCCCCAGGTACGGGAACCATTATTACGGTAGTCCCCCTTGACCGGGGGGGAATATCCGTAACCAGGTCCCATGGGGCAGTAAGTCCCGGCGTAGTTGTTATTATAGTCGTAGCTACCGGTATAGTTCTGCCCTGCAGGAGCAGGAAGGTTTTGCTGGGCCTGAGAATCGACCGGCAGGCCCATCGTCAGGGTAAAAGCCAGCACCAGGGCCATTCCAAAAATCAGGCAATTGCGTATGTTCATGAGATAACTCTCCTTTACAGGTAGATTTATTCCCCATCCCAATAGGCGCTTAAAGGGGATGGGGGCAATAATTTATATTGTAGGTTGAAGATCACTCCGGAAAACCGGGTGGTTTTCCATCGGAGCAAGGACAGCGAATTACCGGGAGGCGAAGTTAAACGCGGGGAGGATGGAAAAAAGTTGAAACCAGGAGCATCGGGGCCATGGCTACCGGGACCTGGGAATATGGGGTCACGTTTTCTGCGTGGATAATGGGGCTGACGTGGATTACTCCGGCAATATGGCAGCAGATGCAAGGGAGCAGGCAGTTGCCGTCCCGATCGGTCACCTTCTGGCAAACCACTGCTTCCGCCACCGCTGCAAAAGCAAAGACCATGATCAGCAGGAGCGTCACCACCCGCAAGAGAAGGTTTTTTCGCCAGCCACTTAACATAAATTTATTATAAACGTTAAATTGGTCAAGTCAATATCCTAACAGACGCAAGTCCTCTTCCCCCTTCAGGCTCATAACCACCGGCTAAACACGATGGCGAGAAGAAATTCATAACGAGAAGGGGCAGTTCTTGACTCTCCATGATTAAACCTTATTTTTTAAGAAAATCATAGTGGGAGGATGCCGATGAACTTCCGAGGGAAGAAGGCTTTTTTAGTCCCTCTTCTGGTCCTGGTCTTGTCTGCCGGGGCATGGGGGGCCGTGGAAAAGGCCGAAATGATTAATGGCGTTCAATGGGCCCAATGGTCGAACCAGGACAAGCTGGTTTACATCCGAGGGATTTCCAACTATGTCGATTTTGACTCCTCGGCCCAGATCCAAACCATGAAGAGTAAAGGCAAGCACTGGTTTTCGATCTCTATTGGCCTGGCGAAGATCCTCAAGACCAAAACTTTAGGCCAGGTCGTGACCGACGTAGATAATTATTACCGGAATAATCCCGGGAACCGGGACGTTTCAGTGATTGAGATAATCTTCAAGCACTGCGCCAAGATGTGCCCGTCTTAAAACGGGGAGAAGGAGAAGAAGTCATGAAGAAATATCTGGTTTTGCTTTTGGCGGTCCTCATGTTGGTCGGCGCCTGCGGCGGCTATGGCGGCGGCTCCCAAGCTACGGTCGAACGGACCCTGGGCGGTGGGGCCTTAGGCGCTGCGAGTGGCGCACTTATCGGCGCGGGGGCTGGCAACCCTGCCGCCGGCGCTGCCATCGGTGGCGGAGCCGGTCTCATCGGCGGCTATTTATACGACCAGTATCAGAAAAACAAGTATGGGTATGGGTACTAATTGAAGGACCGGTAATCGTCTTTGGTTAGGACCTCCCCCCGATATCAACGGATAAGGGTGGAAGTCGCTACTTTCGCCCTTATGAGTCAACCTAAAACGGTGGAGTCGGTCGGACTAAACTCTTTTGCCGGCCGGTATCCGAGCTGACACCCCGGCTGGAGGCTAACCACTCAAAGGTTTACTTGCTGACAACCCCGGCTGCGACCTGGGTAGCTTTAATGGTCATCTGGCCGGGTGGAATTCCTTTCACCTTTTGAGCTTCCCCTCTATTTTCGCTTGAGTCTCCTCCGAGAAAACCGCTGAGCAAGGATGAATGCCTTTACATTGCAGGCTAATATGTCACTATCTGCTATATCTGTGCCGTTTCAACCAAAATAATCGATATTCTGGATGGTAGTCCTAGCTGGAGTTCAGATCATGCCGATTGCCCCGCTCTGCTTAAGTTCCCGGCTTGGAAACCGGAACCGGAAAAGGTCCCCCCACAGTTCGACTTGACCTCCTTGCCCCGGAACATTATATTGACCTCCAGGGATATCCGGGGAAATAATGTTCCCTGCTGCTATTGCCAGATCCCGGAGGAGAGCCCGGTGATGCGCCCTGCAGCCTCAAACTTGGGGGATGAGGTGGTCCTGGAGGCCCAGGCCCTCCAACAACTGCTGGAGGTCTTGTCCGGCCGGGGTTATCAAGTGGTGGGCCCCACCTTGCGTCAGGGTTCCCTGGTCTATGACCGGCTCTCCTCCCTGGACGATCTCCCCCGGGGCTGGGGGGACCAACAGGAGGGGGGCTTTTTCCGGCTGCGGCCCCTGAACGAGCCGGCCCTGTTCGGCTACGGGGTGGGGCAGAAATCCTGGAAGGAGTTTCTCTATCCTCCCCGCCGCCGGTTGTGGCCGGCCAGGCAGGAGGCTCATGGCCTCCAGATCCTCCCCCCCGGCGAAGATGCGGTGAAATTTGCCTTTATCGGCGTCCATCCTTGCGACCTGCACGCCATCGCCGTCCAGGATAAAGTCTTTCTGGAAGGTCCCTATCTTGACCTGCATTATCAGGCCCGGCGGCAATCCGCCTTTATCCTGGCGGTGAACTGCGGGCACGCTTGCGGCACCGGTTTCTGCGTCTCCATGGGCACCGGCCCCCGGGCTAGTTCCGGTTTTGACCTGGCCCTGACGGAAATTCTGGCAGAGGCGCGGCATTATCTGGTGGTGACCGTGGGCTCGGAAAAGGGGCGGCAAGTCATCAGCCAACTGCCTCACCGGCGGGCCCAGGCTCAGGAGCTGGAGGCCGCGGCCAAAGTGGTGGCCCAGGCCGCGGGGCAGATGGGGCGGAGCCTGGATACCACGGAGATCAAGGCCTTACTTTATCGTAACTATGACAATCCCCGTTGGGACCAGGTGGCGGCCCGCTGCCTCACTTGCGGCAACTGCACCCTGGTCTGCCCCACCTGCTTCTGCCATACCGTTGAAGATACTTCGGGCCTGACGGGCGAGCAGGCGGAGCGCTGGCGGCGCTGGGATGTCTGTTATACCGTGGATTTTAGCTACCTGCACGGCGGCAGTATCCGGGCCACGCCCCGGTCCCGCTACCGCCAGTGGCTGACCCACAAACTGGCCACCTGGATCGATCAGTTCGGGGTTTCGGGCTGCGTGGGCTGTGGCCGCTGTATCACCTGGTGTCCGGTGGCCATCGACATTACCGCGGAAGTCCGGGCCATCCGGGAAGGCGAGAGGTCAGGGGCCAGGGGCCAGGGGCCAGGGGCCAGGGGCCAGGGGGCAGGGATTAGTAAAGGAACGGATAAATCAAATTGATCTTTGACCCCCTAATATGTCAATTCACCTTCAATTGAAACAAACTGGCAATGTAACTCACTGGGAATGCAGCTTTTTTAACGGAAAACGAAAAACGGAAAACGAAAAACGGGAGTAACGGCATGGAGACGCTGGAGCCCGTGTTAGCGGCACACCCTTTTTTACAAGGCCTGGACCCCCGGCATCTGAAGATTATCGGGGAGTGCGCCTCCAAGGTGAATTTCAGCGCCGGGGAATTTCTTTTCCGGGAGCAGGATGAGGCCACCAATTTCTATCTGATCAATCACGGCCGGGTGGCGGTGGAGATTTTCCGGGCCCGCCGGGGTCCCGTCAACGTGCAAACCCTGAGGGAAGGTGAGGCCGTGGGCTGGCTCTGGTTCGGAAAGCCCTACCACTGGCACTTCGACGCCCGGGCCGTCCAGCTTACCCGGGCCCTGGCCCTGGACGTCAAATCCCTGATGCAAAGATGTGATCAAGACCCCCAGTTGGGCTACGAGCTGATGAAGAGATACGCCCACATGCTGGCGGTGCAGTTCCGGGTGGCTATTTTGCAACTAGGTGATATGTATGGATGATTAGCTGCCAGCGGTCAGCTTATTTTTTGGGTTTTATGTTTTTAGCTGAAAGCTGACCGCTGATAGCTTTCTTTCAAGATCGATAAATATGTGTAGCCAACTTACCGACCCCATGCTGCCGACTCCCTATCAGGTCCTGAAAAGGGTCCGGGAAACCAAGGACACCTTTACCCTGACCTTGGCTCCGGTTAAGGGCGGGCAGGGTTTTCCTTTTGCCCCCGGCCAGTTCAATATGCTCTATATCTTCGGCGTGGGGGAAGTGCCCATCTCCATCAGCGGCGACCCGGACCGGCCGGAGAAGCTGGTGCATACAGTCAGGGCCGTGGGCGCGGTGAGCCGGGCTATCTGCGGTCTGAAGAAAGGGGACACCCTGGGGGTGCGGGGCCCCTACGGCGTGCCCTGGCCGGTTAAAGCCGCGCCGGGCTATGACGTGTTGGTGATCGCCGGGGGCTTGGGATTGGCTCCGGTGCGGCCCGCGGTTTACCATCTATTGGCCCGCCGCCCGGAGTATGGCAACCTGGAACTTATTTACGGGGCCCGCACCCCGGAAGACTTGGTCTATCGCCGGGAACTGTCGCTTTGGCGGGGGCGCTTCGATTTCCGGGTGCACGTCACCGTGGACGCGGCCCGCAATGGCTGGCGGGGCAACGTGGGGGTGGTGCCCAATCTCATTGCCCGGGCCCGGTTCGACCCGGAGCAGACCATGGCCCTGGTCTGCGGCCCCGGGGTGATGATGCGCTTCACGGTCCAGGAGCTGGTGAACCGGGGACTGAAGATGGAAAACATCTACGTCTCCCTGGAGCGGAACATGAAATGCGGCCTGGGCCTCTGCGGCCACTGCCAGTTAGGGCCCTTTTTCGTCTGCAAGGACGGGCCAGTCTTCCCCTATGACCGGGTCCGGGACTGGTTCCTGATGCGGGAGGTTTAACATGCCCCGGAAAAGACGCCCCAAGCTGGCGGTGTGGAAATTCGCCTCCTGCGACGGCTGCCAGTTGTCCTTGCTGGATTGCGAAGACGAACTGCTGACCATCGCCGGGGAGCTGGAGATCTCCTACTTCGTGGAGGCCTCGAAAGCGGTGGTCAAAGGCCCCTACGATATTTCCCTGGTGGAGGGCTCCATTGCCGCGCCCCACGACCTGGAGCGCATTCAGCACGTGCGGCAAATTTCCAAATTCGTTATGCCCATCGGCGCCTGCGCCACCGCCGGGGGCATCCAGGGGCTGCGCAATTTCGCTAAGGTGGAAAATTATATCCCCCTGGTCTATGCCCGCCCCCAAGTTATCGAGGCCCTGGAGACCTCCACTCCCATCTCCGCCCATGTGCCGGTGGACTTTGAGCTCCAGGGCTGCCCCATCAACAAGCGGCAGCTGGTGGAGGTGGTGAGCGCCCTGCTCCAGGGGCGCAAACCCGTGGTCTCGCCCCACAGCGTCTGCATGGAATGTAAAATGCGGGGAAATATCTGCGTGCAGGTGGCCTTGGGGATTCCCTGTCTGGGGCCGGTGACCCACGCGGGCTGCGGCGCCATCTGCCCCACTTATCAGCGTGGCTGTTACGGCTGCTATGGACCCAAGGAGACGCCCAACACCGCGTCCTTGAGCGCCTGGTTCAGCCAGCGCCTGGGGGTGACGGAGCCCGAACTGCTGCGGCTCTTCCGCACCTTCAACGCCGGGGCCGAACCCTTCCGCCAGGAGAGCGAGGCCCATGACCACTGAAAGACGGTTTTCGGTTTTCAGTTTTCGGTTTTCGGTAAAGGGCGGCAGAGAGAAATTTATAAGCATTTGAAAATCCCCCTAAATCCCCCTTTAGGAAAGGGGGACTTTAACACCGGCTGCGGCAAACCCCGGTTGAGAAATGATCATGCCATCTAAAGGACAAAATACCAGAACCATCAAGGTGGACTACCTGGCCCGGGTGGAGGGGGAAGGCGCCCTGCATATCAAGATCAAGGAGGGCGCAGTGGCCGGGATGCAACTCCAGATCTGGGAGCCCCCCCGCTTTTTCGAGGCCTTCTTAAGGGGCCGCTATTTCACCGAGGCCCCGGACATCACCGCCCGCATCTGCGGTATCTGCCCGGTGGCCTACCAGATGAGTTCCGTGCACGCCCTGGAAGACGCCCTGGGGGTGCAGGTGGATGGACCTTTAAGGGCGCTGCGGCGCCTGATCTATTGCGGGGAGTGGATCGAAAGCCACGCCCTGCACCTCTTCATGCTCCACGCCCCGGATTTTTTGGGGTACGACGACTCCCTGCGGATGGCCCGGGACCACCCGGAATTGGTGAAGATGGGCCTGCAATTGAAAAAGGTGGGCAACCAGTTGGTGGCCCTGGTGGGGGGCCGGGAGATCCACCCCATCAACGTGCGGGTGGGGGGCTTTTATCGGGTGCCCACCAAGGCTGAACTGGCGCCCCTGGCAGAGCGCCTCAAGTGGGCCCGGGACGCGGCGGTCAAGACTGTGGCCTGGGTGGGGGGCTTTACTTTTCCCGACCACGAGATGGACTATGAATTCGTGGCCCTGCGCCACCCGGACGAATACCCCTTCAATGCCGGCCGTCTGGTGTCCAACCGGGGCCTGGACCTTGAGGTTAGGGATTACGAGGAGCATTTCCAGGAAGAGCACATCCCCTATACCCATGCCCTCCATTCGGTGCTGCAAGGCCGGGGAGCTTATTTTGTTGGTCCTTTGGCCCGCTATAACCTCAACTTTGACCGCCTCCCACCCCTGGCCCAGGAGGCCGCTAGGCAAGCGGGCCTGGGGCCGGTGTGTTCGAATCCCTTTCAGAGCATCATTGTTAGGGCCGTGGAAATCCTTCATGCGGTGGATGAAGCCCTGCGCTTGATTGAGAGTTACGAGATGCCGGACGCTCCTGCGGTGAAACTGGAGGTCCGGGCCGGGGCAGGATGCGGCTGCACCGAAGCCCCCCGGGGGATCTTATATCACCGCTACCGCTTGGATGAGGCGGGACTGATCCAGGAAGCGAAGATCGTCCCCCCCACTTCCCAGAACCAGAAGAGCATCGAGGAGGACCTGCGGCGATTTGTCACCGGCCACCTGGACCTGCCCCAGGATCAGCTCACCTGGCAATGCGAACAGATGATTCGCAACTATGACCCGTGTATTTCTTGTGCGACGCATTTTTTAAAGTTGAAGCTGGAAGGCGAGTAAAAGAAGCTATCAGCTTAAAAGCTTAAAGGCTGAAAGCTGATCGCTGACAGCTTTCCCCTCTTTCACGATGACGGTTCCGGAGGCCAGGTTATTGATAAAATGAATAAGAATGGTGAGACCTTAATCATCGGCATCGGCAATATCTTCAGGGGCGATGACCTGGCGGGCCTGGCCGCGGCCCGCCTGCTCCGGGAAGGGCAGCTTCCGGGGGTAAAGGTCCTGGAATTCGACGGAGATATGACCGGGTTGTTGGACGCCTGGGAGGGGGCCGCCAAGGTAATCGTCATCGACGCGGTGACTTCCAAGTCGCCGGCGGGCACCATCTTCCGGTTCGACGCCCATGAGCAGCCTCTGCCCCAAAAGATGTTCGCCACCTGCTGCTCTTGCCACGCCTTCGGGGTGGCCCAGCAGATCGAAATCGCCCGCTCCCTCAAGCAACTGCCGCCTTGTCTCATTGTTTACGGCATTGAAGGGCAAGATTTTACCCTGGGGTCCAAGCTTTCGCCGGAAGTGGAGCAAGCCCTGCCCCGGTTGGTGGAGCAGGTCCAACAGGAATTGAATTAAGTTGCCGCCAAAAAGTAGGGGCGGGAAACCCCGCCCCTGGGATGTGCTTGGAGGAGGCAGAGACTGGTGGCCCAGTTTCTGCCCCTTGTCCTCTAAATTGCTTCGACAAAAGTCCAAGCCAGGGTTCGTCTCAAGCGAAGTAGTCCATGCCTTGAAAGTTCTGCGACTCCTGGGAATATTGGGCATAGTAGTCTTTTTCCATGGTCCCCAGCAAATCGAGAAATTGGGCCAGCAGCGCCGCCAGGCTGTTGTCCTCGGTGGATGCCGTGGAAGTTTCGGCATCGGTGGCGGCAGCCTCAGAAGTTGAACTGTCGCTGCTTGAGGCTTCTGCCGTGGTGCTTTCCGTCTGGTTTCCGAGCTCTTCCATGGCCGTCTCATACTCGGACTGGTCAATAACGCCGTCTTCATTGGTGTCCATGGCGGAGAAAATCTGATCCACCAGATCGGACATCTCGCTGCTCATGTCGGGAGGAGGCGGGGGCGGGCCCATGGGCCTCATGCCGGATCCCTCCATGAGGCTGGCCATATGCTTTTCCCACTCAGGGCTGGCCTCGGTCTGTTCGGCCTGGGTAATGACCCCATCCTGATTCAGGTCAAAGATGGACATCATTTCATCCGCAGTAATGGACAGGCCGGTTTTTTGGGACATATCGCTGGCCGCGGTGGCGCACTCAGAGGAGCTGATCACCCCGTCGCCGTCCTGGTCCATCCGGTTGAACATTTTTTGCCGCATTTCGGTTAAGGAAGGCAGGTTACATCCGCCGCCACAACCGCCAATTCCTCCAATGCTCATGACCCTCTCCTTTTTGATTGAAGGGTTTGTGGTGAAATTCAGTTCCGATCAACCACTTTGCCGCCTGTTGCTGCATTTTATCCAGCTACTTTTGCCACCCCCTTTCCCTCGCCACCGGGACCAAGTGGAGTACCCCACCGGGCCCCGGGGAATACCTCTCCACGTCAAGTGGGTGACTGCCAGGTAAGCAGCCGCCAGAGAACGCCACGGGCAGTCACCCGGATTTAATTAGAAAAAGCGGCTGTCACGGGGCTGGTAAGACGATCGCAGGTGATAAATGTTGATTAAAATTAATCGTCAAGAAAATTATGTACTTATCTTAGGCAAGGCATGTGCCAGGTTGATAACGCACAATTTGTTAATATCGTTGATGTATTGTTTAAAATAGTCAGGCAGGGGCCTCAAAGAAGCAAAATTTTCCCACCTAAACGGGGAAAAGCTTGCCGGGCGGGAAGATTTTTGCCGATAAGGAACAACAAAATGTTAGGCTAGCTAATGGGTTGAGTTGCTGGCTGGCAGAGTAATTTTCTCATCCTTCCACCCTAACCTCAGGTAAAGGAAAGGCGGCTAAATGGATAAGTCTTCTCCCAGGTCCGACCTCCAGAGAATCTTCGCGCCCCAATCCGTGGCGGTCATCGGCGCGTCCACCCGTCCGGAAAGCGTGGGGCGGGCGGTTTTCAGCAATGTTCTCCGTTACGACTACACCGGGGTGGTTTATCCGGTGAATCCCAAAGCCCGGTCCATCATGGGGGTGCGGGCCTACACTTCAGTCCTGGCAATCCCGGACCCCGTGGACCTGGCCGTGATCATCGTTCCCAGCGACGGCGTGGCCCATACCCTGGAGGAATGCGGCCGGAAAGGGATTAAAGGGGCCATCGTCATTACCGCGGGCTTTAAGGAATTGGGGGGGGAAGGAATTCAAAAAGAAGCCGCGGTGCGGGACGCGGCCCGGCGGAGCGGTATTCCCCTGTTGGGCCCCAACTGCCTGGGGATCATCAATACCGACCCCCAGGTCTCCCTGAACGCCAGTTTCTCCCGCCTGATGCCCCGATCGGGCAACATCGCCCTGATTTCCCAAAGCGGCGCGGTGGGGACGGCGGCTCTGGAGTACGCCCAATCGGAGCGCATCGGGCTCTCCAAATTCGTCTCCGTGGGCAACAAGGCCGACCTCAGCGAGAACGACTTTTTGGCCTACCTCCTGGAGGACCCCCAAACGGAGGTGATCCTCCTTTACCTGGAAGATTTGACCGAGCCCCGGAGATTCTTCCAGTTGGCCGAAGGCAGCTCCCCCCGGAAACCCATCCTGGCCATCAAGTCCGGTCGCACCGCGGCCGGGGCCAAGGCCGCGTCTTCCCACACCGGGGCCCTGGCCGGCTCCGACGCGGCCTATGACGCCCTGTTTGCCCAGTGCGGCGTCTTCCGGGTGGAGTCCCTGGAGGAACTCTTTGATTACGCCGTCGCCTTTGCCACTCAGCCGCTGCCCCAGGGGAACCGGGCGGCCATCGTCACCAATGCCGGGGGCTTAGGGATCATGGCCACGGACGCGGCAGTGCGTTACGGCCTGACCATGGCCGATTTTGAGAAAGAGACCACGGCCCGGCTTAAAGAAAGCCTGCCGCCCGCGGCCAACCTCCACAATCCTGTGGACGTCCTGGGGGATGCCAGCGAAGAGCGCTACGCCGCGGCCCTGGAAAGAGTACTGGCTGATGCCGGGGTGGACGGGGCCATCGTCATCTCCACCCCCCAGTTGATGACTAACCTGGCGGCTATTGCTCAAGCCGTCACCCGGGTGGCCGCCCAGCACCAAAAACCCACTCTGGTGTGCCAGATGGCCCTGGGGGAGATTGAAGAGACCTTGACTATCTTGTCCCAGGGGGGCCTGCCTCATTACCACTTCCCGGAGGAGGCGGCCCGGGCCCTGGCAGCCATGGCCCGCTATGCCCGGAGCCTGGCCCGGCCCCTGTACGAAGTCAAGACTTTCGATGACGTGGACCGGCAAGAAGTCAGGGAGGTATTTGCCGGCGTAAGAAAGGCTGGGCGGAGTTTCGTCCTGGAACCGGAGGCCCACCGGATCTTTGCGGCTTATGGCTTCCCGGTGCTGCCCCATAGCTGGGTGCACAGCGCCGGGGAAGCCGCCCGGGCCGGGGAGGCCCTGGGCTATCCGGTGGCCGTGAAGATCGTCTCTCCGGATATCGTCCACAAGTTCGAGGTGGGCGGTGTCAAGGTGCAACTCCATAACGCCGAGGAGGTGCGCCGGGCCTATGACCAGGTCCAGGAAAATGCCGGGAAAAGTAGGCCCCAGGCGGCGCTGGCCGGAGCCCTGGTCCAGAAAATGGCGGCCCCGGGTACGGAAATGATCCTGGGCATGACCCGGGACCCCCACTTCGGTCCCCTGTTGATGATCGGCCTGGGGGGTACCCTGGTGGAGATTTTTAAGGACGTGGTCTTCAGCGTGGCCCCCATCTCGGAACAGTGGGCCCGGCAAATGATTGAAGATCTTAAAGCCTTTCCCCTGCTGAACGGCTACCGGGGCGAACCCCCCGGAGACCTGGAGACCATTGCCGACTGCCTGGAACGGCTTTCCCAACTGGCCCTGGACTTCCCGGAAATCCGGGAATTGGACATCAATCCCCTTTTAGTCGTCCCCCGGGGCCAGGGCGCGACCGTGGTGGACGCGCGGATCTTTATAGGATGACAGTCGAAGCTGTCAGCTAGCAGCGGTCAGCTTTCAGTTTTTAAAAAAAATAAGGATCAACCCCCTGAATTTGGCTGGATCAGAACTTATATTAACCATCAGACCAAATTCTTTTGCTATTTGCTATTCGCTGTTAGCTAAAAGCCAACAAAGGGGGTTGATTATGGACGAGAAAGAAAGGGTTGAAATCCGGCCTCTGCCCCGCATCGGGGACCAGGCCCCGGCCTTCGAAGCGGAGACTACCTGGGGCCGTCTGGCCCTGGAGGATTTTCGGGACCGCTGGCTCATTCTTTTTTCCCACCCCGCGGATTTCACCCCGGTGTGCACCACGGAATTTTTGGCCTTCCAGGAACTCCACCAATCCCTGAAGGATTTGGGGGTGGACCTCCTGGGCCTCAGCGTGGACAGCGTCACCGCCCACATTGCCTGGCTCCGGAACATGGAGGAAAAATTCGGGGTAAAGATTCCCTTCCCGGTCATCGCCGATTCGGACCGCAAAGTGGCGGGTCTTTACGGCATGATCATGCCCGGAGAAAGCAAGACCGAAACCTCCCGGTGCGTCTTCGTCATTGACCCCAAAGGGGTGCTCCGGGCCATGATTTATTATCCGTTGACCACCGGCCGCAACATGCAGGAAATTTTACGCCTGGTGAAGGCCCTCCAGACCACGGATCAACACGGGGTGGCCACCCCGGCCAACTGGCAGCCCGGAGAGCAAGTCATCATGCCGCCGCCCAAAACCATGGAAGCCGCGGAGGAGCGCGTGCAGCAGGGTATGGAATGCAAGGACTGGTATTTTTGTAAGAAAAAGCTGTGAGGAAGGGCCGTGGCCTGCATACAACCCGACGGCAGCCTGTCCCGCTCCGGGGAGTTAATTCTCCTGGCCGTGCATGCGCCCGCCACTCCGCAAGAGGTAGCCCGGGAAACGGGAGCCGATCTCTTCCTGGTCCGGGCGGCTATGCGGGAATTTATGCAGGCCGGGTATGTGGAGAAGTTGGGGGACAGGTACCAGGTTACCCCCCAAGGGGAGGCCGCACTGGAAGGCGCCAAAGCAGGAAAGATTGAGGAAATTACATGATCCAACTAAGAAAATTGTTTACCCCGGTGGAGGCTATGGACGCGGAGAAGGCCAGGGAATTCCTGGCCTCCCGCCCGGAGGGCACTTTTACCCTCCTGGACGTGCGCCAGCCCGGGGAGTATGAAGCAGAGCATATCCCCGGGGCCATCCTCATCCCCCTGCCCCAACTCAATGACCGCTACCAGGAGTTGGACCCGGAAAAGCCCACCCTGGTCCACTGCGCCATCGGCGGCCGCAGCCGGGTGGCGGCCCAGCTCCTGTCCGGACAGGGCTTCCAAGAGGTCTATAACCTGGCGGGAGGCATCAAGGCCTTTAAGGGCCAGAAGGCCACCGGCCCCCGGGAGCTTAACCTGGAGATGATCCGGGGCGATGAATCTCCTGCGGAAGTGGTGGTGCTGGCCTATTCCATGGAAAAGGGCTTGCAAACCTTTTACGAAACCGTGGCTGCGAAAACCACCGATGCCGATTTAGCCGGTCTCTGCCGCCAACTGGCCCACATCGAGGAACTGCACGAAGAGAAGCTGGCCGGTCTTTACCGCCAGTTGGAGCCCTCAGGTAAGGACCTGCCTGCTTTAATGGCGGAACGGGAGCCCGCGTTGATGGAAGGGGGTTTTAAGCCCCAGGAATTTCTGCAACAGAATGCGGCTTGGACGAAGTCCCTGCCCGAGATGCTGGAACTGGCGATGATGCTGGAGACCCAGGCTTTGGACCTCTACCTGCGCTTTGCCGCCAAACTTGACCACCCCCAGGCCAAAGAGGTGCTCTTTACCCTGGCCCAGGAAGAGAAGGCGCATCTGGCGAGGCTGGCGGAACTGTGGGAGGAGAAGGCGGGCAAGGCCGGATCAAGCTAGACTGGAGGCAGAACCGGAAAATTTATGGGTGGTCCAGGTCAAAGAAAAGGGGCTTGATAGGCGTAATGGTGAGGAATCTGGGCCTTAAAAGACTTCGGAGTTCCTAATCAAGCCCTAAAGTTTCCACCAGCCCCAGCCGCCTTTTCCCACTTGAAAGTAACGGCCCAAAAAAGTTGTCAGAAAGCGGGCATGACAGAATTCACAGTAGAAATGCCCGCTAAAGGGCAGCAGCCGCATCCACAAATGGCGATGTATCCGTACCAGTCTTCCAGTATGGCACTGGGGGCAGAAATCTCCGGACTTTAGCCGTTCCATGGCGTTGTGCCCTTCCTAAAATAGAGGGGTGTCCGTATATCTAACAAACTCCTATAATCAATTATTGTATAGTAAAACTATCATCCTGATAAATGCAAGTTAATTTTTTACATAAAATTAATATCTTATAAATTTAAAATGATCCTTTATTAAGGATTTGGCTTGAGCAAACCACTAGATACCACCTTGGAGTGCTAGGGTGGGAGAGTGACAGCAAACCGCACCACTCATTTAAGGGGATATTTTTTGCTGCTAAGGTAGCCGCGACCCATAAAGCTGACTGGCGCCGGCCGCAAGTTGACCGCCTCTGGCAGGAGGGACAAATGATAAAAAATATGGGACTGGGGGCCCTGCTCCTGGCAGGTTGATTGGTAATCTTCTCCGACTAGCGAAGGCGGGATGCGTTTCGCTTTCCCGCCCTAAAACTCTGACTGCTTCAGAGGCGTTTGACACTCCCCAGGGCTTCTTCGTATTCGATCAAGCGCTTTTGCCAGTACTGCAACTCTTGATATTCTTGCTTCCAACTCTGGATGGGATGCTGTGCGGATAGACTTCCCTCCTCCAGGGATTGCAATAACCCTGCCGTCGTCATGCCGTATTGCACCTCCCGCTTTTCCAGCGAATTCTCCAATTTCTTTATCATTTTCCGGCATAGGGCGATTTCCCTACCCATAGTTATCTCATACTCATCCGTATGCATTGCCCAATCCTCTCCGAAGCTTATACCGAGTTCGGTTTCTGCTGCAACAAAATTAACTTATAACTTATTGATAATTTGATATTTATCTACCGAAAACCGAAAACGGTATTATACCCCTTTCCCCCTCTATTCCCGTATCTCGGCAATCCGGGCCACCACCTCGGAGGCCTGCAAATCCTCGATATCGCAATACTGCCCCCCCATGATCTTGCTCAATTCCGGGAGGCAGCCGAAGTCGATCATGGGACTATGGACTTCCGTGTCCAGGACCAGGGTGTTGATGTTCAGAGTCCGGAGTTGCCGGGCCAGTTTTTTGGTTTCCTCTATGGCCGGGGCATCTCCCAGGCTGATGTTGGCCTGGCCGTCGGTGATCAGGACCAGGAGAAAGGCGTCCTGGGGGTGTTTCAGTTTTTCCCGGGTGATTACTTCATAAGCCAGATGCAGGGCGTGGGGCAGGGGAGTCTTGCCGCCGGTGGGCAGGTGCTCCAGGCATTTCCGGGCGGTCTCCACGCTGTTGGTGAAGGGCAGGGCCAACTCCGCTTTCTGCCCCCGGAAGGTAATCAAGCCTACCCGTTCCCGTTTCTGGTAGGCATCGAGAAGCAGGGATAAAATGGCGGCCTTGGTCTCGGCCATGCGTTCCCGCGCGCCCATGGAGCCGCTGGCGTCCACCACAAAGAGGATCTGGTGGCCGATGCGTTTCTCCCGGACCTTGTGGCGCACATCCGGGGGAGCCACAGCCAGGGCCAGATTGCCCTTGGACCGCAGCGTCTGGTAGGGGGCCGCGGCCCTTAAGGTGGCGTCCAGGGCCAGGTCCGGCGCGCCCCTGGGAGAGGGGGTGGAGCGCACGTAACGGCCGCTTTTGTCTTCGGTGGGGGCCTGGGTGCGGCGGCCCTGGGCCTTCTTGGGGGTCCGGTCCGGGGGCAGGTCCGGGGGTTTGACCGGAAAAGTCTCCGCCGGGGCAAAGACGACTTCCTTCATCCCGGGGGCCTGGCTGGCAGAAGAGGCTGTATCTTTGGGGGAGCCGTCCCCGGTGGGGGTATGGGTCCGGTGTTTGCGATTTTCTTGGTGCTGTTTAAGGCTTGCTTCCAATTTTTCCAGGTCCAGTTGCCGGTCGCTCAAGGGTTTGCGCCGCAGGCGGTGGGGAAGCACCAGTTCCGCGGCGTCCCGCACTTCTTGGGGACCGGCTTCCTCCCGGCCGTAGTAGGCGGCCAGGGCCAGGGCCACCTTGAGCATGTAGATGTCGGCCCGGTGGCCGTCCACGCCCTGATCCAGGCAGATACGGGAGATGAGCGGCAACAGGTCGTCTGCGGGATGCACCCGGGGCAGGCGCTCCCGGGCGGACAAAATAGCCTGGCGCAAGCGCTCCTGCTCCGGTTGCCATTTGTTAGAAAATCCCTCCGGGTCGCCTTCGTAGGCCAGCCACCGCTCCACCACGGCAATGCGGTCTTCCAGGTCCTGGAGCCCGGTCACTTCCACGCAAAGGCCGAAGCGATCCAGGAGCTGGGGACGCAATTCCCCTTCTTCCGGGTTCATGGTGCCCACCAGGATGAAACGGGCCGGGTGGACAAAGGAGACGCCTTCCCGTTCCACTACGTTGATGCCCATGGCCGCGGCGTCCAGGAGCACGTCCACCAGGTGGTCGTCCAAAAGATTGACTTCGTCCACGTAGAGGATGCCCCGGTTGGCCGCGGCCAGAATCCCGGGTTCGAAATGTCTTTCGCCGCTTTTAATGGCCTTTTCCAGGTCGATGGTTCCCAGGAGGCGGTCTTCGGTGGTGCCCAGGGGCAGATCCACCACCGGCAGGGGCCGTTCCCTGACGGCCAGTTCTTGGCCTCCGGCCAGGCGGCTGCGGCAGGCGTCGCACAGGGCCTCTGCCGCTTCCGGGTCGCAGTTGAAAGGGCAATCCTTGACCATGCGGATGGGGGGGAGGAGTTCCGCCAGGCCCCGGGCCGCGGTGGATTTGGCGGTGCCCTTTTCCCCCCGGATGAGCACGCCGCCGCTCAAAGGGTTGATGGCGTTCAGGATCAAGGCTTTTTTCAGGCGTTCCTGGTCCACCAGGGCCGCAAAGGGAAAAACCGGGCGTTTATAGGTCATGCAGGTCCCCGCATTTTCTCGGAAAAGTTTGGCCTCGCGCAAAGACGCCAAGGCGCAAAGTAAGACGCAAATTTATAGAAATAGAAGTGGTCCTTTGCTTAAATAATTATTTCCTCTTTTTCCCCCCACCGCTCTTCCGGGGCAGGGCCGGGGTGAAGCGCGTCGGGCCGGAGAGGATGGGTTTACCCACCGCCCGGGCCAGGGCCTTAAGCATCCCCCGGTAAATCAACTGGTGGAAAGGAAAAAGGCTGTACCAGTAGAGTATACCACCAAGGCCCCGGGGTAAAAACCGGGAAAGCTGTTGCACTTCTGTCTGCTCCCCATTCAAGGGGGTGAGGCGAAACTCCTTCAGGGCCTCACCCGGCATCTTCATCTCCGCCAGCAGCAGCAGGCGCTGAGGTGGCTCCACGGCCAGCACCCGCCAGAAATCCAGGGCATCTCCCGGTTTGAGTTCCGTGGGATGGAGGCGGCCCCGGTTCAGGCCCGCGCCCCCCACGAGCCGGTCCAGCCAGCCCCGGATTTCCCAGAGCCAGTCGCCGAAATAATAGCCGGTCTCGCCGCCGATCTTGCTGATGGGGTCCCAGACCTCCTCCGGTGCGGCCTGGAGTTGCACCCGGTAGCCGCAGCTAAGAACGGTGCCCCCGGCAAACTCGGTGTCGCCGCAGTGGGTCCATTCCGGGGGAATCATGGGACCCGCGTCCCGCCAGCAGGTTTCCACGGTCTGCTGCTTGATCCTCTCCAGGGCCAAGTGTATGGTCTGGCGGCAGTCCAGCAAATCCTGGGGGATCAGGTCCCGGATGCGATTATCCTGACAAATTACCGGGTTGCTTAAGCCCGCAGCCAGTGGTTGGGCCAGGGACGCGGGCACCGGGGTGATGAGGTGAATCCAGTAAGAGCTCAGGCGGGGCGTGAGCACGGGGACGGGGATGATCAGGCGTTTGGGTAGATGGGCTTCCTCGGCGTAAATATCGAATAGTTGGCGGTAGGTCACCACTTCCGGGCCACCGATATCGAAGGTCTCGCCCTTCACCTGGGGATGCTCCAGGCAACCCACCAAATAATTAAGGACGTTGCGGATGGCGATGGGCTGCACCGGGGTGTTGACCCACCGGGGCGTGAGCATCACCGGCAGGCGGTCCACCAGGTAGCGCATGATCTCAAAAGCCGCGCCCCCGGACCCCAGGATCATGGCGGCCCGCAGGAAAGTGGCGGGCACCGGCCCGGATTGGAGGATGGCAGCCACCTCCTGGCGGGAGCGCAGGTGTTCGCTGAGATGGGGATCGGCCGCATGCCCCAGCCCCCCCAGATAGATGATCCTCTCCATCCCGGCCGCCGCCGCAGCCTGGGCCATGTTGGTTGCGGCTTGGCGGTCTTTGGCCGAAAAATCCCCGGTGGCGGTCATGGAGTGGACCAGGTAATAAGCAGCCCGGCAGCCCTGGGCGGCCTCAAAGAGGGACTCATAGTCCAGCACGTCGCCCGCGGCCAACTCGACACGGGGGTGCCCGGCCCAGGGACGGCCCTGCAATTTGACGGTGGACCGGGCCAGGGTCCGGACCCGGTAGCCCGCGTCCAGGAGGCGGGGTACCAGGCGGCCGCCCACGTAGCCGGTGGCGCCGGTGACTAACACGGGTTTAGCGGTGGGCATGAGAGCTCCTTTTCAAGGGCGGTTTAAGCATGATAGCGCAATAGTAATTCCAAGGGGTGGGGATGCAAATAATACTGCTCCTGGAGATAAGGGGGGCCGTATTTCCTAACATAGTGGTTGATCAGGGTCAGGGGTCCCAGCAAGGGCAGTTCGCCCTGGCGGTAGGCGTTGATGAGTTCCAGCAGCTCTTGTTTTTCCTCAGCAGTGAGGACCTTCTTAAAATATCCCAGGATATGCTGGAGGACATTGGCCTGTTTCTTGTTGGTGGCCTGCAACTTCAGGGCTGTAAGGAGATGTGCCTGGTATTGGGCGGCCAGTTCCTGGCCGGGGATTTCTTTAGCATGTGCCACCAGGCGGCCCATGGCCTGGTAATGCTTAGGGCTATGGGCCATGATCAACAGTTTATGGCGGCTATGAAAAGCGATAATATCGGCCAGGGTCCATTTTATCGCCAATAGCTCCTGCCAGCGCCGGAAAGTAAAAATCCGCGCCACGAAGTTCTCCCGGATCTGGGGATCATGCAAGCGGCCTTCGTCTTCCACGGGCAGCAGGGGGAAACGGGCCATAAAGACCGCGGCAAAGAGGCCGGTCCCCCGACTAGAGGGAACCCCCTGGTCATTATAAACCTTGACCAGGGCCAGGCCGCTGCTGGGGGAGCGGCTCTTAAAGATGAAGCCGGAAAGATTCTCCCGGGCCAGTTCCTCCACCCGGCTCCGGGCCCAGTTAAGCATCCGCTCTGTCAAGTCCTGATGAGTGCGCACCGTGACCAACCTGGGGGTTGCGGGGTCCCCGGTAAGGCGCATGGCTTCCCGGGGTACGCCCAAGCCGCACTCCATCTCGGGGCAGACCGGCAAAAAATCCACGTAGCGCCCTAAGGTGCCGGTGAGGAACCGGTCCCATTTATGTCCGCCGTCATAGCGGACTTTTTCCCCCAGGAGGCAGGCGCTGATGCCGAGCTTAATTTTGGCATGCATGGGAGTACTCGAGAGAGTTTTTAGTTCAAGGTTCAAAGTTCAAAGTCAAGGGCAGTTGGATAAGAGAGAATTTATTTTGCTTGTTTTTTAAGGAAGCAGACCAAATCCGTAACTAATTAAGCAAGTTCTATTTATTTTAGCGGAAAAGCAAAAACTATAAATGAAAAACTTTATTAACGGTGGGTTGTGAGAGTCTGACTGACCGTTTCTCTGGATAGTTTCCGGTATGGATGTTTCCACCTAACAGCAAAAAAGCCCGGTGGATGCCGGGCTTTTACCATAGTTAGCCTTTGACCTTAATTCATCACTTTTTTTTGGGCCTGGCCGGAGGAGGCGGTTCTTTAATCTTCAGGCTTGGTTTGGCAGGCGGCTTATACTCTCTGATAGGCTGACCCACAGGACTCGGCTTGGGGGTGGTGGATACTTTGGGGGGGTCCGCTTTGCGGATGTTATTGACGGTGCCTTTGGCCTTTCCGAGATCGGCGGCCCAGACCGAACCGAACACCAAAAAGATCATCACACTGAGGATAATGACTGTCCGTACAGCCTTCATTAAACACCTCCAACAATGATTTTATATGCCGGTTGCCGAAAGTTTTTTCCGCCCCCCCTCACCCTGACCCTCTCCCCCCGCCGGGGGGAGAGGGAATAAGAGGAAAGAACTTTTGGCAAATGCTATAAAAGTCCCCGAAAGGGGAGGCAATATCGGCCTGTATAGCAGAAATAAGGGGAATTGTATATTTTTATAAATCCATCTTCCCAAGGAATTAATAACTGCGCATTATCAGCGCCGGGAACCGAAAATCGGATAAAGTTGACAGCCGCGCCATTTCTTTATATGCTTTACCATCCGGGTACCCTTCGGGGTGTAATAGGGAAGACGGAGAGCCGTCGCGGTCCCGCCGCTGTGACCGGGGACGAAACCTGCAGTGGGCCACTGTACCACTTGAGTGGGATGGGAAGGCGCAGGGAGTAGGAGGATCCGGGAGCCAGAAGACCTGCCTGGAGGTCTGGCGTCTTGGCGAGAGACGAGAGGCCCAGACACCGGAGCCGCCCTGGACAAGCGTCTCCTTTCCTTAAGGATAAAGAAGCTGGGTGCATCCTTAAGTCCATCGGGACTTAAGGATTTTTTTTTGGCCCCAGAGGGGAACCTGGGGAGTTTGGGAGAGCCGCCGGGGTCTTTAGGCCCTGGGCCGCTTCCAGTAAAACCCCTGCCCCAAAGGTTGGAACTTGCCCAATTCCTCCATTTCCGCCAAAGCTGCGGCCCCCCTGGACCTGGCAGTCGCCAGGGACCGGAGGCGCACCGGAGTCCGGCGTTTTATCATGGCGCTTCTGGCCCTGGGCCTGGGACTCCTGGTCTCGGTGGTCCTGGCTACGGGCATCGGCCGCATGGAGGTAAGCTGGCCCACCGTCTTCAGCGTCATTTTCGGCAAATTGGGCTTTACCGTGGCCCCGGTGGACCGCACCACGGAAGTGGTAGTTTGGGGCATCAGGCTCTCCCGGGTGGTGCTCTCCGGCCTGGTGGGCGCCGCCCTGGCCACCGCCGGGGTGGTCTTCCAGGGGTTGTTGTTGAACCCCCTGGCAGATCCCTTCACCCTGGGGGTGTCCACCGGCGCGGCCCTGGGGGTGGCGCTGTTGGTGATGCTGGGCGTGGGCGGGTCTTTCTTGGGTTTGAGTCCCCTGCCCCTGGGAGCTTTGCTGGGGGCCCTGGGGGCCATGGTGGTGGTGCTGGTCCTATCCCGGGAGTCCGGGGGGCGCATCCGCAAGGAATCCTTGATTCTGGCGGGGATCGTGGTAAGTACTTTTCTTTCCGCGCTCATCAGTCTCATCAAGAGCCTGGACGAGGAGTCCTTATCGGCCATCGTCTTTTGGATCATGGGCAGCTTTTCCGGCCGGGGTTGGATTCACGTGGGTTTCCTTCTGCCCTATATGGTCCTGGGCCTGGTCCTTTCCTTCTGGTATCACCGGGAACTGGACATCATGGCCCTGGGAGAAGAACAGTCCCATCACCTGGGAGTGGCCGTCTCCAAAGTAAGGCTCAATTTATTACTGGGGGCATCGCTCCTCACCGCCGGGGCCGTGTCCGTCTCCGGGGTCATCGGTTTTGTGGGTTTAG
This sequence comes from Syntrophales bacterium, assembly GCA_028688935.1. Lineage (GTDB taxonomy): Bacteria > Desulfobacterota > Desulfobaccia > Desulfobaccales > 0-14-0-80-60-11 > SURF-52. Next base: position 26,239 of record JAQTXE010000005.1, read on the forward strand.
TGGTGCCGCACCTGGTGCGGGTCCTGGCGGGTCCCTCCCATGGGCGGCTCCTGGTTTTGTCGGCTTTGACGGGCGCTTTGATCCTCATCTGGGCGGACGTGGCGGCCCGGGTTCTTTTGGCCAGCGGCCAGGAACTGCCGGTGGGGGTGGTCACCGCCCTGTTAGGCGGCCCCTTTTTCTTCTACCTCCTGAAATCCCGGCGCACTCGAGGTATGTGGTGATCCGGGTAGAGACGCTGGAACTGGGCTACGGCGAACGCCTGGTGCTTAAGGACCTGAATTTTCAGGTAAAGCAGGGGGAGTTTGTGGGCCTCCTGGGTCCCAACGGCAGCGGTAAATCCACCCTCCTCCATGCCCTCTCCGGCCTGCTGGCTCCCCGCCAGGGGAAGATCATCATCCGTGATGAGCACTTAGGAACCCTCAGCAGCCGCCTCCGGGCCCAAATGTTGGCGGTGGTGCCGCAAACCAGCGACGTGCGCTTTCCCTTTCCCTGCCTGGAGATCGTCCTCATGGGGCGTTATCCGCATCGCCAGCGGCTGGGGTCCCTGACGGACGAAGATTTGCTTTGGGCTTTAAGGTCCATGCGCCGCACCACCACCGAGCATTTGCAGGAGCGGCCGGTCACCGAGGTCTCCGGGGGCGAGCGCCAGCGGGTGGTGATTGCCCGGGCGTTGGCCCAGGACCCCCAAATTTTGTTGCTGGATGAGGCCACCTCCTCTCTCGATGTCCGGAAAAAACTGGAGATTTTTGAAATTCTGAAATTCCTGAACGCCACCCAGAATCTCACGGTGCTCTGCGCCATGCACGACCTGAACCTGGCCGCGCTTTACTGCGGGCGGCTGATGTTCATCAGGGACGGGGGTATTGTCCGGGACGGCCCCACGGAAGAGGTCTTTACTCCGGCCATCCTGGGGCAGGTCTATGAGACGCCCATGGAAGTCATCCGCCATCCCGGGCATCAGCGGCCCTATGCGGTGATGCTGCCCCTGTCGCCGGGGGAGATGGAGGAAGACGCCCCGGAGGTGGCCCGGGCATGAGAATACAGTTTTCAGTTTTCGGTTTTCGGTTTTCGGTTAAAAGAAAGTACGGAGGCCCGCCTCACCGCGAAAGACCTAGCCCCACCCCGGTCCTCCCCCCTCAAGGGGGAGGGGGATATAGGGCCTCCTCGAAGCTTTTAGTCATCTGCTCCTTGCTATTGCTTATAGGGGGATGGGTCCGGGACTTGGGGGCAACGATACTGATAAGGGATGACCGGGGAAAAGAAATCTCCCTGGCGGCTCCGCCCCGGCGCATCGTCTCCTTATATGGCGGGTTGTCGGAAATCCTGGAGGCCCTGGGGGTGGCCGACCGGGTAGTGGCCCGCATCCAGGGGGATGACACGCTACAAAAAATCCCCACCGTGGGCACCCATCTCCAGCCCAACGTGGAGATGATCCTGGCCCTGAAACCGGACCTGGTGGTCCAGGGTGGGGTCTCCAAGGGCATGCCGGCCTTGAGAAAGCTGGAGGCGGAGAAGGTGCCGGTGGCCCTGTTCGCGCCCCATGATTTTCCCGGGCTCTTCAGCGTCATCCGGCGTTTGGGGGTCATCACCGGGCGGGATAAAGCTGCGGCCACCATCAACCGGGGGATGGAGAAGCGTCTTGAGGAAGTGGCTAAGCGGGTAGCCGGGCTCAAGCCCCCCCGGGTCTTTTTCGAGGTGCGCTATCATAACCTCCTGGCCGCGGGCCGGGGTTCCCTGGTGAACGACATCATCAACCGGGCCGGGGGGGTGAATATCGTGGACAGCCCCAAAAAGCTGGCGCCCTTCGGCCTGGAGGCCCTGATCCAGGCCCAGCCGGAGGTCTATATCATCCAGCAGGGGCCCATGAACCGCAGCCCGGAGGACATCTACACCCGGCCTTATTTCCAGGAATTGCGGGCGGTGAAAACGAAGCGGGTGCTGGTGGTGGCCGAAAGCCTCTTTTCCCGGCCCGGACCCCGGTCCGCAGAGGCGGTGGAGAAATTGGCCCGGTTTCTCCATCCGGACGCCTGGGGCAAGGCAGGAAGCAGGGATTAGGGGTCAGTGGCCAGGGATCAGGGAATAGAAGGACTCTCTTCTGTCATCCTGAGCGCAGCGAAGGATCTAAGGTTGCGCCTCACAGATTGTGTGGCACTTATCGCACCTTTAGTCTTTAAACCGCTTTTTAAGTCCCCCTTTATAAAGGGGGATTTAGGGGGATTTGCAGCACCTTATAAAATCCCCCCTACCCCCCTTTAAAAAAGGGGGGAGAAATTCTGGTTTCTCAGAGTCTTACTTGTAACCTGGAACCAGGAACTTGGAACTATCGGAAACTTGATGCGCCAAACCCGAGGATTAGTCATCGCCGGCACGCAGAGCGGGGTGGGCAAGACCACCATCACCCTGGGGCTGATCGCCGTGCTGCGCCGCCGGGGGCTGACGGTGCAGCCCTTTAAGGTGGGCCCGGATTTCATCGACCCCGGGCACCACACCCGGGCCGCGGGCCGCATTTCCCGGAACCTGGACGGCTGGATGCTGAGTCAAGAGGCTAATCTATCCCTTTTTCGCCGCCAGGCCGGGTCCGCCCAGGTGGCGGTGGCGGAGGGGGTGATGGGGCTCTTTGACGGCTATGACGGTATGAGCGAAGCCGGGTCCACCGCCCAGATGGCCAAGTGGCTGGGGCTGCCGGTGCTCTTGGTGGTGGATGCCCGCTCTATGGCCCGGAGCGCCGGGGCCCTGGTTCACGGCTTTGCCACCTTTGATCCGGACCTGGCCCTGGCCGGGGTGGTTTTTAACCGGGTGGGCAGCCCTACGCACTTGCATTATCTGGAGCAGGCCCTGAACGGGCTTGAAGGAATCAAATGCTTCGGCGGCCTGCCCCGGGAAGGGGAACTAGCCATCCCGGAAAGACATCTGGGCCTCGTAACCTCAGAGGACCATCCCCTGGAGGAGACGCGCTTGGAGTATCTGGCCGATTTCCTGGAACAAAACCTGGACCTGGACGGGTTATTGGCGTCGCTGCCGGTTTTATCCTTCCCCCCGGAAACCTTGGTGGATAGCGCTTCTCCTCCTGGCCCCCGGCCCCTGGCCCCTGGCCCCTCCAGCGTGCGTCTGGGGGTGGCCCGGGACCCGGCCTTTTGTTTTTATTACCAGGAAAACTTGGAATTGCTGGCCCATTCCGGGGCCGAACTGGTGCCTTTTTCCCCTTTGGCGGACCGGGAACTGCCGGAAAATCTTGATGGAATCTACCTGGGCGGAGGCTACCCGGAATTATACGCGGCCCAATTGGCGGCCAATGAAGGCTTGAAGCGCAGCATTGCCGCCCAGGCCGCGGCCGGGCTGCCCATTTATGCGGAATGCGGCGGCTTGATGTATCTTGCCCAGGAGATCGAGGATCTGGAGGGCCACCCCCACCCCCTGGCCGGAGTGCTGCCCCTACAGGTGCGCATGCTGCCCCGGCTCAAGACCCTGGGCTACCGGGAAATCACCCTGGCGGCCTCCGGCCTCTTGGGGCCGGCGGGGACCAAGGCCCGGGGGCATGAATTTCATTACTCGGAAATTACCACCATAGATGGCAACCTGTCCCGGCTCTACCAAATCACGGCCAGGCAGGGCGGAGAAGCGGTACCGGAAGGCTACTCTATTAAAAATGTTTTGGCCAGCTACGTCCACCTCCATTTCGGCAGCAACCCGGAAGTGGCCCGGCAGTTAGTAGGCAGGTGCCTTGATTATAAGTTGAAAGCGGCAAAAGTCGCGTAAAGAGACTTGGGGTAAATGGGAAAAAGGTAAAGGGGAAAAGGTAAGAAGGAAAAAAATAAGGTAAAAAGGGAAAAGATAAGCCTCTTTCAAAATTCTTCGTTTCCCTAAGAAGTTTCCTGAAGAATTGTTTTTTTGCGGGAGCGAAGCGACCGAAGAATCCCCTCCCCTTTTGAGGGGGGAGGGTTAGGGTGGGGGTGGTGTCTTTTGGGCTGATTACAGATAGTTAGCCAGGTCGCCCCCCTATCCAATTATCATTTCTTCCTCTTTTTCCCTTTTCGCCCCCCGGGTTAAAGTCGGCCTCATCAACAAGAGAGGAATTTAAATGACTTGGCAACCACGCCTCCCCCAGGAGATCGAGGCGGAGAGTTTCCGCCGCATCGACGCCCAGGTGGGGGCCCATGATTTTTCTAGCCTGGTCTGGCCCGTAGTGCGGCGCATGATTCACACCACCGGCGACCTGGGTTACTTGCAGACGGTGCGGGTGCACCCCGAGGCTGTCGCCGCCGGGGTGGCGGCCCTGCGCCGGGGCGCGGTGGTGGGCACGGACACGCGGATGCTCCTGGCGGGCATCTCCACGGGCCGCCTGAGCCGCCTGGGAGTGGAGCCGTTTTGTCTCCTGGATGATCCGGAGGTGGCTGAAGCCGCGGCCCGCCAGGAAACCACCCGCACCGCCGCGGGCCTGGAACTGGCCCTGCCCCGCCTGGCCGGAGGCATCGTCGCCATCGGCAATGCACCCACGGCCTTGTTAAGGCTCCTGGAGTTGCTGGCTGCCGGGGCCCCGCCCCCGGCCCTGGTGGTGGGGCTGCCCGTGGGCTTTGTCAATGCCGCGGAGTCCAAAGAAGCGCTGACGCAGCAGAACTGTCCTTTTATCACGTCTTTGGGACCTAAAGGAGGCTCGGCCGTGGCCGCGGCCGTGATTAATGCCCTGGCCGTCTCGGCCCTGAAGGAGATGGACTCATGACCCCGAAAATCGGGACGCTTTACGGGATCGGCGTGGGACCGGGCGATCCGGATCTGATCACTTTGAAGGCCCTGCGGGTGTTGCAGCGGGTGCCCCACATCTTTGCTTCCTGCTCCAGCAAAAACAGCTACAGCCTGGCTTTGAACATTGTCCGCTGCCACTTGAACGGGGCGGGCATTGAGCATCTCCCCTTTCCCATGACCCGGGACCCCCAGGTCTTACAAGATGCCTGGGACAAGAACGCCGCCCGGGTCCTGGAAGTTTTGGCTGCCGGCAGTGACGCGGCCTTCGTCACCCTGGGGGACCCCCTGACCTACTCCACCTTCGGCTACCTCCTGAAAACCATCAAGCGGTTGCAACCGGAGGCCCGGGTGGTCACCATCCCCGGCATCACTTCCTACAGCGCGGCTGCAGCCTTGACTCATACCCCCCTCACCGAAGGGGAGGAATCCTTTTCTCTGGTGTCCGGGGCCCAGGGCGCGGCCCGGCTCCGGGAAGTGGTGGACAAGAGCGATAATATCGTCATGCTCAAGACCTACCGTAATTTTGCTGAAATCTACCAGGCCCTGGAGGAGCTGGACCTGTTGGACCGGGCCGTGTGCATCAGCCGCTGCGGCTTGGACGGGGAAACGGTGGTGGAAAACCTCCGGGACCTGAAAGAGGAGTCCCTATCCTATCTCTCCATGATTATTATTAAAAAGAAGGGCAAAGGTTATTGAAGGCGGCACAAAAAACCTCGGGAGGTTGGGGGCGATGGCTAGTGCTCCTGGTGGTCGGCCTGGTGGTGATGAGTTATTGGCTGGGGTGGTGGCCCGGGGCGCATCACCTTACGGTGCACAAGCTCTATCGCCAACTGGCCAGCCCTCTCCTGCGGCTGTTGATTTACATGGGCGCGGGCCTGCTGGTGGGGCAGGCCATCGAGTCCCTGGGCTGGGCCGCCAGATTAGGGGGCCTGGCCGCGCCGCTGCTGCGCTGGGGGCATCTCCGCCGGGAATGCGGGGCCAGCTTCACGGCCGCGTTTTTTTCCGGGATAATGGCCAACACCATGCTGATTACTCTGTACCAGGAAGGGAAAATCAGCCGCCGGGAAATGACCTTGACTTACCTGTTAAACAGCGCCTTGCCGGTCTATCTGCTGCATCTGCCCACCACGTTTTTTATAATTTTGCCGTTAGTCAAGGAGGCCGGCCTGATTTATCTGGGGCTGACCCTGAGTTCAGCCGTGCTCCGGACTGCGGTCTACCTGATTTACGCCCGTTTCCGGCTCATGGCGGCACCGGGAGGAGAAAGCGCCGCGGCTGGGACGGTCCAGGAGCGGAAAGAAGGGTTGGCGCGGGAAATCTGGGGCAAGTTCCGGCAGCGGTTTACCCGGGTGATCCTTTACACCCTGCCCATCTATCTGTTCATTTTTATCCTCAATGATGGGGGATTTTTTAAGTGGCTCCGGGATGTTACCGCCTCTCATATAGCCGTGGGCTTTTTCCCCATGGAGGCGGCCAGCGTGGTGATTTTCAGCGTGGCCACGGAGTTCACTTCCGGCATGGCCGCGGCGGGCGCGTTTTTACAGGCCGGGACCCTGACCATCCATCAGACGGTCCTGGCCCTGGTCCTGGGGAATATCGTAGCCACGCCCATCCGGGCCTTAAGGCACCAGCTGCCCTCGCATATGGGGATTTTTTCCCCGAAGTTGGGGACCGAATACCTGTTGCTGAGCCAGGGCCTGCGGCTGGCGAGCCTGGTGCTGGTGGCGGTGCCTTATGCGCTGTGGGGATAATAATATCTCACGCAAAGGCACCAAGGCGCAAAGAGAAAGACGCAAGAGAATTATTTGGAAGATCGGGATTTAATTAATTATTCGGAGATAGAAAAGCCGCCCCGGCCCCGGAAGGAGCTGCGCCAGGGCTTTTCCACGGGCACTGCGGCCGCAGCCGCGGCCCAGGGCGCCCTGCGGGAGTTGCTAGAGTTGACTTGCCCGGATAAGGTAGAGGTGGCTCTACCCGGCGGCGGCAGCCTCAAGATACCCCTGCATTATCATCGCCGCGATGGCGGGACAGGCATCGCCGCGGTCATCAAAGACGCGGGGGACGACCCGGATGTGACCAATGGCGCAGAGATCGGCGTCTGTGTGCGCTTACTGGCTGATCAGGAGGGTAAAGAAGAGATTGTTTTTCAGGCCGGAGCAGGCGTGGGCCGGGTGACCAAACCGGGGCTGGTCCTGGCCGTGGGGGAGCCGGCTGTCAACCCGGTGCCCCGGCGGATGATCCGGGGCAGCCTGAAGGCGGTATGGGACCAAGTTTTTCCGGAAAAGCCCATGCGCCTGGGAGTGGAAATTATCGTGCCCCGGGGCGAGGAATTGGCCCGGCACACTTTGAACCCGCGGCTGGGAATCATGGGCGGCATCTCCATCTTAGGAACCACCGGTCTGGTGAAACCTTTCTCCCATGCGGCTTACCGGGCCACTATCGCCGCCAGCCTGCGGGTGGCCCAGGCTGCGGGGTTGAAAAAGATCGTCTTCAGCACCGGGGGCAAAAGCGAGCAATACCTGCAAACCCTGCTGCCGGAGCTGCCGGAAGAGGCCTTTGTGCAGATGGGGGATTATGTGCGTTTCGCCCTGAAGGCCGGGGCCAACCTCAAGTTTCCGGAAATGACGGTGGGGGCCTTTTTCGGCAAGGCCATGAAAATCGCCCAGGGTTTCGGCCACACGCATGCTTCCCGGGGTTTGGCCAACCTGAGACAGTTGGGCCGGTTGACCGCGGAGAAAACTGGAAACGCCCGCTTAGCTCAGGAGGTGGCC
>JAQTXE010000208.1 GCA_028688935.1 Syntrophales bacterium
CCTGCCTGCTGTTTGCTGCTCGAAGTTCATGCCCTTTTCTCCGGTAGTAATAGTAGTGCGAACCTAAACTTCAGCAGTTAACCCGGCTTCTGAGCTTAGCCCAGCGCGCCTTGCGGGTTTTCGTTAACATGCTCAAAAGAATAGGCGATCTCTTGACTAACCTTGCGGAAGACCACCAGCCAGAAGGCCCGTCGTTTTCCGGGGGTTGAGGAGAGAAAGACTCTTCACGGGGGCTCAAGTTGAAGCTGAGCCCGGCGGGCTTACCGGCTAGCAGCAGGCTGCGGCCAGCCGGGACGAATCGCTCGGAGGAACCAGGTGAACCTAAGAGTTGCCGGGTCTGGCGTCCGGCCTGGCGAACATCGCTTGACCTTAAGAGTTTTGATCCCCCGGATCTGTATTCCCTCAGCCAGCCTTTCTAGGAAACGGCTGAAAAAGAACCAGGTCCTTACCCTCAGCTACCATAGCAAAGAACAAAATAGAGGACAAACAATTTTCCTAGAATATGGGGACCTTGTCCGTGGCTATTTGGGGATATTTTCCGGCCGGCGGCGGTCACCACCTTTGTTGGGCCAAACGCCTTGGACCGTTTTTCCCTGGGCGCCAAGAACCGGCAGCTCAACTATTATGCCGGCGGCTTCAAGGGCCGGACCTGATCTTTCTCCGCCGGCCCCCGGCAAATTATCCCTTGACAGCGCTATCAGACTGAGCTAATTTTGTGAAAAAATTAACAAGAGATGGGTTATGCTCTTTCCCGCATCCGGCATTGAGGTCAACCCGCTTATTCCGCCCCTGGTGGCCCTGGTGGTCTCCACCTTCACCTCCATGGGGGGCGTCTCCGGCGCCTTTCTGTTGCTGCCTTTCCAGGTCAGCGTCCTCAACTTCACCTCGCCCGCGGTAAGCCCCACCAACTTGATTTTCAACATTGTCGCCATCCCCAGCGGCGTCTATCGCTATATCCGGGAAGGCCGCATGAACTGGCCGGTGGCCTGGGTCACCATCCTGGGGACCCTGCCCGGACTATGGTTCGGCGCCGAGATTCGTGTCAGATGGCTGCCGGACCCCCGGCATTTCAAGCTCTTTGTGGGCTGCGTCCTCCTCTATATCGGGGCGCGCCTCCTTTTCGACCAGACTCCCTGGGCCAAACGCCGGAAGGCCAGGATCCTGGAATTCGAGGCCCACGTCCAGGAGCGCCTGGCCCGGGTCCTGGAGGATTGTCCCGCCAGCGCCGGCCGCAGCCTGCCGCCTGCGGCCCGGGTTAAGACCGCGGCCTGGAGCCTCAAGCAAGCATCTTTCGATTTTTTAGGGGAGACCTTTACCTTCAATACCCTGGCCCTCTTTCTTCTGGCCCTGGTAGTAGGCCTCATCGGCGGCACCTACGGCATCGGCGGCGGCTCCATCATCGCCCCCTTCCTGGCCGCCATCTTCAAGCTGCCCATGTACACCATTGCCGGTGCCGCGCTCCTGGGCACCCTGGTCACTTCCGTGGCCGGGGTGGGCATCTACTACGCCATGGATATCGGCCCGGACCTGGCCCTGGGTGTGCTCTTCGGCCTGGGAGGCTTCATCGGCATGTATATCGGCGCCCGGCTCCAGAAATACTTCTCCGGCCAGATTATCCGCATCGGCCTGGGGATCGTCATCACCTTTTTGGCCCTGCGCTATATCATCGGGTATTTTATCTGATAACCGGACGTTGCCCATACACCACCAAGACCCCAAGAACACCGAGATAGACACAAAAAATGGAAAATTAGTTTCGGCCAAGCCAAAACTGATTTTTTCTATTCTCCTCTTGGGGATTCTTGCGGTCGTATGTACCTTGGCGGTGAAAAAAGAAAGGGTCTCCATGATCTTGGAATTTTCTGAAAAAGGGATTGTTTTCTTCCCCGACCCCACGCTCATCGGCACCCCCGCCGACGTCGGGCTGGAATACGAAGAAGTCTGGTTTAGCGCCGCAGACGGCGTGAAACTCCACGGCTGGTGGGTCCCCAAAAAAGACGCGCCGGTGCTCCTCTGGTTCCATGGCAATGGCGGCAATATCAGCCACCGCTTAGAAAATATCGAGATGCTGCTGGATTTGGTGGGGGTTTCGGTCTTCATCTTCGATTACCGGGAATACGGGAAATCCCAGGGACGGATTTCCCGGGAAGGGACCTACCTGGACGCGGCCGCGGCCTACCGTTACGTGGCGGAGACCCGGAAAGTCCCGCCCCGGGACATCGTCCTGTTCGGCCGCTCCCTGGGCACGGCCCTGGCCACCGGCCTGGCGGTGAAAAACCCTTGCCGCTCCTTAATCCTCGAGTCCGCCTATACCAACTCCCAGGAGATGGCCAGGCTTTACGCGCCCTTCCTCTTTGACTGGCGGCCCTCGGTGCCCTACGACAATCTGGGGAAGATCGGCCAGGTCCAGGTGCCGGTCCTCATCATCCACGGCGAAGACGACGAAATCATCCCGGTGGATATGGGCCGCCGGGTCTTTGCCGCGGCGCCGGAACCCAAGGAGCTGTACCTTATTCCCCGGTCCCATCACAACGACACCTACCTGGTGGGGGGCCAGACTTATTTCGAACGCCTGCGGTCTTTTATCTTCCCCCCGGAGAAGCAGGACCTTTAATACCAGGTTTGGTTTCTGCTGCAACAAACCAGAGTGCTAACTTATTGATAATTGGAAATCATTTTACCGAAAACCGAAAACCGGAAACGGTATAATTTGTGGGATAGACACTCCGCAATATGCGGCAGAAAAACCCATTTCCCCCCTCCTAACCAAATAAATAAGGGTGTTCCTCCCCTTGGCTGCGCTTATCGCTAACTTGAGGGAGCAACACCCTTTTATTACTCGGAGAGGGAAGCAGTTACCTGCAATCACTCCCCATATTTATCTCAACCAAAGCCGCTAAAACGCTAAGAATTATGAGTTAAACTCTTGCGACTTGGCGCCTTGGCGTCTTGGCGTAAGGTTAATCCCGCCTAGTGCCTATCCACGGCGGGGCCGCCTGGTTTAGCTTTGTGGGCACCCGGGGCTCCTTTGCCGGGTGGGCGGCCAGGAGCAGCCTTCGCTCCAGACGGAGGACCCGCATGACTGGGCCCCGGTTTATGGCCTGACGGACGTACGTGGCCAGGGCCAGGTTTGGGGCCACCCGGATGGGATCCAGGGGCAGGACCCGGTCTATAGCCTGGGGTACCCTTATGGCTCGGACCCGGTTTATGGCCGGGAGGAGGACCCACATGACCCGGATGCGGTTTAGGCCCCGGCCTAGGGGTCACATGACCGGGTTTCGGTCCCTTGCCTCCAGGGTGGGGCGGCGGCGGGCCACCGCGATATCCCTTATGCCACCCTTGACCGTAGCCGTGATGGTACTTTTGATAGAATCGCTGGTCATAACGGTGGCCATAGCGGTGATTGGCCCAATAGGGATAGTGCCGGTGGAATTGCTTCCAGTAATTGGGATGTCCTCGGTACCAGGCATTCCACTTCGGCGCATACCAGGTTGGAGGTCTGACAATATAAGTGGGAGCATAAGCGTAATAAGGGGCCCAGCCGTAGCGGGAACCGAAAAAGTAATAGAGTATGCCGTTTAAGAACCAATCGCCATTGTAATAGACCCATGGGGTATTCGGCCCCACCCAAGGAGTCGCGTAAATATTGGGAGGCGGGGGTGGATAATAATAGCCCTGGGCCTGAGAAGGCCCAGACCCGGCTATGACCGCGCCGCCCGCCAGCACCAGGGCCAGCGCCAATACCAAAACTGTCTTTTTCATGCCTTCCTCCCAGAAGATTATCTCTTAAATGCTGCTAATGTTAATGCTCTTGCTCAACCAAAGCAATGACCCGGGATAGATAGATTCCCCATCCGGGAAAGCCCTGCCTGGCATCCAGAGCCTGCCTTGATCCATCCTTTTGTTAATTAGATGTTAAACCGGCGGCATTAGTTAGGCGCGAGATGCGGTAAAAAGGAGCGCTGAAAGACCTGGGGCTGCAGAATTCGGTGGTGCCGCAGCCCCGGCGGTAAGCCGGGCCCGGATGCAGTGCAGGGCCTCCCCGGCCTGAGACCCAGAAATCATTTCGCAAAACCAGCCGCTATGGTTTAATCCGCGGCCTTTGGGGCCGCGGCGGCCAGAAAACGATGGTGGTACCTACTATCAGGGGTTGCCCCTCAGCATTAGCGGTAAACTTGGGAGTTTGTTAAAATATAATTATGAATCTCCAGAAAAGAGCCCTTCTCTTATCTTTTTTCACGGTGGGCTACAACGTCCTGGAGGCCCTGGCCTCCCTCCTTGCCGGATATTTGGCGGGGTCCATCGCCCTGGTGGGCTTCGGCCTGGACTCCCTGGTGGAATCACTCTCCGGCGGGGTGATGATCTGGCGCTTTAAACACCGCCCGGGATTATCGGCCGAGGCGGAAGAACGGCTGGAACAGCGGGCTGTCAAGATCGTGGGCTACACCTTCCTGGTGCTGGCGGCTTATGTGTTTTATGAGTCCCTGAAGAAGCTCGTCTTCCAGGAAATACCTTCCCCCAGCCTTTTGGGCCTCATCATTGCCGGGGTTTCCCTCATCGTCATGCCGGGAGTCTATGTTCTCAAATACCGCACCGGCAAATCCTTAAACAGCCGCAGCCTGATGGCGGACTCCAAGCAGACCCTGGCCTGCGCCTGGCTCTCCCTGGCCCTGCTGGTGGGCCTGGGCCTCAATTATTTATACGGCTTCTGGCAGGCCGACCCCATAATCGGCCTGGTGGTGGTGGGATTTTTGGTGAAAGAAGGCCGGAGTGCCCTGAAGGAGGGGAAACTCTGCACCTGCGCCACTTGCGGCCTGCCGCAGGCGTCCACCCCCATAACCGATCCCCTCGTCCTTGATAACGTCAAGCTTGAGCTTCCGCCTGACGCAGGTCAGGAAAAAAATTAAAGGCGGGCCTTGCCCGCCCTATTTTTTCCTCTTCTTTTTACCGAAAACCGAAAACTGAAAACCGAAAACTCTATTTTTTCTCCACCCGCTGCATCACCGCCTTCAGCAAGACCGGCCAGGCAATGGTGGCGTCGCACAAGACCTCGGCGTAGCGGCCCCCGTCCTCCGGGGCCATGAATTTCCCCCAGGAGACCCCTTCTTTATAAGTGCAGCCGCTTAAGCCCCCCCATTGCACCGGCTCCGGGCAGAGGCGCACGCCATACTGAAACCGGGCTTCCGGCAGGTCCACATTAAGGCGGGTGTGCAGCAACTCCAGGTAAGGCCCCACCTGTTGGGCCCAGTTCCGGGGGACGCCGCCCCCCACCGTAAAGATGCCCAACTTCTTGGCGGCCACTACCTTCTCGGCATAGGCCCCCAAATCCAGAAAAGGGTTGAAGGCAAAAGACAGGCGAGTCAAGGCCTGGGGTAACTCTGCCCCGGCGTTTAAGGCTCCTTTAACCATGTGAATGGCCAGGTCCAGGCCCAGTTCCGAATCGGTGAACGCGGGGATAAAGACCGGCACCCCTTTCAGATAAGCGTTGCGCAAAATTCCCGGCTGGTCTGTGTGCTCCGCCAGATGCCGGCCCAATTCCCGGCAGAGGCTGGAAGAGCACCACACGGCTTCCCGGTCCAGACCCGCCAGCACTTCCCGGAAGACTTCCTCGGCATAATCCAGGTTGGCCTCCATCTCCAGGGTGTCATAGATGCGGTTGTAACCCTGGCGGTACAACTCCCGGTCTCCCCGACCCAAAGGGCACTTGTAGTGCACCCTTCCCAAGGTCTCGATCAGGCCGTGGGCCACCAACGCGCCGGTGGTGATGATCACCTGGAGCCAGCCCCTATCGATCATCTCGCAGATCATCAGCCCCATCTTGGCCACACTCATGGCCCCGGAAAAGGTGCCGACGATGGTCAGGTCCCGATCCTTAACCATCTCCGTGAGCACGTCCGCGGCCTCTCCCAGGCTCCGGCCCCCGAACGCGGTGCGGCCCATGGCCTGAAGCAGCTCATCGAAGTCCTGCACTTTATTTAAATCCAACGGCGCCAGGGGTTCTAACCCGTCCCGAGCGCCGTCATGAAAATCTTCAAACTTCCGCCTCATGACATCTCCTAACTACCTATTCTACATCAAAGTGATATTGGCCGTAGGGGCGAACCTTGTGTTCGCCCTAATGCTATTGGGCGAACACAAGGTTCGCCCCTACATTTAATACCTTTTTAAAATACAACTTGGTATGAGCGGTCGAGGAGAGGGCATTAGGCAATGAGCAGTAAATTAGGAAAAGAATGGCCTGAAAAGTCTTGTTTTTGCTGCTCACTGCTCACCGCTTACTGCTCACAATTCCTCGCCTTAACCCTTCCCTTACCGCCGCGACTGATAGATATACCCCAACGCCTTATACAAAATCCGGGCCGCGGTGAATTCGCTCACCCGGTGGCCCGGGATGGGGGCCAGTTCCACCAGGTCCAGGCCGATGACCGGGCCCCGCTGGGCCAGGGTGGCAATGATAGTCAGGACCTGCCGGTAAGTCAGCCCCCCCGGCTCCGGTGTCCCCACCGCGGGCATGATACCCGGGTCCAGGGCGTCCAGGTCGATGCTGAGATAAACGGGGCCGGGTATCTGCTTAAGGTGCTCCAGGGCCTGGCCCCAGCCTTCCGGGGTGTGCAGTTCCGCCGCCTTAAACATCTTCATCCTGGGGGCCACCCATAGGAGGTCGGCTTCTTCCTTGGAATAGCTGCGCACTCCCAGGAGGGTCAGGGGCCTGCCTGATTCGTAGACCCGGCGCAGGGTGCAGGCGTGGGAGAGTTTAGTGCCTTCGTAGCTTTCCCTTAAGTCCGCGTGCGCGTCCAGGGCCACTATGGTGACATCCGGGTACTTGGTCTGCACCGCCTGGACCAGGGCCACTGTTATGGTGTGTTCCCCCCCTAGAGCCAGGACCAGCTTCCCCTGGGAGGCCCAGGGCTGCACCTGGCGGCGGATTTTGTCCAGCATGGCCTGGGGCCCGGAGGCTTCCGGGGTGAGGGGCAGGGCGGTGGTCAGCTTGATCTTCTGGCTGGGGTCCCAGTTGCTTTCTTCATCCCACAGCTCCACCTGCCGGGACGCGGCCAGGATGGCCTCCGGCCCCTCCCGGGTTCCTCCGCCATAGGTGACGGTGGCCTCGTAGGGAATGGGCAGCACGACGGCTTCCGCGTCTTGCACCGGCACATATTTCAGGTCCAGGAAATTCAGGGGCATTTCAGGTCTCCTCCGCTTCCGGCTCCGGTTCTTTGACTTCCATGTCTTTGAGGCGGCGATATAAGGTGGCCAGGCCGATGCCCAAAAGCCGGGCCGTCAGTTCCTTGTCTCCCCCCGTCTTCTTCATGGTCTGGATGATGGCCAGGTGCTCGATCTCCTCCAGGGACGAGCCCACGGGGATGACGATCCTGTCGTCCGCGGGGGAGTGGAGCCGGATTTCATCCGGCAAATCCGCGAGTCCTACCATATTGCCCTCACATAA
>JAQTXE010000209.1 GCA_028688935.1 Syntrophales bacterium
CGTAACGCCGGACCCAGCCGATCTCCTTCAGGCCCCCATATTGCTTATTCTCCCCCGGTTGCCTGGCCGCCCGGAATTGCAAATCCACCTGGTGGCCGCCCCGGGTCAAGGCGGCGGCAATGGCCCGCACCTGGGTGGCGGCGCCGATGCCGATACCTTCCACATCGTAGTGATAATTAAAATAGGAGATCCGCATGTACCCGCCACCAGAGATCGACCGAAAAATTGCTAGACTTTAGCATATATTTCTAGGCCCATGCCAGGTCCGTATAGGGAAAATCTCCCGGGCATGTTATCCTGTTCGCGGGCCAGCCGACTCTTACAGTCCTTAATTGGTAACCGGCCTGGAATACTGGCGGCGGCGGGCCCCAAGGGGCCGTCGAGCAAGGATGGGGAGAAATAAGATGAATGCTTATGGGCTGGATTTTCATCACCTGGGGTTGGCCGTGGCCCACCCGGATGAGGCCGTACGCTTCCTCACCGGCCTCGGCTATACTTTAAGCCCGCCAATATACGATCCCTTGCAAAAGGTTAACTTGACATTAGCCCATTGCCCCGGCCAGCCGGCCATAGAAGTCATTTCCCCGTCCGGCGAGCCTGGTCCCTTGGACGGCATCCTGAAGCAGAGAACGGAATTACTCTATCATGTGGGTTACCAGACCCGGGATTTAGCAACCTCTCTTGAAGCGATAAAAAAGGACGGTAACCGGATTTTGTGCGTTTCCCCCCCCAAGGAAGCCGTGTTGTTTGCCGCCAGACCGGTGAGCTTCTATTACGTGTCCGGATTTGGCTTGATCGAGATAATTGAGGACGTTGCTTAGAATATCTCCCCCAGGCCTGTGAATTCGTTGCCGGTGCGGCCGGCGGGAACAGCAGATAAAACTTACTTTGAAATAAAAACATTATCAATAGATTGCAAGCTGTAGCCTCCCTCCCCCGGTATAACCGCAAAGGCTTCTTGGTGGATATTACTACCGTTCACGTCGACGACGGATAAATTATCATTGAAGTGAATGTGCCACAGGTTCGGGTCGACCTTGATATCACCGGGGGTCATCAGGCTGGCCCCGGCGGAGCCGTTGATGACCTGGAAGACGCGGTAGTGGCTGGGATTAGGGTTATTCCCCCGGGAATAAAGATGCTCATGGCCGGCAAAGAAGAAGTCAAAACCGGTGGTTTCCAGAATGAGCCACATACTTTGCGAGACGGAAGGATCAACATGGTAGCCGCCGGTGGAAAAGGCCGGCCCGTGGCTAAAGGCAAACTTATGATGCGCCGTTGATTGGTGGGCCTGAGCCTGGTTTCTCAACCAGTCCAGCTGGGCTTGGTCCAGCCCGTTATCCCAATTAACTACGGTGGTGCCGTTGCTTTTAAAGCCGAAGGCATTCAAGGCGATGAAAAAGGATTTCTCCAATCCCTCACCATATTCAAACCAGTAGGCCAGCTTGTCGTATCCCGGGGGGCCGTTGCTGGGCATGTCGCTAAAGACCTCCTGGTAGACCTTCTGCAAGGCCGGCTCCGCAGGCCAACCTTGGGGACCGTAAAGATCGCGGTTGCCCGGCACCACGTAGATCTTGATGGGAACGCCATCAACCCTAAGGGTATTTTGCATAAAGGTTTTCCAACCGTTAAGGGTGCTTTTGCCTTGGGGATAGGCCCCCCGGGTCACCAGGTCCCCCAGGAACAGGACAAAATCGGGTTTGGGTTGCAATTGGGTGATTTGTGCATTGATATATCCCAAGACTTCGTTGTTAAAGGTCTTCTGGGGCCACTGGGGGTTGGTGGCGGGACTGTCGCCGTAAACCACAAAACGGTACGCTTCCGCCTGGGGGACGCCCCACAGCAATGCGGCCGCCAGGACCAGACTAACAAAAAACTTCGCCCCCGGAAATCGGTGCCTGTCAGTTCTCATGATGTTTTGTCCCCACGATGGCGCCCCTTAGAAATGACTGGTTCCCGCCTGTCCTAGAGATTTCAGCCGGTATCAATTCAATAACAATAATTCCATGACCGGCGGCATGGTATTAATCGGGGTGAGCAGGAACGCCCTGCCCTTGTTAGTGCTGCCGACAATTTTCCCGGTATCATTGATGGCCCGGGCGTCCAAGAGAAAATCCCCCGACGGGGGATTAATCACCAAAGTATTAAGGTCCTGCAGGCCTTCCGCAGCCGTCCATAGAAAGGCATGTTGCTGGGTACCGCCGGGGATGATGACGGTGGACCAGCCCACTACCTGACCGCTGCCATTGATACCATTGGCGCCTGAGGTACCGCCCCCCAGGGTGCCCAAGTCTAGCATTGCTCCTGCAATAGTCCGCAAAAAGGCATGTGGTTGACCAGCTGCGGTGTCGGCCGAGCCGACGATCTGGCCCCGGTCGTTAATGGCACCGGCAGAGGAATTGCCGCCTCCCAAAGTGCCCAGGTCTTGCAAGCCGCCCCCAGCCGTCCTCACGAAAGCATGCTCCACCAAGGTGCCATCAGGACTGACAGTGGCCGCCGCCCCTACTACCTGGCCGTTGCTATTGAGCCCATAGGCCCAGGAATCACCCCCCAGGGTGCCCAAGTCCTGCATGTCTCCCCCGGCGGTCCATAAAAAGGCACGTTGGGCCAAGGCGCCTCCAGGGAGGATGGTGGAGGACCAGCCCACGACCTGGCCGCTGGCGTTGATAGCGGTGGCCCCCGCAGTATCACCCCCCAGGGTGCCCAGGTCTTGCAGGCCCCCGGCGGCCGTCCACAGGAAGGCATGTTGGGCAAAAGTGCCATCCGCGAGGATAGCGGCGGACCACCCTACTGCCTGACCGCCGTTGTTGATACCATTAGCGCCCGACAGGTAACCATCGGCAATCGACTGGCCGCCCGCCAGGGTGCCCAGATCCTCCATGGGGCCCGCGGCAGTAGTCGAAACGGCATGGGGCTCATAGTTGCCATCGGCACATTTGGTGCCGGAGTAGCCCACCACCTGCCCGCGGTCGTTAATACCACCGGCCCAGGAAAAATAGCTGTCCTGCAGGATACCCAGATCCTGATAGCGATAGGCTGCAGCCCCCAGACCTTTGGCCGCCCAAAACATCAGCAACAACAGTGATAAGCAAGAAGCGCGTAAAAGATGCTTTCTCCGTTTTGCTTCCATGATCGCTCCCGGTAAAGCAAATCCCGAACCAACCACCTTAATTTTGGGCGGCCTTGCTCAGATAGTTATCCATGATATAACGGCTCAGTTTCTTGGCGATCTCCCGGTGCACCCGGGCGGAAGGATGGGCGTCGTAGCGGCTGGCCCGGTATTCCCGGGAGGTGAAGTCCGGGGCCATGGGGGAAAGATCGTAATAGGCTATTTGGTCCCGCTTAAAATTGGCGATAATTTCCCGGAACTGGGAGCCATCACCACCCAAGGTTGGCAAGGTTACCACTAAATATTGATAGCCGCCGGCAGCGGCTATTTTTTTAAAATCCACCACATAACTATAGGATTGGGCAATCCACTCCGGCATCTTGCCCTGCATCAATTCCACTTCTGCTTCTTTTTTCTTGAATATTCTCGATAAGATATCTCTGATAATATAACTGAGATGCATATTGCGCAAGATGAGTTTAATGCTGGGGTATTGGTTGACCAGGGCCGAGGCGCCGCCGTGGGTGTTATAGCCCCATTTATCCAGACCGGGAGTGCGGCCGGTGTCAAAATCATTGATAATGATGCCCATGATCACCAGGTTGGGGGAGATTTCCGGCACCCGGTATTTTAAAGTCGCGGTCATTTCTTTAACGCTATAAGAGGATTCGGCAAAATTGAACACCCGGACCCGGTAGCGGTGTTGTAACCGGTTCAAATCGGCCTGGACCACCTCGGGGTAAGTATCCTCTGTCGCCACGCCGACCCCGAAAGTGGTGGAATCCCCCATAAAAGCGATCCGATACTCATGTGGACCTTTAGGCGGATATTTCTCTCCCGTGGTCAGGGCCCTGAGCCCCAGGGCATCCGTGTTGATGTAGATATTTCCATGGGCCCGGACGCGGGCCAGATTCGGCTTCAAGACAAAAGGAATTTCCTGGCTCTCGGGGCAAGGCCGGTAAATGGGGTCGTACAGGTACATCTCCGAGTATCCCCAGAGGCGCACCAAGGCTTCCAGGCAGACCAGAATTATCAGGACGAACAATAAAAATTTGCCAATCCTAGCCATGATCAAACCTCCAGGATTGGAAATTGATAGCGCATAATTCTTGGCTTACTCCCAAGAAATGGTCAAAAAGAAAATCATGATGACCGATTTTAAGATTTCCGCGCGGCATAAAGGTGAACAGCCTGGGTTGCATTACTGATGGTTTTAAAGCTTTCATCAACCAACACATATGAAAAGCCGTATTTTTTTAACGGGTTAAGTATCGCATCAACATTGCCGTACTCATGGTGTAGTTCCATTGATATGTATTTAGTAAGTTCGAGCCAATCAGGTGATTCAAACAGGGCAAATTCACTTCCCTCAATGTCGATCTTGGCGAAATCAATGTTATGCAGGTCATATTTTTTTATTATATCGCTTAATGATATCTTATTGTCCTCCAGTATTAAATCAGTACATAAGCCTCCTTCGCCAATAAAGCAGGATTCAATCGCATAATTTTTAAAATTATTTAATTCCATATTATATTTTATTATGTCTTTATATCGAGATTGCACTTCTACACAAATTATTTTTTCGGCAACTGGTGTCATCAGAACTGAGAAAGTCCCGCGGTTAGCCCCCAGGTCCAATACTATTTTCGAATTAAAAAATGCCTCTTTAGGCTGATGTCTTAAGTAACAATCTAAAATAAATATTTCCCGAATATTTCCAAATGTAAAATATATTCCTTCGTTTAATTTGCGGTCAACATATGCTAAGTCAAATAAATATTTCTTATTATTATAGCGTATTTTTATAGGCTGCGTTATCTTATTCATTGAACCGTCAAGGAAATATATCTTACCAGATTCAATTATCTTTTTTGTATTACAGAGTAATAAGAATAACATTTTGATATAGGTGGTTAATCCTAAAACTTTATACGCATGGAAACCAACATTGGCAAACAATTTTCGAATCTTTTCCCAGGTCGCCATGTTTCCTTTTAAACCTCGAAGATAATGTTAGCCAAACGGGAGTTATGCTGCCCTTATCGCTTTAAGGGATTCCTGCCGAGAGTCGATGGCTTCCCGGAAGAGCTCCATAAGCCGGGCCGCACTGCGGTGCAAATTGAATTCCGCCAACACCCGGGCGCGGCCGGCTGCGGCTAAACCCCGGGCCAGTTCCCGGTCGCCCAGGAGGCGGGCCAGGGCGGCAGCCAGGGCCTCGGGATCATCCGGGTTCACCAAGAGGCCGGTTTCACCGTCTTTAACCAGTTCGGGGATACCGGAAACCCGGGTGGCTACCACGGGAATCTCCATGGCCATGGCCTCGATGAGGACGGTGGGGATGCCGTCCTGGTCGTTATTGCGGACGCAGGCGGGCATGGCCAGGAAGTCGGCGCGCTGGAAATGAGGCAACAGTTCCTCGGGTGGGAGCTGGCCGGGAAGCTCCACCCGGTCCTCCAGCTTTAGGTCAGCCACCATCTTCTTAAGACGGTCCCCTTCCGGACCCTCGCCGACGATCAGACATTTATAGGCCAACCCCTCCTGGCGCAAGCGGGCACAGGCCATAACGAGGTCGTGGAACCCCTTGGTCTCCACCAGGCGCCCCACCGCCATAATTTGCGGCGGCGCCCCGGGGGGATGGGGACTGGGCTGAAACCTGCCGGGATCGATGCCGTTGCGCACCAGCTCCAGTCGGGCCCGGGCTGCGGCGTCAGGATAATGTTGCCGGAGATAGTCAATATTGAACTGGCTGATACAGGCCACAAAGGCTGCGGCTTCCAGTTTGGCCGGTAACAGCAGCTTGTCGATAAAGATGTCATAGGCGTGCACAGTGAAGCTGAATGAGATGCCGGCCAGTTTGGCCGCGGGCATGGCTAAACTGGCCGCGGCGTTGCCAAAGTGGGCGTGCAGGTGTCTAACCCCCGCACTACGCAAGCGCCAGGCCGCATAAGGCGCCACCGCAAAAAAAGCCAGGCAGCGGCGGCGGTTGCGCCAGGACTCCGGCGCCAGGAGAACGTAACGGCTCAAGCAATGCCAGTAACGCCGGGGGTAGCGGCACAAGAAGAAAAGATGGGACCACCAGAAGGCGAGTTTGCCTGGTTGCAGGAGGACTTCCACCTCCCGGGCCAATTCCGGGACTTCAGGATGGCTTGCCTGGTCTTCCGGGGGAAAGAGGCTGAAGACTTTGATCCGGGCCCCCAAAGACCGCAGTGCGGCAATTTCCCGGACCACAAAAGTTTCGGAAATTATGGGCAAAACCCGGCTGAGATAGGCCAGCCCATATCGGCTTTCAGCCATCTGCGCTTTGATCCCCCCTGGCCCGGGCCAGTCTGGGTGGGCTCCCATGAAAAAATTGATTGGTCATGGCCAAAATATTAGCATACTATAAAGGCTAGTTCAAAATTCCGGATAGGGCTAACTATGGGTAATAAACGAGACAGATTATGAGCAGAAAATTGATGGAATTGTCAATCCGGACGATGTTGGATTTTTTTCTCTATACGCATAGTCATAAGTTTTTCCGGCCTAAATACGGGGGACTCGGTCACATCCTCATGTTACATCGGGTTATCCCCACCGGGCAGATGCAAATCGGCCAACGGTTTATTCCCACGGACATGGAAATAACCACGGATGAGTTTGAAAAAATAATCGCCTACTTCCAGAAAATGGATTACGTTTTCGTCTCATTGGACGAGATCTACAATATCCTTAAGGGGCAGAATATTGATAAAAAATTTGTCGCCATCACTTTTGATGACGGCTACGAGGATATTTATAATCATGCCTACCCCATTCTCAAAAGAGAAGGTATTCCTTTTGCCATCAATATTACTACCGGGTTCCCGGACCGGAATGTCATCATCTGGTGGTATCTTCTGGAAGAACTGCTGCTCAAACATCAACACTTAAGTTTTGAGATCAACGGCCACGCCTATAATTACCATTTCGCCAATACCCGGGAAAAATATTTTGCCTTCCGGGAAATCCGCGACTTTATTCTAGATAGCACCAAAGAAAATTTTCTTAAAAAAATGAAGCGGATCTTCGGTCCTTTGAAAATCGACCTGTTCAGAAAAACCCATGAACTATCTCTAAGTTGGGATCAGATCCGGGAGATGTCCCGGGACCCCCTGGTCACCATTGGCGGCCATACCATAAATCACAAGCCTTTAGGCAAGCTCACCGAGGAAAAAATCAGGCAGGAAATCAAAGGATAAGTGACACGGATCGAGCAGGAAACCGGTAAAAGAGATCAGCATTTTTCTTATCCCTTCGG
>JAQTXE010000210.1 GCA_028688935.1 Syntrophales bacterium
TTCGTCCAGGATGAGGATTTCCGGCTCGGCCATCAACCCCCGGGCCACGGCCACCATCTGCTGTTCGCCGCCGCTCAAGGTGCCGGCCTTCTGTTTGGCCCGCTCTTTCAGGCGGGGAAAAAGCTCGAAGACCTTATCCAGGTTTTGCTGAAAGTTGGCATGGGCCCGCTTGGAAAAGGCGCCCATCTCCAGATTTTCGTAAACCGTCATTTCCGTGAACAACTGGCGGCCTTCCGGGACCAGGACCAGGCCCAAATTGGCCCGGGCGTGGGCCGCGAAGTTGGTGACGTCTTGGCCGGCAAAGGTGACGGAGCCGCCCCAGGGGCGCAGCAGTCCCATGACGGTGCTCAAGAGGGTGGTCTTGCCCACGCCGTTGGAGCCCACCAGGGTGGTGAGTCTGCCCTTCTCCAGGCTTAAGTTCACGCCCCAGAGAATCTGGACGCCTTCATAGCCCGAAGCCAGGTCGTTGATTTCCAGCAGGTTCATATTATTACTCCGCCATCAGCCGGGCGGTCATTTCCGGGTCTCCCAGGTAGGCTTCGATGACTTGGGGATTGTTGACCACTTCTTCGGGGGAGCCGGAGGCGATGAGCACCCCGTAATCCAGCACCAGGATGCGGTCGGAGATGGACATCACCGCCTGCATGACATGCTCGATCATCAGGATGGTAAAGCCCTCATCCCGGATGGCCCGGATGGTCTCCATCATGGAGGCGATTTCCGACGGGTTGAGACCGGCCAAGACCTCGTCCAACAGCAGGAGATAAGGATGGGCCGCCAACGCCCGGGCCAGCTCCAGGCGCTTCTTTTGGGCCACATTGAGGTTGCCGGAGGGTTGATCGGCCCGGTCCGCCAGGCCCACCTGGGCCAGGGCCGCGTCCGCTTTGCGGGCCGCGGCGGCCAGGTGCAGCCCTTCCCGGCCGAAGCAGGCCCCCACCATGACGTTTTCCCGGACCGTGAGTTCATGCAGCGGCCGCACCACCTGGTGGGCCCGGGCCATACCCCGCCGGGAGACTTCATAAGAGGGTTTGCCGGTGATATCTTCACCCCGGAAGATGACCCGGCCCGCATTGGGGGCGTACACCCCGTTAATCACGTTGAAGAGAGTGGTCTTGCCTGCGCCGTTGGGGCCGATGAGGCCCAGAATCTGACCTTCGGGCAGATCAAAGGTGACATCGCTCAGGGCCTGGAGCCCGCCGAAGCGCTTGGTGACATTCTGAACTTGCAGGATCATTCCAGGGCCCTCCGCAGCCAGGGCACCCGGGATCGCACCCAGCCCACCGCGCCCGCGGGCACAAAGAGGATGATCAACAAGAGGATCAACCCCGCCACCGCCAGATGCAGGTTTTGAAAAATCGGAGTGGTGAGCAGGTACCCCCGCAGGCCCACGTAGGTCACCGCCCCCAACAGGGGGCCGAGCACCGTGCCCATGCCCCCCAGCATGACCATGACCAGCATTTCGATGGACATGTGCAACTGAAACGCGTCTCCGGGCTCCACGTTGCCGTTTTTAAAGAAATAAAGGGTGCCGATCATTCCGGGACCGACCGCGGAGAGCATGAAGGCGATGGTCTTGGCCCGGGGGGCCTTCACCCCCATAACCATGGCCGCGTCTTCGTCCTCCCGGATGGCTAAAAGACCCAGGCCGAAGCGGGAGTGCTTCACCAAATAGCTCACCAGGATCACGGCGAGGGTGATTATCCAGAGGTAGATGAAGCTGGCCCAGAGGGCCGGCCCGGGGCCGCCGTAAGGCTCATACGCGGAGAATTGGATAAACATGCCGGTGGCGCCCCCGAAGGGGGAGAAGTTATCGGCAAAGGCCCTGGCCGCTTCATTGATGCCAATGGTGGCCAGGGCAAAATAGGCCCCCCGGAGCCGCAGGATGGCCATGCCCAGGAGGCCGGCAATAAGCGCGGAAATAACCCCCCCCGCCAGGGCCGAGGGCAGCAGAGGCCAGTTGTGCTGGCTGAGGAGATAAAAACCGAAATACCCCCCCAAGCCGAAAAAGACGATGTGGCCGAAACTGACGTAACCGGTATAGCCCAGGAGAATGTTGAGGCTGGAGGCCAGGGCGATGAACATGAACAGAGTGAAGGCCGTTTCCCGGACAGTGTCGTGATGCATCACCAGGACGAGGAGGCCCCAAACAAACATGACCGCGACGGGCAGCCAGAACCCGAGCCGGCGCCAAGCCTGCATCTACTTGGCCCCCATCAAGCCGCTGGGCTTAACCAGGAGCACCAGCACGAAGAGGCCGAATTCCACCACCGGCACCCAGCTAACCGGCATAAAGGTGGGCACCAGGCCTTCCAGGCCGCCCAGGATCAGGCCTCCCAGGAGCGCGCCCAGGGGGTGGCCCAGCCCGCCCAGGACGCAAATCACGAAGGACTTGAGCTCATAGGTGCCGCCGCTCAGGATGGTAAAGGGGAAGAAGGTGGCGATGAGGCCGCCGGCCGCGGCCGCTATCATGGTGCCCAATCCGAAGCTCAGGGCCAACACCAGAGACGAAGGGATGCCCATGAGTTCCGCGGCCCGGCGGTTGTTGGCCACCGCCCGGATAGCCTTGCCCGGCCGGGAAAAATAGAGGAAGAGATAGAGTCCGGCGGTGAAGAGCACCGCCCCAAAGGCGGCCACCAGGCGGGTGCCCGGCACGGTGAGGGGCCCTGCCTCCAGGGTGCCCATGGAGAAGTCGATGTTCTGGGGCGAAGTGCTGAAGACCGCGGTGCCCACCCCGATGATGATCATATTCACGGCAAAGGTGGCTAGCAGTGAGGACAGGTGGGGAGCGTTGATCACCCGGTGGACTGCCACCCCATAGATGAAAAAGCCTAGAGGTAGACCCAACACGGCCACCAGGACCACGGCCAGATAAGGGTTGAGGCCCAGGTGAGTGAAGCAGAGATAGGTGCCGAACATCCCCAGGGCGATGACGGGGCCGTGGGCCAGGTTGATCACCGACATCACTCCCCAGATCAGGGTCAGGCCCATGGCCGCCAGGCCATAGACGAAACCCAGGAGTAACCCATCGGTCAGGGAGGCTGCTAGTTGTTCCCACATGGGCGGGGCTCACCTTTTAGCCTGGCCGCTTCCCCAAAGGGGAAACGGCCAGGCGGCAACTAAAAATGGAGATTTACCGAGCCGGGCAAACAAAGGCGGAGGCGGTGGCGGCGGCTTCGGGCCACACCACCTGTTTTACCGGTTTGCCGTCTTTGCCTTTCTGCCACTGAATATAAACCATGTCGTGACCCACCTGGAGGCCGTGAGCCTTGGGGGTGGTGTCGAACTTGATAACGCCGTAAAAGGTCATGAGATTCATGCCGTCGAGGACCGCCTTAACCTTGGCGGTGTCCGTAGAACCTGCCTGCTCAATGGCCTTTTGCAGAAGCAGGCCGGCCACGTAGCCGCCGGCGCTGTGGTAGGAGGGGGTTTCACCGTTATACTTGGCCTGATAGGATTTAGTGAAATCCGCCACCGAGATCCCGAAATATTCCATCCCGAGTTTTTTGGCTGATTCCGGGCTATATTTGGCCGCAGGTTCCCACTGAGAGGAGCCCACCACGGAAATGCAGGCGTCGCCCAGTTCGGCGAACTTGGGCTCCGGCGGAGCCACCAGCAGGGCGATCATGCTGGCGTTGATTTTCTTTTCATAGAGCTGTTTGGCCAAGGTGGTGGTATCGGCAAAATGCCCGCCACCCATGATGGCGCCCACGGGCTGGGGAATCTTGTTGATGAAGGGCGCGAAGTCCGTGGTGCCGCTGTCATAACCTTCGAACAGGGCGATCTTGTAACCCTTGCTGATGGCGTAGGCCTTCAGCGCGTTGACCACGTCGGTGGAGAACTTGTCCTTTTCATGGACAATGGCCAGGGTCTTGGCGGAGGGATTGAGTTTCCCCAGCAGATCCACCGCTCCAGTCAGGTAGCGGGAAGCCGGGGTGTAAGTCTGATAGACGAGAGTGAAGCCTTTCTTGTAAGTGGAATCGGAGGCGGCCCCGGTGGTGATCATGATCTTGTTGTACTGCTGGGCGATGACCGCGGACGCATCCGCCAGGGGGCTGCTATAAGGACTGATGAGGAAGTCGGCTTTATCGGCGCTAATAAGCTTGGTATAAAGTTCCTGCACCCTTCCTTTTTTGCTTTCATCGTCGTAGTATTTGTCGGCAAATTTGACCATGGTGCCATCGGCCAGCTTGACGCCGCCCTTAGCATTGACCTGCTCCATCCACAGGTGCAGGCCGTTAATCTGCCGGGTGGCTTCGACGTTGAATTTGCCGGTCTTGGAGGCGGTGAAACCGATGACTACGGTTTTGGTTTTCCCGGCCGCCAATACTGGGGAAGCCGCTCCAGGCAGCAACAAACCAAGGGCGACCAAGATTATTACCGGATACCATTTCCCAGGTTTCATAGATTCTCCTCCTTTGAGTATCTTGAATTTTTTCCAGGGTAATCCTGGAACAGAAAACCTTTGCCGGAAAGAATTATGAAAATAATGTTGGCTAGTCGTTGAAATATATATAAGAGATTCAAAAAGATTTCAATTAGAGTTTTCCAGTATCACGATCCGGTACCATGAATTGCATAAATTTTCAAGTCATAATGAAGGATTCCGGGAATTGGTGAGCAATAAAAACCAGGGGCGCCTGCTTTTTGCCGGCCGGGAAGTCCCCATCAAGTGGAGTCGCCGCCGCCGCACTATCGGCCTGACGGTGACCGCCAAAGGGGAGGTGATCATCTCCGCTCCCCAAGGGTCGTCCCCAGATTTGCTGAGGAAAGCCCTGCACCAGCACCGGGACTGGCTGGAACGGAAAGTGGCGGCCAGGACAGAATCCTGGGCTCGGCTGCAGCAAGGGGCGGTCTACTTTTTAGGGCAGACTTACCGTTTGGCCCTGGACCCGGCGGCTAAAGGCCCGGTGGCTTTGGGTCCCGGAGAGATGCGAGTCCGGGCGGCTACCCCGGCCGTCGCCTGGGGCCTGCTGTTAGCCTGGTACTACCAGGAGGCGGAGCGGTTGATCAAAGAACGGGTGGAGCATTTCGCCGGGGCCATGGACCTTAGAGTGCGCCGGGTGGAACTTAGGCAGTGGCGGCGCCGTTGGGGGGAATGCCGCCCCCAGGAAGACCTGCGCTTCAACTGGCGGCTGATCCTGGTGCCTCCGGCAGTCCTTGATTACGTGGTGGTCCACGAACTGACCCATCTTAAGGAACCCGGACACACTCCCCGCTTCTGGCAAGGGGTGGCGCGGGTGCTCCCGGATTACCGGGAGCGCCGTAGCTGGCTCAACCGTTACGGCACCCCCTTCCTGCTTTGGAGCTTGAGTGAGGCGGAGAGTTGACTGCCGCCAGAGCCGGAGGCCAGCGGGGGTCTCACCGCTCTTTTAAACCTAAGACTCGACAAATGCTAAAAAATCCGGTAAAAGGGGGGAGTTATGGTGATAAGGGCAGGGATGTCACGTCCCTGGCCCCTCCCCCCACATAAAACTGCCAAGGAGCACCCATGCACGAACACGCCTCGGCCCGGAATACCTTGGCCCAGATGATCGGCGACGGCGATTTGGAGGGGTTGCTGCATGAGGCTGAAGCGCTCCACGGCCATCGCTGCCCCATGCTGGCCCTGGGGGTTAAGGCCGGGCAGTATGCCATAAATTATCTGTATCCTCCCCACCATGCCCACGGCCACGGCCACAGCCACGGCCATGGTCATGGCCACAGCCACGGCCCGGGGCCGGGGGAGGTGGTGGCGTTGCTGGAGGGGGTAAACTGCTTTGTGGACGGCATCCAACTGGTCACCGGCTGCACCCTGGGAAATAACGGCCTGGTGGTGCAAGACCTGGGTAAGACCGCGGTGACCGTGGCCCGGCGCCTAGACGGCGCGGCGGTGCGGCTGGCGGTGCGGGCCGATTTCCGGGAGCAGATGTTGGCCCGATATCCCGCGGCCGCCCCTCTCTTTGAAAAAGTGGTGTTGCGCCAGGAGGCCGCGCCGGAGGAGCGCCATCGCTTCCAGCACCTCTGGGAAGCCATCGCCCGCCGGGAGTTGGCAGTGCCCCTGGAGGAGCAGTTCGTGGTGCAGCATCTAACAATTAAGCCGCCGGATACGCGGCCCAATATGGCCACCGTGGTCTGCAGCCGCTGCGGCGAAGGGGTGCTGGCCGCCAAAGCCAAGTTAAAAGATGGTCAAAACCTGTGTCCGGGCTGTGCCGGGGAGAGTTACCTTCTACTCAGCGGCCGGGGCTTTGAGAGTTGTGCCGGATAAGGAGGAAACATGCAGTACCGACGCAATACGCTGATATTGGTGATCATCACCCTGGCCTGCTGGCTGGGGCTGGGAGTCGCCCAGGCCGCAGATTTCAGCGCCCAGGTGGTCAGCCGCACGGGTTCCCAGGAGGTTAAGGGCAAGATCTATCTCCAGGGCGAGAAAATGCGCCAGGAGTTCTCCGCCCCGGAAGGCTTAAGCATCAACATCTTCCGTCCGGATAAGCAGGTGATGTGGGTAATTATGCCCGCACAGAAGATGTACATGGAAATGCCGTTTGGTCAATCGGACTTGGGGAAGACCATGCAGATGCCCCAGGATAAGGCCAAAATGAAGCTTTTGGGCACGGAGACGGTAAACGGTTACGAAACCGAGAAATACGAGACCACGGTCAAAGGCCGGGGCCGGGAGGTGAAACATTATATCTGGGTCGCCAAAAAATTGGGGGTGCCCATCAAGATGACCAGCGCAGACGGCTCTTTTTCCATGGAATACCGGGATATCAAGGAAGGGAACGTGCCGGCGGCGAAATTTGAGGTCCCCCCGGGCTATCAAAAAATGACCATGCCTCCGGGAATGCCCCAGGGGATGCCCCAGAGGCGTTAGTCAGTCGCACTATCGGGGGACCGGGTGCCCGGCCCCCTTTGCCACCTGCCAGGTTCGGAAATCCTCAGGAATTAACAAACGGGGCTGAAGCCGGTCTTATTCCGTGGAGGGCGGCAATGCGGATACTGAAAAATAAAAAATGGCTGTGGCTCCTCCTGGCTCTGGCCCTGCGGCCGGTTCCGGCAAGGCCCGCGGAGTTTGCCGGGCAGACGCTGACCCGGGTACGGGGGGTGAGCGTGCCGGGCAGGATTTTTGTCAAGGACAAGAAGCTGCGCCAGGAATTCAGCGACGAAAAAGGGCAGACCATCACCATCCTGCGCCTGGACAAAAAAGTGGTCTGGGTGATCCTCCCCTGGGAGCGGACCTACATGGAAGAACCCCTGAAATCCACCTGGCCGGGCCAGTTCATTCAGATTCCCGGGGACGCCAAGCGGAAACGTCTCGTGGGCAGCGAGCGGGTCTTGGGTTATGACGCCCAGAAATACCAGGTGGC
>JAQTXE010000211.1 GCA_028688935.1 Syntrophales bacterium
GGGCCGCGGGGGTCATGCCGGAGATCCGGGCGGCCTGGCCCAGGGACAGGGGCCGCACTTCCTTTAGTTTTTCCCGCACTTCCAGGGAGAGACCCGGCACCTGATCGTAATCGAAGTCCTCGGGGAGGCGTTTCTTCTCTCCCTGGGCGAATTTTTTGGCCGCTTCCTCCTGGCGCTGGATGTAGCCTGCGTACTTGTGCCTGATTTCCAGTTGCTCCACCACCGCTGGCGGCACCGGCGGCTCTTCCCCGGAAAGCCGATAAAGGCAGGGGAGATCCAGTTGGGGGCGTTTCACCAAATGGAGAAGGGGGGCCGGCTCTTTTAAGGGGGCAGTGCCCCGGGCCGTCAATTCCCGGTTGACCTCCGGCGTGGGATAAAGGCGGCGGCCCGCCAGGCGGGCCTCTTCTTCGGCCAGGAGGCGCTCTTTGGCCAGGAGGCGCTCCCGGGCTTCCTTTTCCACCAGGCCCAACTCATAGCCCCACTCCAGCAGACGCAGGTCGGCGTTGTCCTCCCTGAGCAGGAGGCGGTATTCCGCCCGGGAGGTGAAGAGACGGTAGGGCTCCCGGGTGCCCCGGGTCACCAGGTCATCCACCAGCACCGCCATATAAGCCTGGGAGCGGTCCGGCAGGAAGGGAGGGCGTCCCTGGATTTGGCAGGCAGCGTTGATTCCGGCCCACAAGCCCTGGCCCGCGGCCTCTTCATAACCGGAGGTACCGTTGATCTGTCCCGCCAAAAAGAGGCCCTTGATCAGCTTGGTTTCCAGGGTGGGTTTAAGCTGCAAGGGATCCACGTAGTCGTACTCGATGGCATAAGCCGGGCGCATCACTTCCGCGTCCTCCAGGCCCGGGACGCTCCGGAAAAGCTCCAACTGCACTTCCACCGGCAGGCAATTTCCCAGGCCCTTGGCGTAAATCTCCGCGGTCTCCCGGCCCTCGGGCTCCAGGGTCACCTGGTGGCTGGTTTTCTCGGGAAAACGCATCACCTTGTCTTCCAGAGACGGGCAATACCGGGCGCTGACGCCCTGGATCCCCCCGCTGTATAAGGGAGAGAGGTGGATGTGGCCTTTGACCCAGCGATGAGTGGCTTCGGTGGTATGGGTGATAAAGCAGGGAAGCTGTTCCGTCTCGATAGCCGGGGTGCGCCAGGAGAAGGGACGGGGCGCGGGGTCCCCCTCCAGGCGGCCCATGGAGGCAAAATCGATACTCCCGGCCCTAAGGCGCGGGGGGGTGCCGGTTTTCATGCGGCCCAGGCGAAAACCCAACTCCTTAAGGTGTGCCGCCAAGGGGATGGCCGCGAATTCCCCGGCCCGCCCGGCCTGGATCCGGGTGGGGCCGATGTGGATCAGGCCGTTTAAGAAAGTGCCGGTGGTGATGAGCACTGCCCGGGCCCGATAGGCCAGGCCCAGGGTCTCCACCACCCCGGTCACCCGGCCGTCTTCCACCAGCAGCCGCTCCACCATGGCCTCCCGCAGGTGGATGCGAGGCTCCTTTTCCAGCAGCGTCTTCATGGCCAGGCGGTAGGCCTGTTTGTCGCACTGGATGCGGGTGCCCCTGACCGCCGGTCCCTTGGAGAGGTTGAGGGTGCGGAACTGGATGCCGGTCAGGTCCGCCAGATATCCCATGACCCCGCCCAGGGCGTCGATCTCCTTGACCACGTGGCCCTTGGCCAGGCCCCCCACCGCCGGATTGCAGGCCATCTGGGCCATGGTGTCCAGGTTGAGGTTGAACATCAGAACGGAGAGGCCCATGCGGGCTGCGGCCAGAGCCCCTTCACAGCCGGCGTGGCCGGCCCCGACGACGATCAGATCATATTCTTGGGGATAAAAAGCCATGGAAGGAAAATCAGGGTTGCCTCAGGGCCGAGCGTTGAGCAGCAATGCCGTAAGGTCTAGGGAGGAAGCGCCTGCAGTTGCCGCAAAAGGGCCCAAAGATGTCAATTTATTACTGCTCACCGCTCCCATTCCACTTCTCTCACCAATTCCAGGAATTCCGCGGATTCTCCGTAATCCTTCATGGCCTGCTGGTAGTCCAGCCAAGCCTGCCAGACCCTGAACCACTGCTTATTGTGCCAATAATGGGGACTTTCCTGCCCGGTTCCTTGGAGGCGCACGAACTCCTCGTATTCCTCCTGGCAACTGGCGCAGAAACGGTAGGGACCTTTAAAGCGCTGGTACATTTCCTGGGTATCGAACTGGACGTTGCATTTGGCGCAGCGGGCCAGGCAACGGGTGCACTGGATGGTTTTACGCACCGCCTCCAGCTTCTTGGCCCGCTCCACCTTGGCCTTTTTTTTCTGCTCCAGCTTGAGCCGGTCCTCTATATCAATCACTTTGGACATGGTTGACCTCGATTGGGGGCCGGGGAGAATGATTAAAATCTCCGTACCTATTAACCCCCTGTAACTTAAAAAATATCAAGCCTGGGGAGCCGGGTCAATAGCTAGACATAAACGTAAAAATTATGGCCCACGTTTACACCCTGGCAAAAAGTCTTGAGGCGTCCGTGAGCCGGCGGTTATCTGGGGGCAATCCCGGTTTTTTTAGGGCTTGGGCGCCATTTCCTGCAAGGTCTTGATAATTTCCGCCGGCTCCAGGCGCAGCGTGTAGTCCGGGTCCACAAAGGCCAGGCGGATGATGCCTTCGGGAGCGATGATAAAGGTGCCCGGCATGGGTAGTTCGTAAGAAGCGTCGCCGTTATAGTCCTGCAAATCAACGCCGAATTTCTTGATATAAACGTCCCGCAAAGGTTCGATGAGGGAAAAGACCAAACCGTACTGCCGGGCCACCCGGTTGCCGGCATCGCTAAGGACTTCAAAGCCCAGATCATGCTTTTGGGCCATGGAGAGGGAGTACTCGGGCTTCTGGGGAGAAACGGCCGCCATGGAGGCCCCCAGGGCCTTGATCTCCGGTAGAATTTCCTGGTAAGCCTGCAACTGCAGGTTACAGTAAGGTCACCAGGCGCCGCGATAAAAGGTGAGGACTACCGGACCCCGGGCCAGGAGTTGGGAGAGCCGCACAGGCTCGCCATTGGAGTTCGGCAGAGTGAAATCCGGGGCCCGATCGCCAGCCTTTTTGGCCCTTGCCGCAATACCGGCGCGCACCAGTTCCTCCGTGGCCCGGTCCATTACTTCCACATCCGCGGCGCTGAGCCGGGAGAGCACTCCTGCCTTAAAGTTGCGTAGCGATTCCTGAAGAGTCATCTTCTTTCCCTTCTCTTAAGAGACCTGGCTCCGGCCCTGGTCCCCCGTTTTTACTTGCCCCTGGCCCATGGAACACTTATATAATTTTACTAAATCCCTCGAAAGTATTCCACTTGCCGCGGGCCTGACCGCCAGGGAGCGGCGATTAGTAATTCTACGTTAAGAAAACAACCCGTTTCCTTGATTGACAGGGGGTGAAGATGGACTTTCCCAGGCTGACCCAGGTAGAAGATTACGAACCATTCATCGGCCCGGAGGCGGTGGACCGCCTGCACCAAAAGGCCGAGTCCCTGCGGCACCTGCACGTGGCCAACATCAACTCCACCTATTACGGGGGCGGGGTGGCGGAGATGTTATCCTCCCTCAGCCTCCTGATGAATACCGTGGGAATCAAGACCGGTTGGCGGGTCATCCAGGGGGCCCCGGATTTTTTCAGCATCACCAAGAAGATGCACAATGCCTTGCAGGGTGGCGACATCAACCTGACGGCCCGGAAATGCCAGATTTATACAGACGTGATCTATGAGAACGCGGTGCGCAACCATCTGGACAACCACAACTTTGTGATCATCCATGATCCCCAGCCCTTGCCCTTGATTCATCACTATAAAAAGCAAGGTCCCTGGCTCTGGCGCTGCCACCTGGACCTGACCGCACCGCATCAAAAATTATGGAAGTTTCTCCGCCCCACCATTGAGAAATATGACGCGGTCATCTTGAGTCTGGAGGAATACCGGCAGAATCTGAGGACCCCCCAGGTCTTTTTCTTTCCGGCCATCGACCCCTTTACCACCAAAAACCGGGAGATGAGCGAGACCGAAGTGGAGGAGCGCCTGAGCCATTATGAGATCCCCACCGACCTGCCCCTGGTGGTGCAAATCTCCCGCTTCGACCCCTGGAAAGACCCGGAAGGGGTCATCTGGGCCTTCAAGCTGGCCCGCAAAGAAGTGGACGCCACCCTGGTGCTCTTGGGCAACGTCGCCACCGACGACCCGGAAGGGGCCGAGGTCTATCAATCCTTGATCGCACAGCGGGAGGAGCGGATCATCATCCTCAGTCGGCAAGACACCGCTCTGGTCAACGCCTTGCAGCGCCGGGCCGCGGTGGTCTTGCAAAAATCCCTCCGGGAAGGCTTCGGCCTCACCGTGGCCGAGGCCATGTGGAAAGGGGCCCCGGTCATCGGTGGTAAGGTGGGGGGCATCCGCCACCAGATCGATGACGGAATCAACGGTTTTCTGGTCGCCAGCGTCGAGGAGGCGGCCGCCAGGATAGTGCAGCTTCTGAAAGATCCGGATCTCCGGCAGACTTTGGGGGGAAAGGCCCGGGAAAAGGTCAAACAAAATTTCCTGTTGACCCGCTACCTGGAGCAGTATCTGGACCTGTTCAATTCCTTTGAAACCATTTACCGGCTGCGGCGCTGAATAACGGGAGGGCCTTTTCCCCTTTCTCCGGCTGGAGCCGCCCGGCTTTATCTTGATAAACAGCTTTTTACTCTCGATTTTCCGGCCCGGACCATGGGGGCGTTGCCTGACTAATGGTGCATATTCTTCTCTTTACCCTCGGCTTTTTCCTGCTGATCCTGCTGTTTACCGAAGATTTTTGGGTTTTTTTAAGGCATCTCCGGCAGTGGCTCACGGTCAGGCCGGGGAGGAAATTTCTGGCCTATCCCCTGGCTGCGGCTGTGCTGCTGGCCGCGGCCGGGTGTATCCTCTTTTTTCTGTGGTCCGTGGTGACCACCCAGTTTTCTTATGATTAGCAGTTACGGCGAACCCTCCGGATTATCGGTAACATTTTTTTAATCCACTTAACTTAATATGTGGGTCAGTGTTCGGAGAGGCCTTAAAGAGAGAATT
This sequence comes from Syntrophales bacterium, assembly GCA_028688935.1. Lineage (GTDB taxonomy): Bacteria > Desulfobacterota > Desulfobaccia > Desulfobaccales > 0-14-0-80-60-11 > SURF-52. Next base: position 5,052 of record JAQTXE010000211.1, read on the forward strand.
GCCGGGAAAACCCGGGGCCAGGCGAAGTTCTCCGAGCTTGGTTAACCAATTCAGTTTATAATTTTTTTAAAAGCCCTTCTGTGCCTCCTTGCCTCTTCGGGCCTTTTTCGGCCTGAGCCGGGCGGAGGGGAGTAAGTATCGAACCGCGGAGTCACCGGTGAAAATCCTGGACCTTTTCTCCACAAGCAAGGCCTGCCGCCTGCTGGTCAACCTGGATGGCCAAGTCGTTGATCAATACCGTTATTTTAAGGATTTTCTGGGCCACAACTACCTGGCCATGCAGCGTCTGGCGGAGTTGGAGCAGCTCTATTTCTCGGTCACGCCTTTCCATATGCGGGAGGTGGAGGAGCGGACCCACGATCTCTTAAAATCCACTCGGCGTCTGGTACGGGCCTTGGACGGGATGGGCGGTGGCCGTTACGGCGAACTTTTGGGGGTGGTGGACCGGCTGGCCGCGGAGATCGCCCCCCTCTATTATCCGGCCCGCCACTGTCTGATGGGTCCTCTGGTTCTCCCCCTGGAGAACCTGGATGCCGCCTCCTACCGGGATGCCGGGGGCAAGGCCACAAATTTGGCCCTCATGGCCCGCCGCGCCGGGCTGCCCATCCCCCCCGGGTTCGTGGTCACCGCCATGGGCTTTATCCGCTTCATGGAAGAAGCCAGACTCAAGCAGGTCATCGAAGTCATCCTGGCTACCCTTGATCCCGACGACCTGGAGGAGGTGGAGACCGGCAGCCAGGAAATCCGGGAAATGATCCTGGAGACGGACTTGATCCCGGTCCTGGCGGACAGAATCCTGGCGGCCTACGAGGCCCTGGAGGCCCGGACCGGCAAGGGCGTGCGCCTGGCCATGCGGAGCAGCGCCGTGGGCGAGGACTCCGAGGCCTCCTTCGCGGGCCTCTACGACACCCGCCTGAACGTCGGCAAAGATGAGATTCTTCAGGCCTACAAAGAGGTGGTGGCCAGCAAGTATTCGGCCCGGGCCATTCTTTACCGGCTGCGTTACGGCCTGGATGACCAGGATACGCCCATGTGCGTGGCCGGGATCGCCATGGTGGACTCCCGGGCCAGCGGCGTGCTCTACACCGTGGACCCGGCCAAGCCCGGCAGCGGCCTGCTCAAGATCAGCGCCGTCTTAGGCCAGGGCGAATATCTGGTGAGCGGCGAGACCTCCCCGGACGGCTATTTCGTGGACCGGCAAACCCTGGACATCGTGGACCGGAGGATCCGCAGCAAGTCCCGGCGCCTGGTGGCCCGGCCCGATGGGGGCCTTAACCTGGAAGAAACCCCGGCCGCCGAGAGGGACCTGCCCGCCGTGGCTGACGAGGTGATCCGGACTTTGAGCCAGGGAGGCCTGAAGCTGGAGCGCTATTTCCAGGGGCCCCAGGACGTGGAATGGGCCGTGGATCAGGAGGGCCGCCTCTTTTTTCTCCAGTCCCGGCCCCTGGCCCTGATCCAGGCCAAGCCCCCCCAGGAGACCGCAGCCAAAGAATTTCCCGGCCATCCCTTGTTGCTGGCCGGGGGCAAAATCGCCTCCCCCGGCGTGGCTACCGGGATGGTATGGCAGCCGGGCCGGGGCGGCAAAACCCCGCCGGCAAACGCCATCCTGGTGGCCCGCACCGCCTCGCCGGATTACGCCACCCTCATGAACCGCATCAACGGTCTCATTACCGACGTGGGCAGCGTTACCAGCCACCTGGCCTCCGTGGCCCGGGAGTTTGGCGTCCCGGCCCTGGTGGACGCGGCCGGGGCCACCCAAACCCTCACCGACGGCCAGGAGATCACCCTGGCGGTGGATAGCGGCGCGGTTTATCAAGGGCTAGTGGCCGAACTGGCGGAGAACGCCCGGCCGCCGCGGCTGCACGTGGTGAACAGTCCCATGCATGGTCGTCTCAGAGCCGTGTTGGACAAGCTGTCCCCCTTGAACCTTACCGATCCCCAGGCCCCGGATTTTGCCCCTTCCGGGTGCCACACGCTGCATGATGTCATCCGCTTCGCGCACGAGCGGGCCATGCAGGAGATGTTCGGCCTGGGCGAGGCGGTGCAAGGGGAGCATGTGTCCGCCCGCCTCACCACCGCCATTCCCCTGCCGCTCCATCTCATCGACCTGGGCGGCGGGCTCACCCCGGGACTGACCACTTGCGATGCGGTGACCCCGGAAAATTTTAAGTCCCTGCCCCTGAAGGCCCTGTGGCGGGGCCTGTCCCACCCCGGCATCAATTGGTCCGGCGGCCTTGGCGACGGGGTGCAGGACTTTATCCCTCTCATGGCCCGGGGGTTGTCCCAGCGCC
>JAQTXE010000006.1 GCA_028688935.1 Syntrophales bacterium
CCCGGAAGACCTGCCTTTCGGAGAACTCATTAAGATGGTTACCGATTCCCCGGAATCCTATTTCCCCGTGGTCAACGCCCAAGGCAAGATGACCGGCATCCTCTCCATCAACGATATCCGGGAGGTCCTCTTTGAAGACACCCTGGCCCAATTGATCATCGCCAAAGACGTGGCCACCCATACCGTGGTCCGGGCTTTTTGGGACGAATCGCTCCAGGATGCCCTGGATAAGATGGCCTTGATCAATGTCAATGAATTGCCGGTGGTCCGGGAAGAAGCTCCGGATGAAATTATCAGTATGATCGCCAAACGGGATATTATCAGCTACTATCACGAACGCAGCCGGAAGTGGTGGTAACCCCGCGGCGTTGACCGCGCCTCCGGGGTCCGTCTCATAATAGCTTGGCCCCCAATTCGGCGACGTCCGATCGCTCCCCCTTGACCAGGGTTATGTGGCCGGCAATATCTTCTTCTTTGATTCTTTCGACTAAGTAGCTCAAGCCGTTGGAAGAGGCATCGAGGTAGGGATGGTCGATCTGTTCCGGATCGCCGGTGAAGACAATCTTACTGCCCTTGCCCACCCGGGTGAGGAGGGTTTTGATCACATGGGGGGTGAGATTCTGGCTTTCGTCGCAAATAATAAACTGCCGGGGTATACTTCTGCCCCGGATATAAGTTAAGGCCTCCAACTCGATTCTGCCGTTATTGAGAAGATAATCGGTGCCGCCGTTGTGGTGCAGATGGTCGTTGCATAAATACTCCAGGTTGTCATAAATGGGCTGCATCCACGGCCTGATTTTGTCTTCTTTATCCCCGGGCAGATACCCCAGGTCGTTGCCCAAAGGCACAATGGGCCTGGTAATCAGCATCCGGTTGTATTTACCGTTTTCCTCGTAAATCTTTTCTAACCCCGCGGCCAGGGCCAGAATGGTCTTGCCGGTCCCGGCTTTGCCCACCAGGGTGACCACTTTGAGGTGGTCGTCCAGAAGGAGATCCAAGGCAAATTTCTGCTCCTTATTCAATGACTTTATGCCATAAACGGTCCTGCCCTCGTAGAATAGTTTGTGCAGCCGGTGGTTACGGTATCTGGCTAAAGCTGACAGGGAGGGGTTGCCCTGGACCTTGAGAACACAAAACTGGTAAGGATAAAGATTATTTGACTGTAAATCAAGGAACCCGTCTTGATAAAAACGGTTTATTTCTTCTTCGGAAAAATATAATTCGGCCACTCCCTTGTATAATTTGGCGTAATCGACCTTATCACTATAAAAATCTTCAGTGGCAATCCCTAAAACGTCAGCTTTTATTCTCAAGTTGAGATCTTTGGTAACCAGCACCACCGGGCCATGGTCATTGTTGGTGAGAAAATAGGCCAGGGCCAGGATTCTATTATCAATAGTATTTAAATCGACCCCACTTAAAAGATCGTAGGTCTTGTTGCCATTCAACTCAATTCTAATGGACCCGCCCCGGGGAAGTTCCACTCCCTCAGATAAACGGCCGAGCAATCTCAGATCATCCAGCTTCCTGGAGGCATCCCGGGCATTCCTGCCGATATCGTCTCCTCTTTTTTTGATGCGATCCAATTCCTCGATGACGGAAAGCGGTAAAACAATGGCATTGTCTTCGAAAGAAAATAAAGATTCCGGGTCATGCAAGAGCACATTGGTATCCAAAATATAGGTTTTTTTCATTTCTCACCTTTCTTATTTGGATATGGTTTGGTTAACAACATAAGTGCGCTATTTCCATTACAATAACAATTGGTTATTTATCCTCCCTACCATAGATAAATTCAGCACTATTCTGCCATATGTTAGAAACTTTGTGAAGGGTTTTTCCCAACCTGCGAGGCCGTAAATATGCTGATAAACTAATGCCTTGATAAGATTAACAAACTCTTAACAAAAATTTTGCCGGAGCTTAACATTTAAAAATATCTGATACATGCCTTTTTTTTCACTAATAGTAATGGGATAGGTATTATTATTCCTCTCCCCCCTATGACATACTGTTAATTCCTGAAAAATAGGTCTTATCCAGCATAAACAGCTCCTATGTCCCCCCAAAAAGGATTAAAGTTTGCTGATTTTTTACGAAAACCTAATACCTCCTGAACAATCCCCTGGCACAATGGTGCAATCATTTTTCGGGAGTTGGCCTGTGATGCTTAGCCGGCTGCAAGACAGCTTTTTTGAGCTCATCCATGGAAACCGTCTGATCTACAATACCTGCTGGGAAGATCCCCGCATCGACCGGGAACTTCTCCGGCTTACTCCGGACAGCATGGTGGTGGCCATCACCAGTGCCGGCTGCAACGTGCTGGATTACCTTTTGGACAGCCCGGCGGCCATCCAGGCGGTGGACGTCAATTTCCGGCAGAACGCCATTCTTGCCCTAAAAACGGCCTTGCTCCAAGCCGGAGACCACCAGGCCCTGTTCGCCCTCTTCGGTCAAGGCGGGGACCCGGAGTACCGGGACATCTATGCCGCCCTCCGGCCCTTCTTGCCGCTTTGGGCCCAAGGATTTTGGGATAAAAAAATCGGCTATTTCAACCCCCAGGGAGTGCGGCGCTCCTTTTACTGGCGGGGCGCGGCCGGCGATTTTGCCTGGGTCTTTCACCGTCTGCTGCTAAACGGCAAAAAGAGGCCGGCCCTGGCCCTGCTGGAGGCCGGGTCCCTGGCGGAGCAGGAGCGCTGCTATAATCTGCTGGAGCCGCACCTGTTCAGCCGGGGCATTGCCTGGCTGCTCCGCCAGCCCGGCACCCTGGCCTTTATCGGCGTCCCCGCCCCCCAGTTCCGTCTCATCGAACATCAATATCCCGGCGGGTTCGAGCGCTACGTCCGGGACAAGCTGCGAAGGGTTTTCACCACGGTGCCCATCCGGGACAATTACTTCTGGCGGGTCTACCTCACCGGCTCCTATACCGCGGATTGCTGCCCTGCCTATCTGCATCCCCGGAACTTCGCTCTGCTCCGGCAAAATCTAGACCGGATCAAGGTGCATACGTCTACGGTCACCACATTTTTGCAAGCCCATCCCGGGTTTTACAGCCATTTTGTCCTTCTGGACCACCAGGATTGGCTGGCCTGGCATGACACTGAGGCCCTTCAGGAAGAATGGCGCCTGATCTTCCGGAACAGCCGGCCCGGCACCAGGATTCTCTTCCGCTCCGCCGGGCCGGACTTGAGTTTTCTGCCGGCAAAGGTGACGGCCAAACTGCGGTTTTTCCCGAAACTGACCCAACCTTTGCACCAGAGGGACCGGGTGGGCACTTACGGCAGCCTGCATTTAGGGGAGGTGCGCTGATGTCTTTAGAAAATCCGGCTTTAGAACGGTCGCAGATTGCACGGTATTACCGGTGGCACGCCTGGATTTATGACCTTACCCGCTGGACTTTCTTAAGGGGCAGGGAGGAGCTGATCCGCCTGGCGGCGGCGCAGTGCCAGCCCCGGCGCCTCCTGGAGGTGGGCTGCGGCACGGGGAAGAACCTCCTCCACCTGGGGCGCCTCTTCCCGGAGGCGGAACTTTGGGGCCTGGATTTGTCGCCGCACATGCTGGCGCGAGCCCACAAGAAGCTGGCGGGCTCGCGCCGCCGAGTCAACCTCATAGAGGCCGCTTATGACCGGCCGGTGGCCCCGGGGCACTTTGATTTAGTGGTGTTCTCCTATGCCCTCTCCATGTTTAACCCGGGCTGGGAGGCCGCCTTGCTGACCGCGGGCCAGGACCTCGCCCCGGAGGGATACATCGCTGTGGGGGACTTCCATGACTCGGCCTCAAAAAGGTTTAAGCAGTGGATGGGTTTAAACCACGTCCGTCTCGACTCCCACCTACTGCCCCGCCTGGAAGACCTGTTTCTCTCCGGGGAATGGAGCGTGCGCCCGGTCTATGGCGGCTTGTGGTCATTTTTTCTCTTTCTGGGCCGGGGGTTTAGGGAATATCGTTAGTCTTCCGGAACCACCGGCTGTCAGCCTCCGGGCTTAACCGGATACCGGCGCAACCGGTGACGCTCTCCGGCCCCTGGCTTCCAAAGAGAATCCGGTCAAAGCAGACTACTCTTTTAGGCAACCCGCCTGATTATTAATGGAGTGATTACTGCGAAGATAAATTCTTTTGCTTACCGGTTCTTTTCTGCAGCCAATCCGATAAGCCAAACCCTGCAAAAATTGAGATGAGGGGCATTATGGGCAGGCGATACCTGGGGTTATCCGTGGGGCCTCCGGAGATAAAGACGATATACATAATTATCAACAGCATAAGGATAATGGGCAGAGTATAGTGCATATTTTTGGAAATTAAGGACCAACAAGCGAATACTATGATGGCAAAGAGCAACGCGCCGGATATTACATAAAAAATAAACATTAAGGGACGTTTAAAGCAAATTATTTTGATGGTGGCCACAATACCGTTATCGACCAGGTATTTAATAAACTGTACCTGGTCGTCTTGATAACGGAACAGTTTAAAATATTTTACCATGCCCGGATCAAAAAGTACCCTTAACATCCCCATTAAATGAATCTTGGCATATATAAGAGGATTATTTTTTATGATGTTGAGACTCTGTTCTTTCATATAGCGGAATCTTTCAGCCTCCGTCCAGGAGCGCTGCTCAGGATGGACTTTGAAATAATCATTTACATCCCACTGTCCCATCTTTACCTGTAAATCAGTATAAGAGGTGTTCATTTTTTTCGCCAATACTGCGGCAGCGTTATGAAAGTAAATGGAACATTCCGAGATCGCCGAAAACCCGGGATATTGCGCGGTGACATAATTTCTCACCTGCCAGGCGCTCACGGGAATAATGACAATTAAAAGAAAAATGCAGGTATGAACGAAAACTTTCAGGTCAAATTTTCTGGTGCATATTTTAAATACAATAAAGCCCAGGGCCAATAAAAAGGTGAGATAATAGCCGATGGGTCTGACAAATATGGAAATAACCAAGGATATGGACGCTATTATTAAATATTTTAATTCCCTGGAGTTTATATAGGTTACATAATAATAAACAAATACAATTATCAGGAAGGCAAATAATGTTTCGCTTAATATGTATATGGTGAAAAATATCGACATCGGATCAATAGCAACCAAGGCTGCGCTTGTCAGGGCAGCAAATATATTATTGAATAAGATTAAGGACAATTTATATGTATAGAATACAGTCAAGCAACATAAGATAATTTGCAAAAATATGGTTACTAACTCAAGGTTACCGAGCCAAATGCCGGGAATTAGGAATAAGGGATAGCCGGGGGTACGCACGATTTCCGGAGTATGGGGGCGTCCGTATAAAGTGCCTTCGAGGGAGTTGACAAATCTTCCGTGAGATGACAGTTCCTTGGCTAAGGCAATATAGCCTTTAGAGTCATTAGCATGGAAAGCTATATTTGCCGGGAATAGATGCACTGAAAGCAGGAATACTAATCTGATAATGAGTGCTAACAGGATTATGTAATAAATATGGTGTTCTTTACAGTTCATATTAACCATAGTCCTTCCAGCCTTTGGTCCCTGGTTTACCTAAGCCCCGCCTTAACCGGCAGATGTGATTTGAATTAGAATTGAAGAAATCATTTGCGCGGTAGATCAAGAATACTTAGAAAGAAACTCGAAAAAAAGATTTGCACGCCGATCATCATTAAGGTGACCGCGGGGATGACCATGCGCAGGCTATCGGGGTAGGAAATGACGCCAAAATGGGCCTCTTTCCAGTAGAGGGTGGCCATTACCAGTTTAGCCAGTCCCGCCAGAAGAATCACCAGGCCCAGTAATACCCCTTTTTCCAGGGTGAATAATTGGTAGAGATTGTCCAGGGGGTTGGGGGTCTTAGGCAGGACACCTTCGGAGATCGCAAAGGCCCGGGTAAATACTCCGAAGAAAAATATTTGCAGGCCCGCCACCACATTCATGGAGCAGACCAGGAGGGTATTGGTGTCAAAAATAACAATGCCGACGTGCAGGGGTCCCTGCCACAGGCGGATGCCCAGTATCGTTCCGCCCAACAGCAAGGTCAGGCCCGGCACCACAAAAAGCCAGGTGGGGCAATAAAGGAGCATAAAGCGCAGATGCCGCCATCCGTCCCGCCAGCTCCGCAGGTGAGACGGCCGTGAGCGGCCGTCTTTGTAGAGGGTAATGGGCACCTCGGCAATCTTCATGGCTTGCAGGCTGCATTTCACCACCATCTCCGAGGCGAATTCCATGCCCGTGGTCCTTAGGCCCAGTTGCTGATAGGCCTCCTTCGTGAAGCCGCGTAAGCCACAATGAAAGTCGGTGACCGCACCTTTGAAGAAAAACCGCCCCAGAAACGACAGGACCGGATTACCGAGCCAGCGATGCTTCAAGGGCATGGCGCCGGGCATGATCGTGCCGCCGCCCTTCGGCAGCCGGCAACCCATGACCAGATCATACCCTTGCGACAACTTTTCGGCGAAAGGCGCGAGATCGCTAAAATCATAACTGTCATCAGCGTCTCCCATGATAATCCATCTGCCCTGCGCGGCTTCGATCCCGCCCCGCAAGGCATTGCCGTAGCCCTTGCCGGGAACCTTGACGACCCGGGCTCCCATACTCTCGGCGATCTCTCTAGACCCATCGGTACTGCCGTTATCAGCTACGATAATTTCCGCGGCAATCCCCAGCTTTTCAATGCCTATCTTTGCCTTGGTAATGCAAGTGCCGAGAGTTTCTGCTTCATTGAGGCATGGCATCACTATACTTAGATCGAGCATCTCTTGCCCCTAGCTTTTAACTTTCAGAATTTCATGGGAAAAAAAACCCTAAAATCCGGGCATCGTCAATATATTCCCCCAGGAAACAGGTATTCTGATGGTTCTGCTCTCTTTTTCAGGTCCTGCTTTTCTCGGCGACAAAAGTTAGACTCCCCGCGGTGGCTAATAAACGGTATTTTTCTTGGGATGTCTCTGATTGCCTGAGTTTAGCCCCGATTTTCCACCAAAGCTTATGCAGGAGATGTAGGGGAGCAACCATCATCTTGGCAGCTTTTTTAGGCATTTTGGGAAAGAGGATCATCTCGGCAAGGGCTCTTAAGACCGGCCAATCCCCTTCCGGACCGAGGGCGATGATCTTTAGCCCTGCATCTTGAAGCAAGTAATTGAGGCCATGGTGGCTGTGGTGGAAATAGCTTAAATCGTGAAACGGCTCCAGGAAGGCCACGGTGCCCAGGAGTCTGGCTCCTGGTTTCAGGACGCGCACCGCTTCCCTGATGCCGATAAAAGGATTGCGGAGATGCTCCAGGGTGGCGATGGCGAGAAGGAAGTCAAAGGAATTACCGGCAAAAGGCAGGGCGTGGGCGTCCCCCAGTATCTGGGCCTTTTCATGCCGGATGTCGAGCCCTACGTATTCAAAGCCGGCGTGTTCGCAGACCTGCCGGTGAATCTCTTCACCGCAGCCCAGGTCTATCATTAAACTGCCTTTTTCTGGGGCCTGGGGAAAATAACTAAGTTGGGCCAGGTTCAACCTGACCGGAATCTCAAGCCCGTGAAAATCCACCTCCGGCGAGCTAGTTGCCGTAAATGGCACTACCCAATAGCTATCGTTAATATTTAGATCGTAAGTCCGGTCCAGATAGCTATCGATTTGCATTGCCAAATGACATAATTTTTTCTTTTTTAATCGCAGGTCTAATTGGCCGCTTTCTGAAAATTCATAACTTGCCCCACAGGTTTGACATTCTAACACCGTGCCGTTATTGGTAATATCCCCCAAACAGCCAGGGCAGCGAAGAACCTGCCGAACTCTTTCTGAAAGCCCCGGGCTTATCGTGGGCGGGGATGGCGGCGCCAAGATATCTGCCTCCTGTATCTGCTTCCAGGAATATATGCTAAGGCAATGTTGCACCTGATTTCTTTCAGTCCTGAAATAGTAGGGGGAGTTTTGTCTTCCCTAACTAACTCCGGAGAGGCTTTCCCGTTGCCTGGCCTGGTTTTCAGGTGACAGAATGATAGCATAAATTCCTGCATAAAAGGATTCTTTCCCGGACTTTCTCCCTCCCTCTGCTTCTGAGCTTTTTCCCGGGGGGAAGGCTCCACTGCCTACCCGCTCAGTACGCCTCAGCAACAGCCTGCCGGCAGTCAAGAGGAAAACCAGTAAAGGAGTGATTATCCTTCCTGGAAATCGCCTTGACAATTAGCCCCTTGCAGGTTAAATTTTCTTTTTTTATGTATATGAACTAGAGTTTCCAGAATGGCGGGGAAGATCAAAGCTATCCGGGGGATGCGGGACATCCTGCCCCCGGAGACGGGACGCTGGCAGGCCGTGGAGAATGCGGCCCGGGAGGCCTTTGCCCTTTACGGCTACCGGGAGTTGAGACTCCCTTTAATCGAGCGCACCGAGCTTTTTGCCCGCTCCATCGGCGCCGACACCGACATCGTCTCCAAGGAGATGTACACTTTCCCGGATCGTCACGGGGATTCCCTGACGCTCAGGCCCGAGGCCACCGCCTCGGTGCTCCGGGCCGTCCTGGAAAACCGTCTGGACCAGGGCGCAGGGGTAAAGAAGCTTTATACCCTGGGGCCCATGTTCCGCTATGAGCGGCCCCAGAAAGGGCGCTACCGCCAGTTTCACCAGATCAACTGCGAGGCCCTGGGGAGCGACGCACCGGAGTTGGACGCGGAAGTCATCCTCCTCCTCATGGAAATCTTGAAACGGGTGCAGTTGGGGACCTCCCGCCTCCTGGTCAATTCCCTGGGCTGCCCCGAGTGCCAGAAGAAGTTCAAAGAGGGCCTGAGCCTCTTTTTGTCCCAAAAGCAGGGCTTGTGCGAGGATTGCCTGCGCCGCCGGGTCACCAACCCCTTAAGGGTGTTGGATTGCAAGTCCGTCCATTGTAAGGAAATATTAAAGGACGCGCCGGTGCTGAAGGATTATCTCTGCCCGGATTGCGCCGTCCATTACGCCCGGGTGTTGAGCCTGTTGAGCCGCTTCGGCGTGACCTATGAAGAGCAGCCCCGGCTGGTCCGGGGTCTCGATTATTATAGCCGCACCGCCTTCGAGGTGGTGGCCGTGGGCCTGGGGGCCCAGGACGCAGTGGCCGGGGGCGGCCGTTACAACGGCCTGGCCCAGGAACTGGGAGGCCCGGAGTTGCCGGCCATCGGCTTCGCCATTGGCGAGGACCGGCTCCTGGAAGTCCTACCCCCGGAGTTGGGCCAGGAGAAAAACCGCAAGATTTTTCTGGCCGCCCTGGGTCCTGCCGCGCGGGACCAGGCCTTTTCCCTGCTCCAGACCCTTAGGCGGGAAGGCGTTCCCGGGGAGATGGATTTTGGGGAACGGTCGCTTAAGGCCCAGATGTCTCTGGCGGACCGCCTGGGCGCGGCCTACACGGTGATCCTGGGGGACCGGGAACTGGAGACGGGGAAAGCGACCCTGCGCCGTATGGCTACCGGCGATCAACAAGAAGTCTCCCTGTCCCTGCTGCCCATGGTGCTGGCAGGGTTGTGAGAAGGGACGGGTTTTTAAGTCCCCCTTTTTTAAAGGGGGATTTAGGGGGATTTTAAGCGGCATTCAAAATCCCCCCTACCCCCCTTTAGAAAAGGGGGAAAAATCAGGTTTGATAAATTCCGAAAGCGATTAGGAAACAATGGCTCCCCTCCCCACTCCTTTATGGGATGGGGAGAGAAGGTTTGGGAGAACAGAAGTGTTCGAGTCATTGGCAGGGCTAAAGCGCAGTCATTCCTGCGGGGCATTACGGGCTCAGGACGCGGGCCGGGAAGTGGTGCTCATGGGCTGGGTGCAGCGCCGCCGGGACCACGGGGGCCTCATCTTTGTGGACCTTAGGGACCGGGACGGCCTCACCCAGGTGGTCTTCAACCCGGAAGTCAATCCGGATGAACATACCAAGGCGGGGGTCCTCCGGGACGAATGGGTCATCGCCGTCCGGGGCGTGGTCAATCTTCGGCCCGCGGATATGATCAACCCCCAGCTGGACACCGGGGAGATCGAGGTCCTGGTGGAGGAGCTGCGTCTCCTCAACGCCTCCAAGACCCCGCCTTTCCAGGTGGAAGACTACCGGGTGGACATCTCCGAGGCCCTGCGCTTGCGCTACCGTTATCTGGACCTCAGGCGGCCCGGCGTTATGAAGAACATTCTCTTGCGCCACCGGGCGGCCCAAGTGGCCCGGCAGTTCCTTAATGCCGAGGGCTTCATCGAGGTGGAGACCCCCATCCTCACCAAGAGCACCCCGGAAGGGGCCCGGGACTATCTGGTCCCCAGCCGGGTGATGCCGGGGCATTTTTTCGCCCTGCCCCAGTCGCCCCAGCTTTTTAAGCAATTGCTGATGATGTCCGGCCTGGACCGTTATTATCAGCTTTGCCGTTGTTTCCGGGACGAAGACCTCCGGGCCGACCGGCAGCCGGAGTTCACCCAGATCGACCTGGAGATGGCCTTCGTTACCGAAGAAGACGTGATGCGGGTGGTGGAAGGGTTGATGGTGGCCCTTTTTCAGGAAATGCTGGGGGTGCATCTTAAGCCGCCCTTTCCCCGCCTGACGCATAAAGAATGTATGGACCGCTTCGGCCTGGACCGGCCTGACCCGCGCTTCGGCCTGGAGCTGAAAGAAGTTACGGACCTCATCAAGGAGTCGGAGTTCCGCCAGTTCCGGGAGGTGGTGGACCAGGGCGGCATCGTCAAGGCCATGAACGGCAAGGAGTTGGCGAAACTTTCCCGCAAAGAACTGGATGACCTCACCGGCCTGGCCGGGGTTTACGGGGCCCGGGGGCTGGCCTGGGTGAAGCTGACGCCGGAATGGCAGTCGCCTATTGCCAAATTTTTCCCCGCAGGCTTGAAAGCAGCCTTGAACGACCGTCTCGATGCCAAAGAAGGGGACCTGCTGATGTTCATCGCCGACATCCCCCAGGTGGCCAACACCGCCTTGGGTCAGCTCCGGGTCCATCTGGGGCAGCGGGAAAACTTGATCCCTGAGGACACCTTTAATCTGGTCTGGGTCACGGATTTTCCCCTCCTGGAGTACGACCGGGACGAGGGCCGTTTTGTGGCGGTGCATCACCCCTTTACGGCGCCCAAGGAAGAGGATATACCTTTATTGGCAGATGAGAGTACCCGGGGGCAGGTCCGGGCCCGGGCCTATGATCTGGTCCTGAACGGCCAGGAGATCGGCGGCGGCAGCATCCGCAATTGGCGCCGGGACGTGCAGGAAAAGCTGTTCCAGGTTTTAGGAATGACCACCGCTGAAGCTGACGAAAAATTCGGCTTTCTGCTGGAGGCCCTGGAATATGGAGCCCCGCCCCACGGCGGGGTGGCCTTCGGGTTTGACCGCCTGGTGGCTATCCTGTGCGGGGCCAAATCCATCCGGGAGGTCATCGCCTTCCCCAAGACCCAGAAATCCGCCTGCCCGGTGACCCAGGCGCCGTCGCAGGTAGAACCGGAGCAATTGCTGGAGCTGGGATTGAGGTTAGAGAAGTAAGCGTGGGGGAGGGCAGGTAGGTGCGGCAGGAGCTACGCCTATTTCCCCCAAACTATCAATATCAAATAAGAACGGATGGCACGTTATGGCTCGTTGGAACAGAGAGCGGCGTTTGTTGGATCATGAGCATTCTTCTTTCTGGCAGCATCGTTTGCAGGAGGTGGAAGAGCCCAATTTGATGCGGCAGATCTTCCCGTATACGGAAGTGGCCCGCATCGATTTTGATTACAAGTTGGTCATCCCCCGCCCGCCGGAGGAGATGATCATCACCGACACCACCTTCAGGGACGGACAGCAGGCCCGGCCGCCTTATACCGTGCGGCAGATCGTGGAGATCTTCGATATGCTCCACAAGCTCTCCGGGCCCAAAGGCATCATCCGCCAGAGCGAATTCTTCCTGTACAGCGCCAAAGACAAGGAAGCCGTGGAGCGGTGCCGGGAGCGGGGTTATCTCTATCCGGAGATCACCGGCTGGATCCGGGCCGTCCCTGCGGACTTGAAACTGGTGAAGGAGATGGGCCTGAAAGAGACCGGCATCCTGACTTCGGTTTCCGACTACCACATCTTCCTGAAACTCCAGTGGAACCGGCGCAAGGCCCTGGATGATTACTTAAGTATAGTCAAGGCGGCCCTGGAATTGGGGGTTGCGCCCCGCTGCCATTTCGAAGACGTGACCCGCGCGGATATTTACGGCTTTTGCGTGCCCCTGGCTCTAGAGTTGATGAAGCTCCGGGAGGAAAGCGGCATCGATATCAAGGTGCGCCTCTGCGACACCATGGGCTATGGGGTGCCCTATCCCGGTGCGGCCTTGCCCCGGAGTGTGCCCCGGCTGGTGCGGGCCATGATCGATGACGGCGGGGTGCCCGGCCACCTCCTGGAATGGCACGGCCATAACGACTTTCACAAGGTCTTCGTGAACGGCGTCACCGCCTGGATCTATGGCTGCGCCGCGGTGAACGGCACCCTCTTAGGGTTTGGGGAGCGCACCGGCAACGCGCCCATCGAGGCTTTGATCATGGAGTACATCTCTTTACGGGGCGCCACCGACGGCATCGACACCACGGTGATCACCGACGTGGCCCAGTACTTCGAGAAAGAGCTGCATTATCATATTCCTCCCAACTATCCCTTTGTGGGCAAGAACTTCAACGCCACCAGCGCCGGGATTCACGCGGACGGTCTGCTGAAAAACGAAGAGATCTACAACGCCTTCGACACCGCCAAAATCCTGAAAAGGCCAATAACCATCACCATCACCGACAAGTCCGGCAAGGCGGGTATCGTCCACTGGCTTAACGCCAGGTTGGCCCTGGAAGGGGAGAAACAGGTGGATAAAGGCCACCCCGGGATCTCCAAGATCAACCAGCGCATCGTGGAGATGTATGAAACCGGGCGCTGCACTTCCATCTCCAACGAAGAAATGGAAAGTCTGGCCCGGAAATATCTGCCCGAGCTCTTTATCTCGGAATTCGACCGCCTCAAGGAAAAGGCCCACCAACTGGCGGCGCATCTGGCCGAAGACCTGGCGGAACGGGACGAGATCCGCTCCATGGACCCGGCCCAGATGGAGCCGGCGCTCCAGCAGGTGTTGGACCTCTACCCCTTTATCCAGTTCATGTACGTCACCAACCTGGAGGGGGGCAAAGTCACCCGGAACATCACCCATATCATTGACCGGGCCAAATACGCGGACATGAAGCTGGACGAGGACCTCTCCAATCGCACTTGGTTCATCGAACCCATCAAGTCGGGCAAGGTCTACGTCTCGGATTTCTATACCTCGCGGTTCACCAGCGCCTTGTGCATCACCGTGAGCGTGCCGGTGCGCAACGAAAACGACGAAATCCAAGGGGTTTTGGGCATGGATATCCGCTTCGAAGCCCTGGCGAAAATGGAACAGGAAGGGGAGATTTAAAGACAGTAATCAGTAGTCAGTGGTCAGTGATCAGTATGGGGGCCATGATTTTCCACGCAAAACAGATTGCTGATTACTGATCATTGGTTCATACCGGCTGTATCATCGACCGAGTAAAAGCATACCTATGGTAACGGAAGTACTAAGCGCCGGCGTCTTGGGGGTGGTGGCGATCCTCATCTTGGGGGGATTGCTGGCCTTGAGCGCGGCCTTCCTGCCCCGCCTGCTTAAATTGGAAGAGTTCGGCGGGGAGACGAAATGGGGAATGGGCGGAAAGACGGAGCCCGGGGAGCCCAGAGAAACGGTGGCCGGCCCGGAAGAGGAAAAGCCGGCTCCGGTCCTGCCGCCCTGGGAGCCTCTGGCCGCCAGGCTGGTGACCGCGGAGGAGGAGGAGGATCTGGTGGCCGCGGCCATAGCCCTGGCCTTGAGCCTCCATCAACAGGAAGCCAGTCCGGTCCGGGAGGCGGCAGCCACGTTCACCACGGGTTCCCCCTGGGCTATGTCCGGCCGCTGGCAGGCCATGCAGGCCCGGCTCAACCGGCAACAGAAGAGATAAGCAATCTCACGCAAAGACGCCAAGTCGCAAAGACGCAATAATTATTAATTTCTATAAATCGTCATGCGTCTTTCTTTGCGTCTTTGCGCCTTCGCGTGAGATGAATATCACGGTCAATCTCTAAAACTGAAAACGGTACTATCTATGGGGCGTTATCGGCTGACCATCGGTGATAAGACTTTTGAAGTGGACGTCCTGGGGGTCCAGGGGGAGCGGGCCCGGGTGCTGGTCAATGGCCGGCCTTACGAAGTCCGGTATCAAACCTTGACCCCGGAGGCGCGGGCAGCCGCGGCGCCCCCTGCCCCACCCCGGGTAACGCTCCCGCCCCGGCCCGCGGCTCCGGCCCGGCCGGAGCCCCCGGCTGCCCCGCCGCCGGGAGCATCCGGAGCGTCCCCTGAACCCGGGGCAGTTACCGCCCCTATGCCCGGCTCCATCCTGGAGGTCTTGGTAAAAGCAGGGGACCAGGTCCAGGCCGGGGAAACGGTGGTGAAGCTGGAGGCCATGAAGATGGAAAACGACCTCCAGGCGCCCTTTGCCGGGGTGGTTAAAGAGGTGCGGGTGAGCAAAGGCGACAATGTGTCGGTGGGTGAGGTGCTGGTAGTAGTTTCCGCTTAAATGAGGCAGTCCTGACCGATGGCGGGGGAGATTACCTTATTGCAGTTGGGGCTTTGGGTCCTGATAGCCGTCCTGGCTCTGGGACTGCTCTATATTGCCGTGGTCTTCCGGCTGCACCCCGTCTTTCTGGTGCCCCTGGCCGGGGGTATGCTTTTTGCCAATATTCCCATTCCTAATCTAACCGCGTTCCTGGCGCCTTTCTTCCTCTATCTCCAAGGAGGTCTCACTTCGGGCCTTTATCCGGCCCTGATCTTTTTGGGCTGGGGTGCGGGGGCCAACCTGACTTACCTCGTCGCCCATCCCCGGCTCCTGGTCCTGGGGCTGCTGACGCCCATCGCCTTTTTGCTGGTCCTCTTGCTGGGTTGGGGTATGGCTCTGCCCCTTTCCCAGGCCGGCAGCGCCGCCCTGGTGGGTGGCGGTGACGGCCTGGCCGCCGTCTTTCTGGTGTCCCAGGTCGCCCCGGAGATCACTGGTCCGGTGGCTCTGGCGGCCTTCACCCTCACCGGTTTATATTTTTTGCTGCAACCCTACCTGGTGGAACTCCTGATCAGCAAACAGGAGCGCATGCTGCGGATGCCTCCCAGCCGCAAGGTGAGCCGGCGGGAAAGTCTGTGGTTCGCCGCCGCCGGCCTGGTCTTGACCCTGATTCTGGTGCCCTGGGCGGCTCTCCTCACCGGCATGTTCTTTCTGGGCAATATTCTTAAAGAAGCGGGGGTGATGGACCGCGTGGCCCGGACCCTGTCCAACCGCCTGGCGGACATCCTGGTGGTGCTTTTGGGTCTGGCGGTGGGCAGCCAATGCCAGGCGGCCCTGATTTTCTCGTTTACTTTTTTGAAGATAATTATCCTGGGACTGGCGGCCCTGATGCTGGCCACCGCGGTGGTCATCCTGGCCATCAAGGCTCACAATCTCTTTTCCGCCCAGAAGATTAACCCCCTGATCGGGGCCGGGGCCCTGGGGCTGGTGCCGGACGCCGCCCAGATGGTGCAGATCATGGGCCGCCGGGAAGACCCCCATAACAATCTCTTTTACCACGCCCTGGCCACCGGCCAGGCGGCCTTGATCGCTTCCACCTTGACCGCCGGGCTGCTCTGGAGTATCCTGGGCGGGCGCTGAGGCGTAAGGGCGAATCAGGTGTTTGCCCAGGAAATGTGGAACAGCCGCCCCCGGCTGTTCCCGGAGCAGGCGCCTGCTCCACATTCAGGGCGGACACCAGGTTCACCCCCACGGAGAAAATTACAGGTTTAATGGCGAGGGTGGTACCGCAGACGGGTGTAAGAGATTTTTTGACAGAAAAATCAGAAATCTCCTGATTTTCACCCCTGCCGTTGATTGTTAAGTATGCTGCAGATCAGTCCCTCTTCCATTTTTTTAGTTGGCAAGGCCGGCCAGCGCGGTGCTCTTGCCCCCAACATAAGCCATTTCCATTGAGCCAAGACGAGGTGTCCTTTTATGTGTGATCCTAAAAAGTTAGATTCCCTTAAGGCCGCCAAGGCCAAGTATGACGAGAAGGTGGACAAGGTGTTGCAGAAGATCCCGGAGAGGAAAAAGGCCTTTGTCAACACCTCCGGCATTCCGGTGCACCGGGTCTATACCCCCCTGGATATGGAAGGGTTCGACTACCTGCAGCAACTGGGCCTGCCCGGACAATATCCTTATACCCGGGCAGTGCAGCCCACGGCCTACCGGGGCCGCTTCTGGACCATGCGCCAGTACGCCGGCTTCGGCAGCGCCGAAGAGACCAACGAACGTTACCACTTTCTCCTGAAATCCGGCCAGACCGGGCTATCCGTGGCCTTTGACCTCCCCACCCAGATCGGCTTCGACTCCGACCATCCCCTGGCCCAAGGGGAGGTGGGCAAAGTGGGGGTCTCCATCGACTCCCTCTGGGACATGGAGCAGCTTTTTGCGGGCATCCCCCTGGAGCAGGTATCTACCTCCATGACCATCAATTCGCCTTGCGCGGTGTTGCTGGCCATGTACCTGGCCATCGCCGAAAAACAGGGTATTCCCTTTAATAAACTCCGGGGTACGGTGCAAAACGACATCCTCAAGGAGTATTCCTCCCGGGGCACCTACATCTTCCCCCCCCGGCCCTCCATGCGGCTGATCACCGACATCTTCGCCTATTGCACCAAAGAAGTCCCTCAGTGGAACACCATCAGCATCAGCGGCTACCATATCCGGGAGGCGGGCTCCACCGCGGTCCAGGAAGTGGCCTTTACCCTGGCTAACGGCATCGCCTACGTGGAAGCGGCCATTAAAGCGGGCCTGAAGGTGGACGAATTCGGTCCCCGGCTCTCCTTTTTCTTCAATTCCCACCTGGATTTCCTGGAAGAAATCGCCAAGTTCCGGGCGGCCCGGCGCTTGTGGGCCAAGATCATGAAGGAGCGCTTCGGGGCCCAGGACCCCCGCTCCCTGATGCTGCGCTTCCATACCCAGACCGCGGGTTGCAGCCTAACCGCGCAGCAGCCGTTGAACAACATCATGCGCACGGCCTTCCAGGCCCTGAGCGCGGTTCTGGGGGGCACCCAGTCTTTGCACACCAACTCCTTCGACGAGGCCCTGGCTTTGCCGTCTGAAACCGCGGTGCAGGTGGCGCTCCGCACCCAGCAGGTCATCGCCTACGAGACCGCGGTGGGTGACACCGTGGACCCCCTGGCCGGGTCCTATTATCTGGAAAACCTCACCGACCAGGTGGAGGCCAAGGCCCAGGAATATATCGATCAAATCGACCGCCTGGGCGGCGCGGTGGCGGCCATCGAGCAAGGCTTTGTCCAAAAAGAAATCGGCTCTGCGGCTTACAGCTACCAACGGGAAATCGAAGCCGGGTCCCGGGTGGTGGTGGGCCTCAACAAATTCCAGGTGCAGGAAGACAAACTTCAGGACCTTCTGAAAGTCGATCCGGCGGTGGGCGACCGCCAGGTGGCCCGGATCAAGGAACTGAAAAGCACCCGGGATAACGCCGCGGTGCAGCAGGCTCTGGCAGAACTGAAACAGGCCGCAGGCGGGGACACCAACCTCATGCCGCCTATTCTGAAAGCCGTAAAGACCTTGGCCACCCTAGGGGAAATCTGCGACACCCTCAGGTCCGTCTTCGGCGAATATGAGGCCCCGGCATTAGTTTAAGTAAGCAGAGAGCAGCAAGCAGTAAGCAGGGTAAGATAAAATCGAAATTCACTATAACTGTTTACTGCTCACCGCTCACTGCTCACTGATAAAAGGAGAGCAAAATAATGAGGAAGATCAGGGTATTGGCTGCCAAGCCGGGTTTGGATGGTCATGACCGGGGCATCAAGGTCATTTGCGCGGCCTTGCGGGATGGCGGCATGGAAGTGATATATACGGGGCTCCGGCAGACCCCGGAGCAGATTGTGGCCGCGGCCGTCCAGGAGGATGCGGACGTCATCGCCATGAGCGTCTTATCCGGGGCCCACAATTATCTGTTCCCCCGGGTGATGGAACTCGTCAAGGAGAAAGGCATCCAGGATGTCCTGGTGATGGGCGGCGGCATCATTCCCGATGAGGACGTACCCGCGCTCAAAGCCGCGGGCATCGCCGCCATCTTCGGCCCCGGCACGGACACCAAGGACATCATCGGCTTTATCCAGGAAAACGTGCGCAAACAGTAAATCTCACGCCAAGACGCCAAGACGCAAAGGCGCAAGAAGGTTCAATGATAACTTTCTTGCGCCTTTCTTTGCGTCTTGGCGCCTTGGCGTGAGAAATATCTTACGGCCCGAAAGAGCGGCGGACCATCTCCAATTCTTCCGCCCGGGTCTTTAATTCTTCTGTGAGCCGGCCCTCATGGAGGCGCTCCAGCATCTCTTTGATGAGGGGGCCAGGGGTGAAGCCCAGGGCCAGCAGGTCCCGGCCTCTAAGTTCCGGTTTTAAGTGCTTCAGGTGGGTGAAGTACAGGGAAATGGCCTTTTTCGACGCCTCCTGCCGGGTTTTGGCCAGCATATAGAGGAGATATTCGGTGCTTAAGGGGCTGAGCAGCCGGTAGATTTTGATGCGGTCCGGATTCTCTCCCAGGCGATAGAGCCGGGTCAGGGTCTGGTCCGCGGCCGCCTTGCCCCCGGCAATGGCTGCGGCCTTTTTGGGGGGCAGCTTAAACCACTGCACCATCTCCGTCAGCTCCTCCGGAGTCAGAGGCTCCACCAATCCCAGGAAATACACCAGCCAGCGCTCAAATTTCTCGTCCAGATAGAGGAGGTCGAACCAGGCCAACACTCCCTGGACCCGGTCCAGCATGCCCCTGGTGCCTTCGTCATAGCGCAGCCGGGGATGGATGGGGGTCAGGAGATTGAATTCCGCCAGGCGGGAGATGGCGGGTAAAGGATTGCCCTCCTGGAGGATAAGCCTTAGCTCCCCAAAGAGGCGGGAGCCGGAGAGGCGGTCGAAGAAATTGTTCTTCACCGCGTTGGTAATGAGATTGGCGGTGAGTTTGCTGACCCGGAAATTGAAGCGCTGTTCGAAGCGGATGGCCCTGAAGACCCGGGTGGGGTCTTCCACGAAGCTTAGGTTGTGCAGGACGCTGATCACCTTTTCTTTCAGGTCCCGGTGGGCTCCGAAAAAGTCCATCAGGGTGCCGAAATCCCGGGGGTTGAGCTTCACCGACAGGGTATTGATGGTGAAGTCCCGGCGGTAGAGGTCCATCTTGATGGAGCTGTACTCCACCACCGGCAAGGCCCCGGGGGCTTCGTAGTACTCGGTCCGGGCGGTGGCCACGTCGATCTTGAAGCCGTCCGGGAAGATGATCACCGCGGTCTTGAACTTATGGAATTCCCGGGAGCGGGCCCCGTAGCGGCTGGCGAAACGCCGGGCGAAGACGATGGCGTCCCCTTCGATGACGATATCGATGTCCAGATTGTCGTGCCTTAAGAAGAGATCCCGGACAAAGCCCCCCACCGTATAGGCGGTGAAGCCCAGTTCCTCGGCCACCTGGCCCACCTGCTCCAGGATTGCGATGATCTTTTTCGGCAGCCGCTCCCGCATCAGGCTCTGGATATTTTTGGTGCGCAGGGGCTGGGTCCACTGGGTTTCTTCTTCCGCGGCGATGAGCAGATGCAGGAGATCGGTGCGGCTGATGACGCCGATGACCTCCTCCTCTTCCACCACCGGCAGCAGGCGCTGCTTGTTGATCACCAGGGCCTCCCGGATTTCCCCCAGGGTGGCGTCCGGGGAGACGGTGGCGATCTCCGTGGTCATGTAGTCTTTGGCCGGGTGGTGCCTTAGGCCGTGGTAAATGCCTTTTTCGATGGTTTGCCGGGACATTAGCCCTGCCAGTTTGCCGTCGTGGATCACCGGCAGGGCATTGATGCTATAGCGGTTTAAGAGGAGTTCCACTTCCTCCAGGGTGGCGTCCGGGGAGACCCATTTGACGGGGAAGGACATGATATCCCGGGCCCGGCGCTGGGGCTGCACCTTGGTCTGGATCAACTGGCGCAGTTTTTCCTCCACCTGGGTCACCGGGGTGCCCTTGATGGCCGCAGCCGCGGCGTAGCTGTGGCCCCCGCCTCCCAGGTCGGCGAGAACATCGGCCACGTTCACTTCCGGCACCCGGCTGCGCCCCACCACGTAGACCCGGTCCTCCATCTGGGCCAGGGCAAAGAGTACCTGGATGTTACCCATATCCATGAAGCGATGGGCCACCACCGCGAAGTCGGGGACGTATTCCTTGGCGGTGCTGTGGGCCAGGACCACTTCGATGCCGTCCACATGGAAGTGAGTGGTGTGCTCCAGGAGATTATTGAGCAAAGACACCTGCTCCGCGGACATTTCCCGGGAGAGAATCCCGGCCACTACGTTCAGATCGGCTCCCTGCCGCAAGAGATAGGCCCCGGCCTGGAAATCCTCGGGAGTGGTGGAGGCAAAGGTGAAGGAGCCGGTGTCCTCGAAGATCCCCAGGGCCATAATGGTGGCTTCGTCCGGGGAGATCTCCAGGCCCTTTTCCTGGATGATCCGCGTCAGAATGGTGGTGGTGGAGCCCAGGGGTTCCACTACCTCCAGGCTGCCGTGCACGTCGTCCGGGGAATCGGGGTGGTGGTCGTAGACGTGAATTTCCACTTCGTCTGAGGCCGCGGCCTCCGCGTACCGGCCGATGCGGGAGGCCTGGCGGGTGTCCACCAGGATGAGGCGCTTGATTTCTTCGGGCGGGGCCTGCTTCACCCGGGCGAATTCCAGGAAGTAAAAGCTGGAGCGGACGAAGAAGTCCCGCAAGCTGCTCTCCTGGGCCCCGGGAAAGACCAGGAGGGCCTGGGGGTAAAGCTTTTTGGCGGCCACCATGGAGGCCAGGGCGTCGAAATCTGCGTTCAGGTGGGTGGTAATTACCTCCAGGGTGCGGGGGGGAGTGGCATTTTTCTGGGTCATGGCCGGGGATGGGCCTTTTTGTGAACCTCCCGGAGGCGGGCGGCGTCCAGGTGGGTATAGATCTGGGTGGTGGCCAGATCGGCGTGGCCCAGGAGGAGCTGCAAGACCCGGAGATTGGCCCCCCGGGACAAAAGATGGGTGGCAAAGGAATGGCGCAGGGTGTGGGGGCTGAAATCCCGGACCCCGGCCTTGAGGGCGTATTGCTTCAGAATCTTCCAGAAACCCTGGCGGGACAGGGGCCCGCCCCGGCGGTTGAGAAAGAGATAATGGCTGTCCCGGCCCTTAAGCAACTGGGGCCGGCCCTGGGAGAGATAGAGGTTAAGCTTCTCCACGGCCCGGGGCACCATAGGCACCACTCTTTCCTTATTGCCTTTGCCCCGGACCCGGACCACTCCCCGGCGCAGGTCCACCTGCTTGTGGGTGAGGCCCACCAGTTCGGAGACCCTTAAACCGGTGGCGTAGAGGACCTCCAAGAGCGCCCCGTCCCGCTGGCCTAAAGGGGTGGCCGGATCGGTGGCCGCCAGCAGCGCGGCCACTTCCTCTTCTCCCAAGACCTTGGGGAGCTTCATGGGCAGGCGGGGAGAATCCAGCAGCTCCACGGGGTTGGCGGAGAGCTTTTCCTCCCGCAAGAGAAAACGGAAGAACTGGCGGAGCGCCGAGAGCCGCCGGGCCCGGCTCCGGGCCGACAGCCCCCGGGCTTCCAGCGCGGCCAGGTAATTCTGGAGGTCGTCTAAGGAGACCTCTTCCCAGGCGTTACGGGCCAGGGTGAAGAGATATTCCCGGAAGTCCTGGAGATCATGGGAGTAAGACTCGAGAGTAAGGGGCGCCAGGCCCCTCTCCGCGGCCAGGTGGTGGTAGAACTGCTCCAGGAGTTCGTCCAGGTAATCAGGTCCGGCCTGGACCAATTCCGAGAGCAGGGCCTTGATTTCCGGCTTGCTCAACACCTGGGCCGGGCTTTGGGGGGGAGCGGGAAGGTCGAATTGCTCCAGAGGGTTACTGGAGATCAATTGCTTTTGGAGCAGGAAGCGGAAAAAATGCCGCAGGGCCGCAAGACGCCGCTCCAGGCTGCGCATGGGCAGCCTTTTTTCTTCCAGGTCTTTAAAATAATGTTGAAAATCCTCCAGGACTACCGCCTCCCAGGCGGACCGCCCCCGGCTGTGGACGAACTTCCGGAAATCCCGGAGGTCGCCGCTATAGGCTTCCAGGACCGGGGCTTCCAGTCTTTCTTCCGCCCGCAGATGGTGGTAGAATTGCGTAAGTGCGGTGTCCATGGATGATATCCGTCTATTATTCCAAGTTGATTATACCCTGAGTTGGGAAAAAGTAACAGCCGCAGGGAGCACATTTAGGGGACTAGTTCTAATGTATGCGGGTTGCGGAGGAGGGTGTGGGGGGAGGGGCAGGGTCCTCAGGACCCTGCCTCCTCCCCCAACTAACCATTTTTTGAAGGTGTGTCCATGACCCAGATCATCTACGGCCGCCATCCGGTTTTAGCCGCTTTGCGCCAGGGCGATTCCGCCCTGGAAGAGGTGGTCATTGCCCGGGGGACGAAGGGCCATTGGCTGGGGGAGGTGCGCCGCCTGGCCCGGGCTCAAGGGGTGCGCCTTCGGGAGTTGGACCGCCCCGCCCTGGACCGCCTGGCTGGGACGGGGCATCACCAGGGAATTCTGGCCCGCCGGGCCACCTTTATCTACCGCAGCGAAACCGAACTCCTGGACCTGGTCGCCGGCCTGGCGGAGCCGGCCCTGCTGGTGGCCGCGGACGGCCTTACCGACCCCATGAACCTGGGGAATTTATGCCGCAGCGCTTATGCCGCCGGGGCCCACGGCCTCATCATCCCCAAGGACCGGGCCGCGGGGGTGACACCTGCGGTCCTCAAGGCCGCGGCCGGAGCCCTGGAGTTTCTGCCCCTTTTTCGGGTGACCAATCTGGCGGACTGCCTGATTCACCTGCAAGAGGCCGGTCTGATGATCATAGGCACGGATTCTCAGGCCGAAAAGAGTATTTATGACGTGGACTTAACCGGTCCACTGGTGCTGGTCATCGGCAGCGAAGACAAGGGTCTCAGACCCCGGGTGCGGCAACAATGCAACCTATTATTGTCCATCCCCATGGCCCGGCAGGAAGTGGGGTCCCTGAACGCCGCGGCCGCGGGCGCGGTGGTTCTTTTTGAAATCCGGCGCCAGCGGTTGAGGTGATGAGGGGGGAGAAGATATGTGGGGGGAGGGGTGGCGGCGGAGGCCTAAAAAATAACCCGGACTCCGCCCAGGTCCTCCAGGGAAAAGCGGTGCTTGGCTTCCGGCGCGCCGATGAACATGTTGTTTTTCGGGACCTTAAGTTCCCGGGAGAGGGTCTCCACCATCTTCGGGCCGAATTGCCCCTCCCGGGGGAGATACTCGATTTTCAGGTCGGGAAATAGCTCCTCCATAATCTTCAAGCTTTTAATGATTTCTTCTTGTTCCGCAGGATTATGCTCCCGGTATAAATTCACCACCAGAACCGTGCGGCTGGATTCATTGCGTTGAATATAATCAAAGGCCTTGGTCAGGCGCAACAACGCACCCCCGCGAATAAATAAGACCAAACGGATATTGGTAATATCCATAATGGCTTCAATGACCTGCTCCCGCCAGATGAAGGCCCGCTGCAGCATTTCATTAATCAGGGTGAGAACGGTTTTCAAGATGGGGATGCGGGCGTACATCAGACCCACCACCAACACCGCGGGGATGAAGTAAAGAGCAAAATAGATCAGAAATTTATAATCCAGGATCACATTGCCAATTATGCCCACGCTGGTGGCCGCCACTCCCAAGATCACCGTGCTCCAGCCCGCCCGGTAGGTCCGCTTCAATTCCTGGCGATTGATTTTCAACAGGATGTTGCCGATGCCAAAAAGGGTCATGACCCCCAGAAAGGAGATGGTATAAACCCCCGCCAATTGCAGTAATTGTCCCCTGGTTATATAGAGGATGGAAATACATAAGAGCAGAAAGGCGAGGACGATGCGGTGATGCGTGCCCCGGCGATTGGTTTTTAGCAGGAATTGGGGGAAACACTGGTCCAAGGTCATGCGATGCACCAGACCGGTAACGCCAATGAAGCTAGTAAGCACCGCTCCGGAAAGCACCAGACCGGCTTCGATGACTACCAGGGTATGCAGGGGCTTGCCCCCGGTGAGCAGGCCGATAAAGGAGAGGAGATGATCCCGGTGGTCCACAATTTCCGGTATCGGCAGAAGGCTCAGGGCCATCAGGGAAATTAGGGGATTGAAGATCAGCACCGCCACCCACATATTACGTAGAGTGAGACGGAATACCCCGGGTTGCTGCTGCTCCACAAAGTTGGCGGAGGACTCAAACCCGCTCACCCCCAGCAAAGAAGCCGAAACTCCGAAGAAGAGGGCGGTGGGCCAATGGACTTCATGCCTGAGGAATTGCCAGTTTTGGGCCCAGGCCCCGGAGTGAGATAACAGGTAAGTCACACCCACTCCCAAGATCAGGGTCAAGGAAGTGAGGTGAAAAATGAAGATAGCCAACGCGACCCGGGAGGATTCGGTGATGCCGATGATGGTCAGTCCGGCGAATATGGCCAGGATGAGCACCGTGACCTCCATGGCCGGCACAGAAGGCATCAATGAGCTGATATATTCGGCCGCAGTCTTGGCGGAGATAACTGCGGTGGCTAGGTACGAAAGGAGAGTAAGGCAAGCGGCCAGAGCCGCGGAGAATTTGCGGGTACTGTTTAACAGGCAGTTATAGGCCCCACCGTTGAGGGGCAGGGCTTCCACCACCTCGGTATAAATTTTCCGGTAAAGGTAGAGAATGCCGGCAACAATGAGCAGAGCCAGGGGAGCCAGGGCCTGGGCGTAAACCGTGGCAATGGCGGCCACATAAAGACAGGAGGAGGTTATGTCATTGCCGCAAATGGCCGTGGCATACCATTGGCTTAAACGTCCTTTGGCGGCCTCGCCCTCCAATAATTCTTGGGGAGGGGCGGTAACCGGCGCGGCAGATTCAGACGGATGCTTCATCCCGGATACCCTATCAAGGTTTTGGTCCAATTAAAAATCTTTTTGTTTTTCTCAATCCGGTAAAAGATGGATTTTCCAGGAGGGGCGGAAGGTTTTTCTCCTGCTTCCGGAGCTGACTCCCGCATCGGTTCAAGTTCGTATTAACATTATTTTGTAGATATTTAACATATCCGCCAATACTGGCAAGGTTCAAAAATAGCAAATCCCCAGGAGAATCTGAATTACAAATTCTTTTAGCAGCGGTTATGGTAAAGTAAATGTTTAGTAAATTCGGGGGTGAAGCCCCCTAATGGGCGCCGGTCGCTAAAGTATGGCCAAAAATATGCAAGAATGGGGCCCGCGGTCTTCGTCAAACAGGCTCAGAGAATTTCTAAAGCTCCCCGAGGCCATCCTGGTGGGCAGCTTTGCCGGGGTTATTTTACTGGGCGCGCTCCTGCTGCTGCTCCCCTGGTCCCAACGGACGCCGGTTACTTTTCTGGACGCCCTTTTCACTTCCACCAGCGCGGTATGCGTCACCGGGCTCATTGTGGTGGACACCGCCACCGCTTTCACCCACTTCGGGCAGATGGTGATCATGGCCCTCATTCAGGCCGGGGGTCTGGGGATCATGACCTTTGCGGCCATCGCTTTTCAATTTCTGGGGAAACGGCTTTCTTTAAAATCTCAGGCCCTGCTCCACGGCTCCTTCTTCCAGCAAGATGTCGGCGTCAATTTTCGCCTGATTTTTAAACAGATCCTCTGGCTCACCGCGGTTACCGAATTGGTGGGCGCCACCCTCCTCTTTCTGGCCCTGGGGCCGCGCACGCAACAAGCCGAGGCCCTCTTTGCCTCCGCCTTTCATGCCGTCTCCGCCTTCTGCAACGCCGGGTTTTCGGTATATACGGAAAACTGTATGCGGCCGGGCTTAAATTTGCTGTTCAACGGCACCATCTTGGGCCTCATTATGTTGGGGGGCTTGGGGCACATGGTGGTCCATGAGCTGTGGCAGAAGCTGACGAGTTACCGCCGAAACAGGGGGGGAGGCTCCCGAACCCCGCGCCTGAGCGCCCATTCCCGGGTGGTGCTGCTGGTATCCCTGGTTTTAATCATCGGCGGCGCGCTGGGTCTCCTCTTTTTCGGGCTCACCCCCGGGGAAACCACCTGGGGCGCCAAAATCCAGGCCGCCTTCTTCCAGTCCATCTCCGCCCGCACCGCGGGTTTCAACACCGTGGACGTCGGGCGCTTGCCCCAGGCATCTCTATTGTTGCTCATCATTTTGATGGTCATCGGCGGCTCGCCGGCCTCCTGCGCCGGGGGCATCAAAACCACGGCCTTTGCCATTTCCCTGGCGGAACTCCGGGCCCGGATGCGGGGGGAAACGGAAGTCAATCTGTTTAACCGCCGCATCCCCAAGGAAACCTTGAGCCGGGTTTCCATCCTCATCAGGCTGGCGGCGGTTTGGAATATTTTTGGAGTTTTCCTCCTCTTGGCCACGGAAGCCCAGCAACCCGGCCTGGGGATGCATCATCTATTATTTGAGCAGATTTCCGCGTTCGGCACGGTGGGGCTGTCCACCGGGATCACCGACAAACTCTCGGCGGCGGGCCGGATATGGATTATCGCCACCATGTTTGTGGGTCGGCTGGGTCCCTTGACCCTGGCCATCTGGTTTTTCCCCGCCAAACAGGTCCACGTGCTCTGCCCCGAAGGAAGGATAATGATCGGATGAAAATCAAAAAACACCTGGTGGTCATAGGCTTGGGGGAGTTCGGCAGCGAACTGGCCCGGGAACTCGCCAAGCAATGCGAAGTGCTGGCCCTGGATCGGGATGAAAACAAGGTCAACGCGGTGGTGGACGCGGTGCAGCGGGCCCTGATCCTGGATGTCCGGGACTTCAACAGCTTAAGTTCGGTGGTCACCGGCGACTTCGACGAAGCTATCGTGGGCATCGGCGAGAACCTGGAGGCCAGCATTCTCTGCACCCTGCACCTGAAAAAAATCGGCGTCAAGTTCATCCACGCCAAGGCCAAGACCGAGGATCAAGCCGCGATCCTCAGGGCCGTGGGCGCCACGGAGGTTATCTCGCCGGAGCGGGAATCGGCCCGGCGGGTGGCGGCCCAGATCATCAATCCCAATCTGCTGGATTTTGTGCCCCTGGAAGAGGACTACCGGGTGATGGACGTGGCCCCGCCGGACGCCCTCTACGGCCGGAGCCTGGAAGAACTCAACTTAAGGAAAAACTTCGGGGTCTTTGTGATCGCCATCCGGGAACTGGTTCCGGCCCGTTTCGTCTTCCTGCCGGGACCGGAATTCGTCATTAAACCCAGCGACATTTTGGTGATTATCGGCAAGGAGCAAGACCTCCTGCGCCTCCAGGAATTTAAGAAGCCCTTTTCGCCCAAGGATAAATAAAAAGGAAGGCGATTCCCCCCCGCTTTCTGGAAACGGTCTTGAGGAAGCCGGCGGCCCAGGTGTTATACCGGCGGTTTTAGCCAACCTCTTTTCTAATCCTTCATCCCCCCAATTCCTGCAACGCCTTGCGGGCGAAGTCCAGGGAAGGGTCCAGGTCCAGGGCCTGTCTCAGGACAAACGCGGCTTCCTGGCCGTGGCCCAGGCGGGAGAGGTTGACGCCCAGGTTGGCGTAGTCGATGGCGGAGCCGTGGTCCAATTCAATGGCCTTCTCGAAACAGGCCACGGCTTTCTGGTATTCCTCCATCTTGAAATAGCAGAAACCCAGAAGGTGGTGGGCTTCATGGAGGGCGGGGTCAAGTTTCAGGGCGGTTTTCAGGGCGGCGACGGCTGCGGGAAAGTCGCCCAGGTCTTTGTAACAGGCCCCCAGGTGGACGTGGATGCTGGGAACTTCGTGGGCCGAAGGCTTTAGTTTCAGGGATTTTTGCAGAGGCTCCAGGGCCGCCTCCGGGAAGCCCTGGTTTTCGAGAGTCAGCCCCAGAAAGAAGTTCACTTCAAAGCGATCCGGAAATGCCTTATTAAGGTTTTCCAGGGCTTCCAGGGCCTCCGGGGGATGGGCATGGAGGGAGGCCAGCTTGGCCAGGTGAAAGATGACGTTGGTGTTCCGGGTGCGGTCCAGAAAGTGAGTGCCGGGAATGAGGACATAGACCGCGGGCAGATCAATTTGAGGATGGGTCACATCTACTACCAGGACCTCCAGGTCCAGGCGCTTCAGGGCCGCCAAGCAACCTTCGATCTCCTCCTTCAAGTTGGGATGGGCCAGATTGGGGAGACTGGATAAAGGCACCATGGGTCCAGGGGCCATAAGGTAAGCTGCGTCCCCCAGGGTTTCATATTTGGGCAGGGTGGGGGTGTAGCTGGTGCGGTGATGAAAATCCCCCGCCAGTTGAGCCACTTCAGTCAAGGCCCGGATCAGGGATTTTTCCGGGTCGGTGGTGGTGCCCGCAGCAAAGACTATTTCACTTTCCTCCGGAAAAGTTGACGGGTCGTAGGCCAGGGCCGCGACCGTGGGGATGCCGGTGTTCAGGGAAAAGTCCCGGAGATAAACCTTGATGCCGTTTTTCTTAAATTTGGCCAGCAATTCCCGGCCCGCGGGATCCAGGACCGAATCCGGGTCGATGGCCGGGGTGGCCAGGCGGTCGTGGCTGATGATCGAACCTACGTGGCGCTCCACCACCTCGCAAAGGCCCTGGAGGATGGCCTCCTCCAGGCAGTTACCCGCGGCCGGGCCGTTATATTCCTCGATGAGATAAAACCAGTGGAAGGGGATATTCATCCCTTTACCGGTGGTGAGATTGGTGGCCGGGGCAAAGAAGAGGGGCCAATCCTGATAAATCTGCGCGGTCGCGGCTAATTCCGGAGAGGTGTCAAAGAGGGAGCGGGCGAGATAAGAGAAATCCAAGACCGGTCCGGGGAACTCCCGGGGCCGGGCGTAATGTAGAGGGCCTTCCTCCAGATAAGAAAAAAAGCTGAAGCGCTCCACCAGTTCCATCAAAGCGCTGGCTTCGGCCTGCGTCGGGGTGGCGCCTTTGCCCATCTGCTTCTGGGTGGGCACCACCCGCCGGGCGTCTCCGCCTAAGAGGCTGATATAGACCGGAATATCCAGGCGGCCGGAGTCAATGCGCAGGGTGTCTTTGAGGATCTCCAGGTGCAAACGGGCCAGGCGTTCCCGCACCCGGGCCACGGTTTCCTCGGGGGTGCGCACCTTATCTTGATCATAGGTGTAATGCTTGAAAACATCAGTAATGTGCAAGGTCGGCAGCATGGATCAATATTCTCCGGTTCTGAAAATTTCAGGGCTCAAAGTGTGGCGGCGGGCGAGGCAGCCTGCCTTAAGACTTTTTAAATTGCGGATGAGCCGCGATTGTCTACGTGACTGCCATGATTATGTCCTGATCGGCGGAATTATGCAATCCGTGGCCCGGCGCCGGGATGAACGAAAAGCGCCCTTAGCCCCGATCTGGAGAAAGAGGCTAAGGGCGTTCCGGGGGTGATGGTTGGGGATACTCCTGGTGCAAGGGAGCTGGAAACGGTTTAATTATATGTAAAACAGCCTGATTAATTCCAGGCATGAGTGCGTCCTCGGGAACCAGCATAAGGGAATCACTAGCTCTTTAGATGGAATAACACCGGCAATAGGATTCTTCGGCGGAGAAAAATGTGAGAGGGAAAGATTTTTTACGTTGTTTTGTCATGGTCCTTACTGCCGGCGGCTGAAAGCGGGGAGCATTGCGTCCCTGTCCCTCTCCGTAAAATCTTCTAACTAACTCCTCCCCCTAGATAGGCCTTGATCACGGCCGGGTTATCCCGTATTTCCCCGGGGGTCCCCGCAGCCAGGGTCAGGCCGTGATCCAGGACGGTGATCAGTTGGCACAGGCCCATGACCAGACGCAGGTTATGTTCGATGACCAGAATGGTAAGGCGGTGTTCCTGGCGGAGGGTTAAGAGAAAGTCCATCAATTCCCCGGTCTCCTGGGGGTTGAGCCCGGCCGCGGGTTCGTCCAACAGGAGCAGCCGGGGCTCCGTGGCCAGGGCCCGGGTTATTTCCAGACGGCGCTGGTGGCCGTAGGGGAGTTGCCCGGCTTTTTCCTCCGCCGCCTCAGCCAAACCCACTTCTTCTAGCAGCGCCCGGCTTCGGGAGACCTGGGCCCGTTCTTCCCGGAGATACCCGGGAAAGCGCAGGGCCGCCTGCCACCAGGAGGCCCGGCGGCGGCAGTGAAAGCCCACCAGAACGTTGTCCAGGACGCTCAAGTCCCCGAAGAGGCGGATGTTTTGAAAGGTGCGGGCGATGCCTAACCGGGTGATCTGCTCCGGAGGCAACCCGGTGATGTTGTGGCCCCCAAAGAGGATGTCCCCCTGGCTGGGTTGCAGAAAACCGCTCAGGAGATTAAAGACCGTGGTCTTGCCCGCGCCGTTGGGGCCGATGAGGCCGTAGAGCGCGCCCCGGGGCACCTGGAGCCGGAGGTTGTCCAGGGCCAGGATGCCGCCGAAGCTCCGGCCTAAATGTCGGGTTTCAAGAAGCATGGTAGTGAAAAATTCGCCCGAGCAGGCGGTTAAATCCGGCCCGGGTAAACTCCCGGCCCCCCAGCAGGCCCCGGCGGAAATAGATAATCACCAATAAGAGCAAAAAAGAAAAAATGACCATGCGCATGCCCGGGATGCCGGGGATGTTGAGGCCCAGGAGCACCCGGGGCTCCTCCACCACCCGCAGCCATTCCCCCCCCAGGGTAAAGAGCACCGCGGCCAGGACTGAGCCGGTGGTGGACCCCAGTCCGCCGACGACGATGATGATCAGCAGATTGAAAGTGAGAAAAAAGGTGAACAGCGTGGGGCTGATGGTGGTAATCAGGTGGGCCAGCAAGCCGCCGCCGATGCCGAAGAAAAAGGCGCTGAGGACATAGGCCAAGAGGAGATGGCGGAAAGTATCCACCCCCATGGCCCGGGCCGCGGTCTCATCGTCCCGGATGGCCTTCAGGGTCCGGCCATAATCGGAGTTGACCAGCAGGGCGATGAAGGCCACAGTGGCCGCGGCCACACCCCAGGACCACCAGAGGTTGGTATAGGGATAAAGCCCTTTCAACCCCAGGGGGCCGTTGGTCAGCCCCTGGAGATTGTTGGCCAGCACCCGCACCACCTCCCCGAAACCTAAGGTGACGATGGCCAGGTAATCACCCCGCACCCTTAAGACCGGAAAACCGGTAAGAAAGCCGAAAGCCGCGGCCACCAGGCCGCCGGCCAGCAAGGCTAGAGGGAAGGGCAGGGAAAGCTGGCTCAGGGGCCAATAGAGGGGAGTGATGAGGAAATTAACCGTCTTTTCCGCGGGCGTCATGGTCAAGAGGGCGGCGGTATAAGCTCCTAAGGCCACGAAGGCGTTGGGTCCCAGATGGAATTGGCCGCAGACCCCGTTGATCAGGTTGTAGCTCACCGCCAGGATGATGAAGATGGCCACGTTGTTCAATAACCGGATCTGATACTCATCCGCCCAGCGCCCCGCGGCCCCGAGCAGCAGGATCAACATAGCCAGGACGGCGATATTTAAAAAGAACTTGCGAATGGAATTAACTCCTTAAGAGCAGGGGCCGGGGACCAGGGGTCAGGGGCCAGGGGATAGGCGATGGAAACCCCGATTCTTAAATAATTCCTGGCCATTGACGTCTAATCACCAATCCCTAAGGCTTACAGTCGTGTTTATGAAGGGGCTTCTTTGCCTCCTTTTCTGCAATCTGCTCGTTAGGAACCCAGTGCCAATGCTTTTTTCTTTTATGTGGGGCCGGAATTGTCGGACAATTATCATTTGGATGATATTCCTCATAGTTATTCCACGGAGCTCTGTTGACCATCGGCATAACAAACCCTCCCTTGACCATTTTTCCCGACTAATTAATGATAGCAAACTGCGGTACAACTAAATCAAGACTTAAAAAGAGGTTAAGTTAATATTTTTTTTATGAAAATGACCTTAGTTCTAGATCTGCTCAGTTTCGTCCGGGGTTTATCTCCACTTATCCCTGGCCCCTGGCCCCTGCCCCCCTGCTTCTAAAGTTTCTCCTCTCCTAATCGTTCCCCCAGGAGGCCGGTGGGCCGGGCCAGGAGGAGGATGATGAGCAGGCCGAAGGCCAGGGCGTCCCGGTAGCCGGCCCAGGCCGGGAAGAGGGCGACGATCATGATTTCCAAAAGCCCCAGCAGCAGACCGCCCACCACCGCGCCCGTCAGGTTGCCGATGCCGCCCAGGACTGCGGCGATGAAGGCCTTGAGTCCCGGAAGGATGCCCATGAAGGGATTGACCTGGGGGTATTTCATGGCCCAGAGGAGCCCCCCGGCCCCGGCCAGCAGGGAGCCGATCAAGAAGGTAAAGGCAATGACCCGGTTGACGTTGATACCCAACAATACGGGAATTTCCAGGCTCCAGGAGATGGCCCGCATGGCCCGGCCGATGTTGGTGCGATAGACGATGAGAAAGAGAATCAGCAACAGAGCCCCGGTAATCAGGGGGATTATCAGGCTGAGGCGGGGGATGAAGAGACCGTTCCAATGAAAGGCTCCGGCAAAGACCGCCGGCGCCGGAAAAGGCTTGGGCCGGCCCCCGGCCACCACCAGGGCCAGGTTCTCCAGGAGAAAGGAGGCGGCAATGGCGGAGATCAACAGGGAAATACGGGGCGCCCGACGCAGGGGCCGGTAAGCGCCCCGCTCCAGCAACACCCCCAGCAAGCCGGTCAGGCCCACGGCCAGAGAGAAGGCCAGGGGCCAGGGCCAACTGAAGAGCCCCACGCCCATGACGCCGATATAGGCCGCCACCATCAGCAGGTCCCCATGGGCGAAATTAATGAGCCGGAGGATGCCGTAGACCATGGTGTAACCGATGGCGATGAGGGCATAAAGGCTCCCCAGGGAAAGGCCGTTGATTAATTGCTGGGCCAGATTTACCAGGTCCACCCGCCGGTCTCCGTTTCGGTTATTTAGGGTTGCATCGACCCCGGTGAAGCACAGTTTATCAATAAGCCAACTTATAAAATAAGATTCCCAGTTGTTCATGCAGGGCCAAAGAAGATACGGCCAAGGATGAGGCGGAAGGCAGAAAACCGCGCCAGCCGTAGTTCCGGTTAGGATCGACCCGGAAATCCACCGGATAGGGGGTTACCGCGAGGCCGGCCTTCCGGAAAGCGCTCAAGGACCTGGTCATATGGGAAGCCGAAGTCAACAGGATGGGTTGGCGCCAGTTCCTTTGG
>JAQTXE010000212.1 GCA_028688935.1 Syntrophales bacterium
GGTAATAATATAACCCTTGATGCCCAGAAGCTTTTCAATCTTGCCTTTAATTTCCCGGGCCAGGGCGGGGTCCTTGGCTTGCCAGTTGTCGATGACGTAGAAGGACGCAGGGGGCGGAGCCACCGGCGCCGCGTTGGGCTGGCTGTAGCCCGTAACCTGGATGCGATACCTCACTTCGGGGGCGCAACTCCCCAGGCAGCACCCCAAAACCATGATCAGCAGGATTTTGCATCCTAATTGGTTCAGCAATTATTTTCCTGTTAAAGCTGGCAATACCTGGCCAATACCGGCTCCAGCTTCGACCTGATTTCCTTTAAGCGCGGCAATACCGGCAGGGGGGGCAGGTCTTCCAGGGTCAGCTTTTGCCGTTTAAAGCGCATGCGGGTGGAGAGTTCCTCCCGTTCCCCGGACATCAGCCCCCCGGACAAAACCTCCTGGCGCCCTTCCAGGGCTTCCATCTGCGCAGCGATGAGCCCGAAGTCATAGGAAAGGTTGAACTTGTCGATGTCTTCGTTGAGCAGGCGCAGGTGGGTGTTGAGCTTCTCGTACTCTTCCCGGAGCTTGGCGGTTTCCGCCTGGAGTTGCTCGTAGACGTCATAGACCAGGTAACGGTAGCACCGGGCCGCGGTCCAGCCCCGGCGGCGGTAGGGACGTAGCAGGTCCCGGCGCACAGCTGCCCCCAGTTCCTGAAATTGCTGATAAAAGGGAGGCTCTTTCATCCCCAAGAGGTCCAGGATCGCGTCCAGGGCCGGCTCCGGCCCCAGGGCCTGGTAGAAGGCCAGGAAACGGGTGCTCACCAACTCCACCCCCTGCCGGTAAGTCGCGGTTTCTTCCCGGAGGAGCTCCAGGTCCTCTTCCAGATAGACCCGGTCCGCGAAATAGTTGTCCACTATTTCTTTCTTGATATGGAACTTTAAGGCTTCGAGAGCCTTATCCATTTCATCCATATGGGCCTCGAGAAAAGAAGCTATCAGCTATCAGCTTTCAGCTTTCAGCTAAAAACCAAAAACCGAAACAACTTCTGGGACGGGGTTAGCCCGGCCTCTCGCAACAGCCATGCCCTCATTCAAAATATTTTTTTAAAAAGCTGACCGCTGATAGCTGAAAGCTCTCTTATTTCTTACTCCCTTCATGCGCGGGGAGTTCCGACAAGGGGATTTCCATTTCGCCCCCTTCTTCCATCTCCAGGGTGGCGGTCTGGCGGATCAGGTTATAGCGAATGACCTTCCCTTCCCCTTCCGGCAGCTTCAGGCGCTTGCCCAGGCGGGGAAGATGTCTCCTGATTTCCTGATAAGTGGAATATTCGTAGGTGAGGCAGCACATCAGGCGGCCGCAGATGCCGGAAATCTTGCTGGGGTTGAGGCTGAGCTGCTGCTCCTTGGCCATGCGCACGGAAACCGGCTCAAAGTCGTGGAGGAAGGAGGAACAGCACAAACCCCGGCCGCAAATGCCTAAGCCCCCCACCATTTTGGCCCGGTGGCGCACGCCGATCTGCCGCAGCTCAATGCGGGTCCTAAATTCCTGCACCAGGTCTTTGACCAGGTCCCGGAAATCCACCCGCCCGGGAGCGGTGAAGAAAAAGACGATTTTGCTGGTGTCAAAGAGGCATTCCACCCGCACCAGGTAAATGGGAAGTTGCCGCACCTGGATGCGCTCCAGGCAGAAACGGTAGGCCCGCTCCTCCACCTGGCGGTTCCTCTCCTCTTGGGCCAGGTCCTCCGGCGTGGCGGCGCGCACCAGGGGTTTTAAACTACCCGGGATGATATCTGATTCCACGTCCCTAAAGATGGCCGTTACTTTGCCCAGGCCCAAGCCGTCGTCCCTTTGGACCACGACCTGGTCCTGCAACTTTAGTTCCAGGGAGCCCAGATCCACCAGGCAGCATCTTCTTCCCGGTCCCAGGCAAACTTTAGCGAGATTCATGTGACACACCCTGATGCTGCAGTCGCAACCCCAGGATATCCAGAGTCAACTGCGGATTAAGATTGGCCTGCAATTGGCGGTGAGCCGCGGCCAGGGCCGCGAAGGAGGCAAACCAGATCTCGGGGTTGCCCCTGGCTTTCTCTTTTTCCAGGTCCGCGGCACAGTCCTGATGGGCCAGGAGACCGGAGGCGGCGCCGCATTCCAGGAGCAGCAAATCCCGGTACCGCATCTGGGCCAGCAGCAGGAAATTATCCACTTCCTGCTTATTTTTGGCCAGACGCTTGGCCCAATCCAAGACCGCGGTGGCCGAGCCTCGGGCCATTTTCTCCAGGTCGGCAAACACCTGGCGGCGCTGCTCCGCCAGTTCCTCCGGGTTCAGGGCCAGGGCCCTGCCTAAAGAGCCGCCGCTCAAGGCGGTGAGAAAACCCGCGGCCTCCCGGCTTAAGCCCCGCCGGGCCTGGAGTTCCCGGATGACCAGCGCCGATGGCAATGGCGAGAACGAAAGCTTTTGGCACCGGGAGACGATGGTCTGGTAAAGCCCGGCTTCGCTCCCCGCGGCCAGGATCAGCAGATGCCGCTCCGGGGGCTCTTCCAGGGTTTTCAACAAGGCATTGGCCGCTTCCGGCTGCATGTCCTCCGCGGGCTTAATCAAAGCCACCCGCCAGCCCCCCTCCATGGGGGGATAAGCGGTAAGACGCCGAAATTCCCGGATCTGCCCGATCTTGATCTGGGGCTGGCGGTGCTCGGAAGTGGGCCGGATCACCAGAAAATCCGCATGGGTCCCCGCGGCCATACGTTTACAAGACGGGCATTCCCCGCAGGCGTCCCACTCGGCGGCAGGTTGAGTGCAGTTCAGCGCCGCGGCCAGGGCCCGGGCCACCGACTCCCGGCCCACCCCTTCCGGCCCCAGGAAGAGATAGGCATGGGCCAACCGCCCCCCCTTCCAGGCGGCGCGCAGGTGGCCTAAAACCCGCTCCTGGCCGAGGATGTCCCGGAAAAACATGGGGGATTGCCCGCTGCTGATGTCACTTCCTGTCTTTGCCATATCCTTTTATGCCGTTGCTGGAGGCAATATTTTTAATGGAGATTTATACCCCAAAATTATTACGCTATATTATCAGAGCCTTGGAATAGCGCTACCAAGCATTAGCTTTAATCTGAATCATTTTCTAGAACATCCGCATAAAGAATTTTTGCACACTCAGGGCAAATGCTATGGCTGAAGTCTGCTTCGGAATGATCACGGATATAAGTTTCAACCTGTTTCCAATACCCCTTATCGTCCCGAATCTTTTTACAATTGGCACATATGGGAATAATTCCTCTCAAGACCTTAACCTGCGCTAAGGCGTCCTGAAGTTCCCCTATCAGTTTTTCCCGTTCTTCAGCCCCCCGTCTTTGTTCTGCCAGGCTATGGCTCAATTTATGCGTTCCCCAGGCAATGCCGCACACGCCCAGCAGCCAAACCAGGACATATCTAATCCAGGTATTGAACTGATAACGACTGCCGATATTTTCGAGAGGGGCCATGGGTATGGCGACGCTCAAGCCTCCCCGGATATCTCCCTCTTTATATCCTTGCCCGGCATGACACTTGAGGCAACCTTTCTCCGTGCGAAAAGCGCGCATCAGGCGTAGATAAGGTTGTCCTTCTATGTTTTCTATACTTGAGACTTCGTTACTTCCTCGCGCAAAAGCCTTTAAAGCCCTGGTCTCCCAGGCATCGGCCGCGTTCTCCCGGCGTATCGGCTGCAAGCTGGTAATATGTGCCCACACTCCCATAACCTCGGCTGCCAGCTCATAGATTTGCCTGGTCATATAAGCCGGGTTTACCAAGGTTAGCTTCTTGCCGGAGGGGGTGACAATGTCTCGTTCCGGGTAAACGCTGAGATAAGGATTGGGCGGCGTCTTTTTACTAACCGGGACATAGACGCCCCCATGGTTGGCGTTCCAGCGGCGGTAAATCAGGTCTTTTTCCCAGGTTATCCTGGCGGTGTTAAGGGCCAGAGCCTGAATCGCCTTGTTTTGGCTTTTCAAGCTCCACGCCAGGAAGAGCGCCAGGGCCGCAGTCCAGCATACCACCAGGGCCACGGTATAGGGCCACAGGGTAATCAAATGCGGCGCGTCTTTACGAGGAGCGGCCATGCTATTTATAATTATTTCCTAAACCATCTGCAAAATCCCCCTAAATCCCCCTTTAAAAAAGGGGGACTTAAAAACCTGTACTCTTACCCCCCCTTTTCTAAAGAGGAGCCGGGGGATTTTTATTAAGTCATGCTCGTATATTCACGGTTTATACACATCTTTTCTATTTTTTCTTTTTGGTAGATTCTTTAGTTCCAGGCTTGCATGTTTAGAATGATTAAGATTATGAGTAAATATTGTCCTGCAAGTTTAAATATACCGAGATTTCCATATAATTGCCCAGCAGGAGAGGATTGCCGCATACAGCGCCATTTTCCATTTTTTTCGATATTATCAACCAGAGCGTACCTTAAGCCTTCTCGCTGCTCAAATTTTGCCTTACAACCTATAACTTATAACTTATAACTGATCACTGGCCGCTGATCACTGGCCACTGGCTACTTCTCACTCCCATTCAATCGTGCTGGGCGGCTTGGAGGAAATATCCAGCACCACCCGGTTCACCCGTTTTACTTCGTTGATGATGCGGTTGGCTAAATTCGCCAGGAAATCATGGGGCAACCTGCTCCAGTCCGCGGTCATGGCGTCCACGGAATCGACGATGCGCAGGGCGATGACGTGCTCATAAGTGCGTTCGTCCCCCATGACCCCCACGGTGCGCACCGGCAGGAGCACCGCAAAGCCTTGCCACACCTGGCGATAGATGCCCGCGGCCAGCATCTCCTCCTGGACGATGGCGTCCGCCTCCCTAAGGATATGGAGTTTGTCCGGGGTGACCTCCCCCAGGATGCGGATGGCCA
Organism: Syntrophales bacterium; assembly: GCA_028688935.1. Lineage (GTDB taxonomy): Bacteria > Desulfobacterota > Desulfobaccia > Desulfobaccales > 0-14-0-80-60-11 > SURF-52. The sequence goes on from JAQTXE010000212.1 coordinate 4,869, forward strand.
GGCCCGGCCCGGGAAAAGGGTGCCGCCAGATGAGGCTGTCGGGCAGACCCAACTCCGTGCCCACTTCCCGCACCTCGTCCTTGAATAATTCCCGCAGCGGCTCCAGCAATTTTAAGGGCATGACCGTGGGCAGTCCCCCCACATTGTGATGGGTCTTGATGGTGGCCGACGGGCCTTTGAAAGAAACGCTTTCGATGACGTCCGGGTACAGGGTGCCCTGGGCCAGATACTTGACCCCGCCGATCTTCTTGGCCTCCGCGGCAAAGATGCGGATGAACTCATGGCCGATGCGCCGGCGCTTTTCCTCCGGGTCGGTCACCCCTTTAAGTTCCGCTAAAAACTCGTTGGTGGCGTCCACGTACACCAGGTTCAGGTGGTGGTGCTTGCGGAAGAGGTGGGCCACTTCCTCGGCTTCGCCCTTGCGCAAGAGGCCATTATTCACAAAAATACAGGTCAGCTTGTCGCCGATGGCCCGGTGCATGAGCACCGCGGTCACCGAGGAATCCACCCCGCCGGAGAGGGCGCAGATGACCCGGTCCTCCCCCACCTGCTCCCGGATAGATTGGGTGGCGGCCTCGATGAAGGAGGCCATGGTCCACAAAGGCTTAAGGCCGCAGATGCGGAAAAGAAAATTTGACAGTATTTCTTTGCCCTTGGGGGTGTGCTTCACTTCCGGATGGAACTGCACCCCGTAGATCTTCCGGGCCGGGTCCCGGACCGCGCCCACCGGGCAGGTGTCGCTGAAGCCGATGATCTCGAAACCCGGGGCCAGCTTCTCCACCCGGTCGCCGTGGCTCATCCACACGGTCTGTACCGGTTCCAGCCCCTGAAAGAGGTCGCTGTTATCCGTAATATTGAAGGTCTTGGCCCCGTATTCCCGGGAGACCGCGGGGGCCACTTCCCCGCCCAGCAGGTGGTTCAAAAGCTGGATGCCGTAGCAGATGCCCAGGATGGGGATGCCCAGGGCAAAAAGCTCCGGGTCCACGCTGGGCGCATCCCGGTCGTAGACGCTCCGGGGGCCGCCGGAAAGGATGATGGCCTGGGGCGCGAATTCCCGCACGGCCTTGAGCGTCATGATATAGGGGTGGATTTCGCAGTAGACCTTGAGTTCCCGCACCCGCCGGGCAATGAGCTGGGTGTACTGGGACCCGAAATCGAGAATGAGGACTTTTTCCTGATGGGGATCTAACATGATAGTTTTCGGTTTTCAGTTTTCGGTTTTCGGTAAAAAGCAGGGATGTCGCCAGCAGCGGCGCAAGACCCCAAACCCTTCAGCCCAAGCCTTTGATTTTCAATGGAATTAAATAATTATAGCCGGGAGAGCGGCAAAAAGCAATGGAAGTGTGGGGTGGGAGGTAAGTTGGGGGAGGTTAGTAAAAATGTGGAACAGCCGCCCCCGGCTGTGCCGGAGCAGGTTCATCATTACCCACAAATGGAGTGATGGAGTAAATCTGGCATTAAAGCAATTTCATGTTGCCGACAGATGAATATCTAATCATGATCCACATAAAATCTTGACGGCTTTTCCCCCTCCCCCTTCGAGGGGTGGGCCGGGGTGGGGGTGGCGACTTTTGCTCTCTTCGCCTCTTACCATCGGGATGGAACTGAAAACCGTACTAGAGGCCCAGCGGCGCCAGAAATTGCTGCTCGATCTCTTTCAAGGTGGCGGGTGCAGCGGCGGGATCCCGGGAGGCCATTAGTGCCGTCAGGCCCTGGGCGGTGCGGCGCAGGCGGGCCAGGATGGCCAGGCGGGCCTCTTCCAGGGCTCCCCAGTCCCCCTGGGACGCCACCCGGCGGCAGACTTCGTCCAGTTCCGGCATGAGCAAGGGGTAGAGACCGGGACGCCAGGCCATCATCAGGGCCAGGGAGGGGAGGTTCCGGGTCTCGATCAGGTAAGAAAGCCGCCCCCATTCGTTCATGTCCGCCAGGGCGTCTTTCAGGCCCCGGGCCCAACGTTCCGCCCGGGTCTGGGGAAAGGCGGCGATGACCGCGGGCAGGGCCTGGCGCAGGCTGGGCTCCCGGGCTTCCCCGATTTCATGGTGGATGGCGGCTTCCAGTTCCCCGGCCAGGAATTCCTGGAACCGGGGTTCATGGGACCCGGGGTCCCGGAGCAGACCCTTCAGGCTCAGGCGGTATCCGGACAGGGCGATTTTTAGAAAGTCGTTATTCTGCGCCACAGGGTCGGCCAGATGATCCCATAGGTAGAAGGCCAGGGCTTCCTGCCGGGCGTAAATCAAAGAGCCCTGGGTGAGAGCCGGGGTGCCGTCCAGGTCCCGGGCCAGCTCCGGGCCCAGGATGAGGATGGTCAACTCCTCTTGATTCCGTATCTCGGCCAACTCCACCAGGAAAAAGGTGGGCTGGAGCCCGCGGCTCAAACCCGCGCCATAGGCCAGCCCCAAGGGCAGGAGGCGCTGGTTCACCTCCTCCACCTCCTG
>JAQTXE010000007.1:0-5075 GCA_028688935.1 Syntrophales bacterium
GGCGTTGCTCTTATATGCGGGTATCCGCCTGGGTCTGGGAGCGCCTACGGTTATCAAGGGACCGGAAATTGAGCTGGGCCCCAGGGTCTTGCCCTATTACGTGGGCCTGTCCCTGAAGCGGATGGTCTGGGCTTATCTCCTTTCCATCATCTTCTCCATGGTCTTCGGCTATCTGGCGGCCCGGAGCCGCACCGCGGAGAAAGTGCTGATTCCCCTGCTGGACGTGCTGCAAAGCATCCCCATTCTCTCTTTCCTGCCGGTGGCCCTCTTGAGCTTCAGCGCCATTATGCCCACTCCCTGGGCTTTGGAGCTTTCTTCCATTATCCTGATTTTTACCAGCCAGGCCTGGAATATTGCCTTTTCCTGGTACCAGTCGCTGACCACCATCCCTAGGAATTTGCAGCAGGCCAGCACGGTCTTCCGCTTCAACCCCTGGTTGCGTTTCAGAGTCCTGGAATTGCCGTTTGCAGCCATCAGCCTGATCTGGAACAGCATGGCCAGTTGGGCCGGAGGCTGGTTTTTCCTCATGGCCGCCGAGATTTTCAGCGTCGGCGAGAAGAATTTCCGGTTGCCCGGCCTGGGGGCTTACCTGCAGGAGGCCGCCAACCGCAATAACCTGGAGTCCATCATCCTGGGGCTGGGAGCCCTGATCCTCACCATCGTCTTTCTGGACCAACTGGTATGGCGGCCTCTGCTGGCCTGGTCCGAACGGTTTACCATGTCTCTAGTGGAGAGCGATAACCCGCCCACCTCCTGGTTTTATAACGCCTTACGGAGTTCCCGGCTCCTGAACGTCTTTCTCCGGGGGCTGCTGCGGCGGCCTTTTTCCCGGGTGGATGAATGGCTGACCAATCGTCTCCCCGTGGGGGGGGTTAAGGCCCCTATCGGGCGCCGGACCCTGTGGTTTTACTATCCCCTGGGAGCAGCGGGGGCTGCGGTTCTGGTCTACGGCGCCATCCTGGCTGCGGGGATGTTGTGGCAGCTGAGACTGGAACAATGGGGGGAAATCGCCCTGGGGGTGCTGTTCACCCTGCTTAGGGTGGTGGCGGCCCTGGTCATCGCCCTGGGTTGGACCATTCCCGCGGGGGTGGCCATCGGCAGCAACCCGCGGTTGTCCGCCTGGCTGCAACCGGTGGTGCAAATCGCCGCGTCGGTCCCGGCCACCGCCTTGTTCCCCATCCTGCTGCTGCTGGTCATCAGCCTGCCCGGGGGCCTCAATCTGGCGGCCATTTTGCTGATGCTCCTGGGCACCCAATGGTATCTGCTCTTTAATATCATTGCCGGGGCCAGCGCCATTCCCCGGGAATTGCGGGATACTGCCAATCTGCTACAATTAAGCCGTTGGGAACGCTGGCGCTCGCTGATCCTCCCGGCCATTTTTCCCTATGTCGTCACCGGGGCCATCGCCGCGGTGGGGGGCGCCTGGAACGCCAGCGTGGTGGCGGAATACACCCAGTTCGGGGGCCGGACCTACGACACCGTGGGCGTGGGGGCGTTGATCGCCAAAGCCACCGGCGCCGGAGATTTTCCCTTGCTGCTGGCCGCCACCCTCAGCCTGATTTTGGCAGTGGTCACCGTCAACCGCCTGTTTTGGCAAAGATTGTACCGCCTGGCCGAAGAGCGGTACCGCCTGGATTGATCCATGTCCGACAATCTCTTGGAATTGAAGAACATCAGCCAGATTTACAGCAGCGGTGACAGCAAGTTTACTGCCATCAAGGAAGTGGACCTGGCCTTGCACGAAGGGGAATTCGCGGCGTTGATGGGTCCCACCGGCTGCGGCAAGAGCACCCTGTTGCGCATCATCACCGGTCTCCAGGCTCCCACCTCCGGCCGGGTCCTGTACCGGGACCAGCCCCTGGAGGGGGTCAATCCTCACGCTACCATCGTCTTCCAGACCTTCGCCCTGTTTCCCTGGCTCACGGTCCAGGAAAACGTGGAAGTGGCCCTCAAGGCCCGGGAGGTGCCTCCCAAGCTGAGAACCACCCGGGCCCTGGATCTCCTGGACCGGGTGGGGTTGGACGGCTTCGAGAACGCCTATCCCCGGGAGCTGTCCGGGGGCATGCTGCAGAAAGTGGGATTCGCCCGGGCCATGGCGGTGGAGCCGGAATTGCTCTGTCTGGATGAACCGTTCTCGGCCCTGGATGTGCTCAGCGCCGAATCCCTCCGGGGGGAGCTCCTGGAATTGTGGACCAGCGGCCATATTCCCACCCGGGCCATCCTCATGGCCACCCACCACATTGAGGAAGCCGTGTTCATGGCGGACCGCATCGTGGTGATGGACAAGGACCCGGGGCGGGTGATCATGAACCTCAAGGTGGACCTGCCTCTGCCCCGGAACCGCAAGGACCCCAGGTTTATCAACCTGGTGGACCGGGTCTACATGGTCCTGGCCGGCCAGACCCAGCCGGAACACGTGGAGTTGGGCACCGCGCCCGGCGAGCCGGGCCGCACCCGGGCCCTGCCCCACATCAATATCGACGATCTCTCGGGGCTCCTGGAACGCCTGGATAACATGCCCAATAACCGGGCCGACATCTACGCCCTGGCCCAGGAACTCCAGTTAAATTCGGACGAACTGCTGCGGCTCATTGAGGCCGCGGAACTCCTGGGTTTCGCCAATGTGGCCTACGGGGACATCACCCTGAACCCCCTGGGGGAAACCTTCGCGGAAGCCTCCATCCGGGCCCGTAAAGAGATCTTCGCTACCCGCATCCGGCGACTGCCTCTGTTTAAATGGCTGCTGAGCCTGCTCCGGGCCAGCGACAAGAAGCAGATGGAATGGGATGTGGTGCAAAAGGCCCTGGAGCTGGAATTTCACGAAGAAGAAGCCGAACGCCAGTTGGACACGGCCATCGACTGGGGCCGGTACGCCGAACTGCTGGCCTACGATGACAGCAGCCAGATCCTCTTTTTGGAACCGGGGGCGGCTTAAAGACGGTTCAAGGTTCCGGGTTCAAGGTTCAAAGTTTAGACCCCGATTTCCTGAAGCCTGTCGTAATTTATGGATGTGCCGCAGACCCGGGAGTAAGTTGCTTAGAAAAAGAGGAAATAGTCTTAATTATCAATGTAATAGGTGGTAGTCGCACCAAGTTCCACAGATTGACAATCAATTTTTATCCCCATAATATCTAAACCGTGACCGGCAACCAGGCTAATATTACTCCTGCGTCTAATTAATTCTACGAAAAATCTTTTTCCCAGCAAAAGCACCAAGAAGGCTTATTCAAAAAACTTTATACTTTGAACCTTGAACTTTGAACCAAACAGGAGGTTGCATGCCTGTCCGTTTTTTCCGGTTAGGATTGACCCTATCTTTAACGTTCTTTTTGCTATGGGGATGCCCTTTAACGTCTTCAGCCCAGAAGCAACCTGAAAAATCGAAACTAACCACCGCGACCGCGAATCTGCCGGAGGACTTGCCCCGGATACTGGGGGAAGGTGCGGCAGTCCTGGAGAAAGAGGCCGGGCGCCTGAAGTCCCGGGCGGCAGCCTTGCAAAAGGGAATGGCCCGCCAGGAGAAGGAGTTTCAGAAGAGCAAGGCCGTTATCTCCGCGCTGAAGGCCTCCCTGACGGTGACCAATCTGCCTCCGGGGGAGGCGGAGGGAGCCTTAAAGAAATATTCCCAGCGGCAAGAACAGGTGGAAAAACGCCTCAAAGAGCTGGTCAGAGAAAAGGAGGCCTTACAAAAGGCGGAAGCGGTCCGGAGACACACCCAGGAAACTCTCCAGGCGGAAGTGGCTCAACTCCGGAGCACCCGTCATCCCGTGGGGCGGTCCCAGAAAATGGGCCTGGCCTGGCAGCGCTACCAGCGCGCCGCGGGCTTAACCAGGCAGGCCGCCAGGCAAATGCTGGCCGGCCTGGAGAAGGAAGCGCAATTGCAGGTCAAGGAAAACGCCTTACTGACCGAGGTGCGGGCCGATCTACAAAAATATGAGGATGTCGCCTGGAAGGCGGGATTGCTGAAACGTCAGAAACCGGTCTCCCTCAAGGAACAGGTGGACCAGATGTTCCGGACTCTCCTGGAGATGCCCCAACGCTTAACCGTGCGCCTCAAGGAAATGGCCGCGTCCGGGGCCTTGCTCTCGATTTTTAAAAGGAATCTGGCGGTCTTGATCGGCCTCCTGGCCCTGGTGGTCCTCCTGATCTGGGGCACACGCCGCCTGGCGGCGATGATTACTCCTCCTCTGGCCGTCTGGGAGACCCGGGCCCATACCTTGGGGTTGCGGACGTTGGCCAGCCTGGGGCGGATCGTGGGCGACCACCTCCTGCTGCTGGCGGCCATACTTATGGCGGGGCTGGCTTGGTGGAGCCTGGGATTATGGAAGATTGAGGCTTGGCGCGGGCTTTTTTATCTGCTGCTGTCCCTGGCGGGCCTGCGTCTGGGCCGCCATTGGCTCAAGAGGGCCTTTGCCGGCAAGGGAGCCGGCGGCCTCCTGCCGGTGGATGAGGACACGGCCCGGTTCTACCGGAAAAATTTGCAGCTAGTGCTGGTCTACCTGATTATAGGGGCCTGGGTGCTGGCCTACGCCCAGCCCCTGGGGTTTGCCCCTGCCAGCCGCTATTTTCTGGCCCATTTCTATCGGGTGGGTCTCTTGGCCTGGGCTGCGTGGTTGCTGAGGAGGCGTTATCTGGAAAGGCTGCTGCCGGAGCTGCCCGGGCCTGCCTGGTTCAGGCACCCGGGGGTGATCCGCGCCCTCAAGGCCCTGGTGTTGTTATTGTTGAGCGCCATCATTATCGCCAACCTCCTGGGTTTCCAAAATCTGGCGGATTATCTGGCCGGGGCCGGCGCCTTCACCGGCTTGGCCCTCTTGTTTCTGGCCTTGCTGTGGCTGGGGGTGGACGCGGGGTTGCACTATCTGCTGCATCCGGAGAAAGGCTGGGCCCGGCGGCGCTACCCTAGGCGGGAGGAGATGCTCCAGAGGATTCACAGTCTGACCCGCAGCGGCTTCACCGCGCTCCTGGCCGCGGCCGCCATCCTCCTGGCCATGAAGGCCTGGGGCCTGGAACTGGAGAAGCTGTCCTGGGCCTTTCAATGGGTCAACCGGGGGCCCAACCTGGGCTCCATCAAATTA